>DASPKW010000070.1:0-6599 GCA_035627895.1 Tepidisphaeraceae bacterium | reverse complement strand
CGATGCCCGTGGCGAACTGCTCGCGCGTCACGTCGGGCTTGAGTCCCTTGTAGAGCTTCGCGCCCTCGCCGTGCTCGATGACGTACCACGCCTCGGTCTTCAGGTGCGTGCCGGGGTTGTCGTCGGTGTACGCGCAGGGCGGGTGCACCTGGAGCGACAGGTCTTCGCGCGCGTCGAGGAACTTGATCAGGATTGGGAACTGCTCGCCGTTGAGCAGCGCGACGTCGCCGTGCAGGTCTTTGCCGTACTGTTGGACGAGTTGGTGAAGCGTCCGTCCGGTGAGTGGGCCGTTGGTGACGGCGCTGCTCACCCAGTCCGCCGACTTGTCGACCACGCCGGGCGGGAAATCGAAGATCTCCCAGCTCTCGCCGACGTTCACCTCCGGCGGGAGCGGCTTGCCGAGCACCGTTTCGAACTTGCGCCCGCCCCAGATCTTCTCGACCCAGCGCGGCGCGAATTTCAGCGGGTAAAGCGGCATAGGCGGTTTTCTCGGACGACTCGTCGACGGGCCACTAACCTACGACCGACGAGTCTAACAACTCGACACCGTCTCTCATCCGGTCATCGGCCTAACCCCCGCCCCTGTTAAGAATGACATCTATCCGACGGGCCCGCGGTTGAGTGTTCAGCCCGGCCCCGTAATCTATGCTCGGCGTCCCCACCAACCGGCGCGACCGTTTCCACCCTCCCAGTCGTTTAGCCGTCGCGGCCACGCGGCGCTCCCCCCCTCATGACCCACCACGGCGACCGTAAGACCTTCGTCCTCGACACCAACGTCCTGCTGCACAACCCAAACGCGATCTTTTTGTTCGCCGACAACGACGTGGTCATCCCGTTCGACGTCATCGAGGAGCTGGACAAGTTCAAGTCGTCGTCGGACGACCTGGGCCGCAACGCCCGGACGGTGATCCGCCACCTCGACCGCCTCCGCCGGCAGGGCAAGCTCGCCGACGGGATCGACCTGAAGGAGACCGGCGGGACGCTCCGCGTGATCCTCGAGAAGGACAAGCAGGCCTGCCCCGGTCTGACCGCCGACTCGCCCGACAACCGAATCATCTGCACCGCGTACGCGCTCCGGCAGCAGGGCAAGCCGGTCTACTTCATCTCCAAGGACATCAACGCGCGGATCAAGGCGGACACGATCGGCCTGATCGCCGAGGACTTCGAGAACCAGAAGGTCGATTTCGAGCGGCTGTACACGGGGTATCAGGAAGTCACGGTGCCGGCCGCCCAGATCGACAAGCTGTACCAGGACAAGCAGCTCCGCGCGAGCTTCGAGGGCGTCGCGCTCCGGGCGAACGAGTATGTCCTGCTCAAGGACGCCGTCGACCCGTCGCACACGGCGCTTGCGCGGTACAAGGCGGACCTGGGGTACCTCGTGCCCGTGCGCCCGCGGCGCGGGCCGGTGTTCGGGATCATGCCGCGGAACGTGCAGCAGACGATGGCGCTGGACCTGCTGATGGACGACTCGGTCAAGCTCGTCTCGCTGATCGGCTCGGCCGGCACGGGCAAGACGCTGGTGGCGCTGGCGGCGGGCATGAGCAAGGTGCTGAACGAGCAGACGTACCAGAAGCTGCTGGTCGCGCGGCCGATCATGCCGATGGGCCGGGACATCGGCTACCTGCCCGGCGACAAGGACGAAAAGCTGACGGCCTGGATGCAGCCGATCTTCGACAACATGAGCTATTTGCTGTCGAACCGTTTGTCGGGCGAGGGCCAGCCGCACGCGGCGTCGCTGTCGACGGTCGAACAACGGATGAAGCAACTGGTCGAATCGGGGCAGGTGGTGATGGAGCCGCTGACGTACATCCGCGGGCGGAGCATCCCGCATCAGTTCATGATCGTGGACGAGGCCCAGAATTTGACGCCGCACGAGGTGAAGACGATCGCCAGCCGGGTGGGCGAGGGGACGAAGCTGGTGCTGACGGGGGACGCGTCGCAGATCGATAATCCGTACTTGGACAGTTCGTCGAACGGCCTGAGCTACCTCGTCGAACGGCTCAAGGGGAAGCCGATCGTTGGGCACATCACGCTGGCGAAGAGCGAGCGGAGCGAACTGGCGAGTTTGGTGACGGCGGAGTTGTAGGCGCCGGATGGCGATTGCGGCGCCGTGCGCATTTTTTAGCGCCTCCGCACCCGCGCGACGTGTCACGCCGGCGTGGTGGGGGGCGCGCACGGACCGACGATGGGGCGGGCGCAAGCGGGGCGAATTCTTTGGGAATTGTCGCCCAGATCGGTAGCGCGCGCGGGGTGCGGGGTGCGCACGCGGGGTGAGGGACGCGCACGCGGGGCGGGGGCGCGCGAAACGCGGGGGCATGGGTTGCCCCCCTCTAAACAAATCCTTCACGTTTCCTTAGCGCAGCAGGCCTAGCCTTCCGCCCGTCAAAACACTGTGGACGGAAGACGAGTCTCTCTCAACCTCTGAAGGAGGTCTGCATGCGAATGTTCTCGAAGATCGCGGCCGTGGCCCTGTCGCTGGGCGTGACCGGGGCGGCGTCGGCGGAGGTGAAGATCCAGGGGGCCGGGGCGACGTTCCCGGACCCGCTCTACCAGCGGATGATCGGCGAGTACATCAAGGCCAATCCCGGCGTGAAGATCGACTACCAGCCGATCGGCTCGGGCGGGGGGATCAAGGCGATCACGAACAAGACGGTCCTGTTCGCCGGGTCGGACGCGCCGCTGAGCAAGAAGGAGATCGAGGCGGCGGGCGGGGCGGACGGGCTCGTGCAGATCCCGACGGTCGCCGGGTCGGTGGTGCCGGCGTACAACGTGCCGGGCGTGAGCCAGCCGCTGAACTTCACTGGCGAGTTGTTGGCCGACATCTTCATGGGCAAGGTCGGCAAGTGGAACGACGCCAAGATCGCCGCGGTCAACCCGGGCGTGGCGCTCCCGGACCTGGCGATCACGCCGGCCTGGCGGACGGACGGCAGCGGCACCAACTTCGTCTTCACGAACTACCTCGGGACGCAGAGCGAGGAGTTCAAGACGACGGTCGGCGTGGGCAAGGCGGTGAAGTGGCCGGTCGGCCAGGGCGGGAACGGCAACGCCGGCGTGGCGGCGATCGTGCAGCAGTCGGCCGGGGCGCTCGGCTACATCGAGCAGAACTACGCGGAGCAGAACAAGATCGCGTTCGGCGCGGTGAAGAACAAGGCGGGCAAGTTCGTGAAGGCGAGCGGCGAGTCGGTGTCGGCCGCCGGCGCCGGGGCCGCCGACAAGCTCAAGGGCAGCCTGCTCGCCGCCGACATCTGGAACCAGGACGGCGAGGGCGCCTATCCGATCGCCGCGTTCACGTACGTGATCACGTACAAGGACCTCCGCACGGCCCAGAACGCCGAGCAGGCCCAGACGTTGGCCGACTTCCTCTGGTGGGCGACGCACGACGGGCAGAAGCTCGCCCCGTCGCTGGGGTACGCCCCGCTCGCCGAGCCGGTGCGGAAGAAGGTCGAGGAGGCGCTGAAGTCGCTGAACTACGGCGGCAAGGCGGTGACGCCGGTCGCGGTTCGGTAGGGCGCCCGGATCCGGGGCGGCGCTTCGGGCGAAGCCCGTGCGCTCTGCCCCGGCTTGTTCGATTTGAAGACCTTCGGGGATCGAACCCCCCTTCCCCCGGTCGCGGGTTGACCCCCGCGATCGGGCTTGTCCCCTCCCGGACAGTTCGTAACTCGCCCACCCATGCCGCAGCCCACCTTCGAAGTGACCGAGCCGCGGATCGATGCGGTCTCCGAGTACGTGACCGTGACCGCCGGCGAGCGCCCGGCGGTGTCGGGCGCGGGCCGCTCGGGTACCGCGGCCGACGCATCGCTCCGGTGGCTGACCAGCGCGGCGGCGGTGGGCGTGCTCGGCCTGCTCGCGTCGCTCCTGGTCGTCCTGTTCCTCGCCGCGCTGCCGGCGGTCCGGGAGTTCGGGTGGGGCTTCGTGACCGGGACCGAGTGGCGGCCGAACGCGCTCGAGTTGCCGAAGAAGGGCGCCGACGGCAAGGTGATCATCGAGGACGGCGAGATGGTCATGGAGACCAAGCCGCCCGTGTTCGGCGCGCTGCCTGTCATTTACGGGACGGTGGTCAGCTCGGTCATCGCGCTGGTCATTGCCGTGCCGATCAGTTTCGGGGCGGCGATCTTCCTGGTGCGCATCGCCCCGCGCGGGCTCGCGCAGCCGGTGTCGTTCATGATCGAGTTCCTGGCGGCGATCCCGAGCATCGCGTACGGGATCTGGGGCCTGTTCGTCGTCGCCCCGTTCCTGCAGACCCACCTCGAGCCGTTCCTGCGGAGCACGGTCGGGGCGCTGCCGTTCATGAAGTGGCTGTTCTACGAGACGATCGTGATCGCCGGTAAGCCGGTCGTGCGCGAGATCCCGCTGGTCGGGCGCGATATGTTCTGCGGCGGGGTCGTCCTGGCGATCATGATTTTGCCGATCATCACCGCGATCAGTCGGGACGTGCTCCGGAGCGTGCCGCGCATCCAGATCGAGGGGACGATGGCCCTGGGCGCGACGTGGTGGCAGAGCTCCAAGGCGATGCTGCGGTACAGCCGGTCGGCCCTGTTCGGGGCCGTCATGCTGGGCCTGGCGCGGGCAGCGGGCGAGACGATGGCCATCACGATGGTCATCGGCAACAACAACCAGATCAAGGCGTCGCTGTTCGCCCCGGCCCAGACGATGAGCAGCCTGCTAGCCAACGAGTTCCGCGAGGCGAGCGGGATCCACCTGTCGGCGCTCGCGACGGTCGCGCTGATCCTGCTCGTGATGTCGCTCGGGTTCAACATGATCGCGCGGTGGCTGGTGGTCGGTAAGGGGTCGCGCGGCGCGGCGGGGCACTGAGGATTAAACCACGAAGGGCACGAAGCGCACGAAGAAAACGATTGAACCACGGAGGACACGGAGAGCAGGGAGGGGAGAAGACCTGTGATTCCCTTTGTATTTGCATGTTTCTCTGCGGATCGCCTGTGCCGTCCGTGATCCATCTCGCTTCGTGATCTTCGTGATCTTCGTGGTTGAAACCGATTGGATGGGTTCATGAGAGGTCCGCTTCACGACACGATCAGCCGGGCGACGAGCCACGCGATGTACACGATCTGCATCGTGTTCACCGTCTTCATTTTGACCGTCCTCGCGCTGGTCACCGGGTACCTGGTCTACCTCGGCTTCTCGTCGATCAGCTTGTCGTTCTCCACCGAGGACCCGACCGGCAACCCGGCGAGCCCGGGGGGCATGCGCAACGCCCTGATCGGCACCGGCATCCTCGTCGGGCTGGCGAGCCTGATCGGCGTGCCGATGGGCATCCTGACTGGCGTGTACCTGTCCGAGTACGACGCCGACTCGTGGCTCGCCGGGCCCGTGCGGTTTGTGTGCGACGTGCTCGCGGGCGTCCCGTCGATCGTCGTCGGCATCCTCGGGTACGAGCTGCTGGTCGTGCCGATGGGGCGGTTCAACGGGTGGGCCGGGGCGCTGGCGCTGGCGTTCATCATGGTCCCGATCATCGCGCGGACGACGGAGGAGATGCTCCGGCTGGTGCCCAACAGCTACCGCGAAGCGTCGCTGGGGACGGGCGCGAGCAAGGCGCGGACGATCTTCACGGTCGTATTGCCGGCCGCGATGGGCAGCACGATCACGGGGATCATGCTGGCGATCGCCCGCGTCGCCGGCGAGACGGCCCCCCTGCTGTTCACGGCCCTGGGCAGCCGGTACCTGACGACCAACCCGAACGAGCCGTTCCCGTCGCTGACGGTGCAGATCTACAAGTACGCGACGGGCCCGAGCCCGGAGGAGAAGCGGCTGGCGTGGGCGGGCATTTTGATCCTGATTTCGCTGATCTTCGTGCTGAACCTGTCGGTGCGGATCATCAGCCGGAAGATGCACACGAAGGCGGAGTAGTTGCGAGTTGCGAGTTGCGAGTTGCCAGTTGCGAGTGAGCTTATGTCGACCTTGAGCATTCCGCGGCCCGAACCCGTGGCGCAGCAATCAGCGCCGCCGGCGGCGTACGTCCATCCCGAGCTCGCCGGCGAGCGGCACGTGCTGCACGTGCGCGGCTTCAGCCTGCACTACGGGAAGAAGCAGGCGCTGTTCGACGTGTCGCTGGACGTGCCGGAGCGGAAGGTGACGGCGTTGATCGGGCCGTCGGGGTGCGGGAAGTCGACGCTGCTGCGGTCGATCAACCGGCTGAACGACACGATCGCGGGGGTGCGGGTGGCCGGGGCGATCGACTATCAGGGAAGGAACGTCTACGACCGCTCGACGGACGTGATCAACCTGCGCAAGCGGATCGGGATGGTGTTCCAGAAGCACAACCCGTTCCCGATGTCGATCTTCGAGAACGCCGTCTACGCGCTGCGGATCGCCGGCGAGCGGAACAAGCGGACGCTCGCCGACGCCGCCGAGCGCGCCCTCCGCGCGACGGCCCTCTGGAACGAGACGAAGGACCGCCTGCACGGGAGCGCGCTGGCGCTGTCGGGCGGGCAGCAGCAGCGGCTGTGCATCGCCCGGGCGCTGGCGACGGACCCGGAGATCATCCTGTTCGACGAGCCGACCAGCGCGCTCGACCCGATCGCGACCGGGCGGATCGAGGAACTCGTCGGCGAATTGCGGAAGCGGGTCACGATCCTGATCGT
>DASPKW010000069.1:0-17666 GCA_035627895.1 Tepidisphaeraceae bacterium | reverse complement strand
TGAAACATGAAGACATGAAACATGAAGAGGGGGGTTGGGGCGCGCGGGGGTGGCGGGCGGGCACGCGGGTGCTACGCTGCCGGTATGACGCACGTCCCACCGCCGCCGCGGGCGATTCGGCCGACGCACCCGATCCCGAAGGTGATTAAGGTGATCGGCGGGGTCTTCTTCGCCGCGGTCTGCCTGGCCGAGGTCGTGCTGATCGTCGCGCTGGTTCACGAGGGCGTCTTGCGCGGGCTCGGGTACGAAACGCGGGCCAGACTGATCTCGCTCCACGAGCGCCAAAGTCCGGACGGGTCGTACACGTACCCCGCGCGCTACACGATCGAGCGACCCGGCCACCCCGCGCGGACCGACGAGTCGGCCCTGTCGTTCTCGGCGTTCCACCGCCTCAGCAAGCCGTTCATCACCGTCGGGGGCCGCCCGACCGACATCGTCTTCCCGACGACCGCGCCGACGGCCGAGGAGGTCCGCACGGCGGGCGAGCTGGGCGCCAAGGCCCCGCAGACGCTCGCCGTCCGCGGGTACGACTTCGGGCCGATCTCGTTCAACCGCCCGGTCGAGCACGAGTCCGCCGATCTGCTCGTCTTCGTCCCGCTCATCTTCGTGCCCGTCGGCGGCCTGCTCTGCTGGGCGTTGTACCTCGCCGGCGTCGTCCGCCCGCGCCGCCGCCGGTGGCTTTACACGGACGGCGCGGCCGTCCCCGGGACGGTCACGGGCGGGTGGACGCGGCGCATCAAGAGCAGCACGATGTACCACATCGGGTACCAGTTCACGCCGGCCGGCGAGAGCGCGCCGCGCGCGGCGAGCCACACGGTCGCCGGCGAGGCCGAGTACGAGCAGGCGTTGTCCGGAAAGCCCGTCACCGTCCTCTACGACCCCGCGCGGCCGAAGCGGAACGTGATGTACGAGTACGGGGGGTACGCGTGGGTGTGAGCGGGAACGGCGAGAGGGCGCGGCCGGGCGTCGGTGGCACGGGCTACCAGCCCGTGCAGAGATAAGACTGGGAAGGGTGTCGGCTGAAGTAACGGACTCACGGGCTGGTAGCCCGTGCCACGGCGGGCCAACTACTTCGTAGCCGGGGCCGGCTTCTTGTCCTCTGCGGGCGAGCCGGGGAGGCGGATCTGGAGCTCTTTGTGGTCGGGGCGGATGGCGAGCTTGTCGATGGCGGACTTGAGCTTGGCTTGCTCGTCGGGGTTCTCCGGCAGCGCGTCGTTGCCGAACGCGGTGAGCAGGGTGTCCCAGATGACGTTCATCTCGCCCTGCATGTCGCCGCAGTTGGCGGTGATGGCGAGGACGGCGTTTTGGTCAGGGAGGACGAGGCAGATCTGGCCGTGGGCGCCGTCGCCGCGGTAGGCGTTGTGGCGGCAGCGCCAGAACTGGAAGCCGTAGCCTTGGTCCCAGTCCTTGGTGGGGTCCGAGCCGTTGGACATCTGGCGGGCGGTGGCCTGCTCGACCCACGCGGCCGGGACGAGTTGCTTCCCGTTCCACTGCCCCTTCTGGAGGTAAAGCTGGCCGAACTTGGCGACGTCTTCGGTGGTGATCTTGAGGCCCCAGCCGCCGGTGGTGATGCCCTGGGGGGAGGCGAGCCACTCGGGGTCGGCGATGCCGAGGGGCTCGAAGAGGCGGGGTTTGAGGTAGTCGAGGACGGTCTGGCCGGTGACTTTCTGTACGATCGCGCTGCACATGTAGGTGGAGGCGGAGCTGTACATGAAGTGCGTGCCGGGCTTGTGGTCGACGGGGTGCTTGAGGAACGTCTTCACCCACGGCTCGTCCGGCGTGAACTTCGGCTCGGTCTCGAACCCGCTGCTCATCGTCAGCAAATCGCGCACGCGCATCCGCTTGAGGTTCGCCGACGGATTGGCCGGCGCGTCGTCGGGGAAGAACTTGAGGACGGGGTCGAAGAGGTCGAGCTTGCCGTCGGCGATCGCGAGGCCGACGGCGGTGGAGGTGAAGCTCTTGGAGAGCGAGTGCATGACGTGCTTGGTGTCGGCGGTCTGGGGCTTCCACCAGCCCTCGGCGATGACGTGGCCGTGGCGGACGAGGACGAAGCCGTGGAGGGTGTCGATCTTCTTGTCGGCGGTCTCGACGAAGGCGCGGACGGCGGCGGAGGAGACGCCCTGGGATTCGGGGGTGGCGCGGGGGAGGGGGGCGGCGTGGGCGGTCGGAGTGAGGAGGAGCAGGAGGGCGAGGAGGGGGCGGGTGGGCATGGGTGGGGAGGATAGCGGGTGATGCGGCGGGGGCTCAAGTTGCTCGGCGCGAGTGCACGGCAGGGCGACCACCGGGATTGGATTGGGAGGCCGGGCAAAAATGGAGGTTGGGGGTGCGGGCGAGGGGTGAGTTGTGCGCAACATCGGTGGGCCGCGGGAGTTGGGCGGCGTGCGGGGCTGCGAAAAAGCGGGCATTTTCGGGCATTTCCGGTACTTTTCGGTACCTTTCGGTACTTTCCGGTACCTCTCGGTACCGGGGGAGCGCCGTGGACGGCGGGGAAGCGGAGTGGACGGGTCGGGCGTATCTCATCAACCTTACTGGCGGTGTCCCGCGGTGGTGGCGACGGGCGCGCACGGCGGGGCGATGGCGCGGCGTGGGACGGGAAGATTATTTCGGATTGCGATGAAAAAGGGTGGCGCGGGGATGGCGTTACGCGCGCACCGGGGACGGCGGTACGGGGCGTGCCCGTGGCGCCCGTTTCCGGAGAATGAATGTACGGTAAGCTGGGTGCGTGACAGGATTCGATCCGGATCATCGGGCGGCACTGGGGCGCGCGATCGCCGCGCAGGACGCGGACGGGTCGCTGGCGGCGCTGTGGGTGGCGGCGGACGAGCCGGGGGCGGGGGCGGCGCCGGCGCTGTCGGCGCGGTTGGCGGCCGAGTTGGTCACGGTGGGGGATCGGGAACTGTCGAGCGGGCGGGCGGCCGAGGCGCTGGCGGCGCTGCGGGAGTCGATCGCGCGGCGGCCGCGGGCGGCCGCGTACGTGAACCTGGGGAACGTGTGGCTGGCGACGGGGGACCTGGACGCGGCGCGGGAGGCGTACGAGGCGGCGGTCCGGCTGGACCCGGGGCGGATCGAGCCGCGGGGGAACTTGGCGGCGGTGCACCACTTGGCGGCCGAACACGATCTGGCGGCGGACGCGGCGCGGCGGGCGGTCGAGCAGGCGGGGCGGGCGGCGGCGGCGGGTGACCCGGCCGCCGCGCGGATGGCGCGCGTGCTGCACGGGAACTTCGTGTACCAATTGCACTTTCACCCGCGGGTCACGCCGGGGCATTTGCTGGAGGAGCACCGGGAGTGGGAGCGGCGGTACGCGCGGCCGTTTCGCACGGATTGGCCGACGCAGCCGGTGTTCCCGGGCGGCGGGGAGTTGACGGTCGAGGGGGAACCGCCGTCGCCCGGGCGGCGGCTTCGGGTGGGGTACGTGTCGCCCGATTTTCGCGACCACGTGGTGGGGCGAAACCTCGTCCCGCTGCTGGCGGGGCACGACCACGACCGGTTCGAGGTGATCGCGTACGCGGACCTGCGGACGCCCGGCGACGCGCTGACCGAGCGATTGGTGTCGGCGTGCGACGGGTGGGTGGACGTCTCGGCGCTGGACGACGCGCGGCTGGCGGAGCGCGTGCGGGCGGATCGGGTCGACGTCTTGGTTGACTGCACGCTGCACATGTCGCAGAACCGACTGCCGGCGCTGGCGCGGCGGCCGGCGCCGGTGCAGGTGACGTTCGCGGGGTACCCGTCGACGACGGGGTTGTCGGCGATCGACTTTCGGCTGAGCGACCCGTACCTGGACCCGCCGGGCGCGGCGTCGCCGGCGGCGGAGGCGTGCGTGCGGTTGGCGAGGTCGTTCTGGTGTTACGACCCGCTCGGGGTGGACGTGGAGGTCGGTGCGCCGCCGGCGGACGCAAACGGGTACGTGACGTTCGGGTCGCTCGGGTCGTTCGCCAAGACGAACGACGACGTGCTGGCGCTGTGGGCGCAGGTGTTAAGCGCGGTGCCGGGGTCGCGGTTGTTATTGCTGGCGGATCGCGGGCGGCACCGGGGGCGGACGGTGGAGGTGCTGGCGGCGCGCGGGGTGCGGGACGCGGCGGCGCGGGTGGAGTTCGTGGCGCCGCAGCCGCGGGCGGGGTACCTGGCGACGTACAACCGGGTCGATATCGCGCTGGACACGTTTCCGTACAACGCGCACACGACGGCGCTGGACGCGCTGTGGATGGGCGTGCCGGTCGTCACGCTGTGCGGGCAGATGCCGGTGAGCCGGGCGGGGTTCAGCCACCTGTCGAACCTCGGGCTGACGGAGTGGGTGGCGCACTCGGCGGCGGATTACGTGCGGATCGCGGCGCAGTTGGCGGGGGACGCGGAGGGGCGGCGGTTTTTCCGGAGGACGCTGCGGGGGCGATTGATGGGGTCGGCGCTGGCGGACGGGCGGCGGTTCGCGGGGGACGTGGAGCGGGCGTATCTGGCGATGTGGGCGGCGCGGGTCGGCGCGTGATCACGGGTCGGGGTGGGTGACGCGAAGTAGACGGCGCCGGTTTGGATCAGACGTTCGACTTCGGCGCGCCAGTCGGTGTCGATCCACTCGTACTCCACGTCCGAGTGGGGCGTGATCACGGCCACGTCCCAACCGCGATCGCGGAGGTGATGGACCATGATCGCGGCCATGCCGTAGTTCGAGCTGTGGACGATGACGGGGCAGACGGGCGGGAGGGCGCCGAGTAGGTCGCACGCGTCGCGGCCGTCGCCGCGGTCGGCTTCGGTGCACTGGGCCGGGTCGACGAGCGGTCGGGTGAGGTCGTGGTCGAGGGAGATGAGGACGGTTTGGTGGCCGTGGTCGGCGATGAAGCGGCGGAGCGGGGGGACGGCGTCGAAGACGGCGGGGCGGGCGGTGGGGAGGAGGTGCGCGAGGATCGAGAGCATGCCGGCGACGCGGAGGGGGTCGTCTTCGAGAATGGCGACGTACCAGGGCATCGGATTCCGACCATCGGCGCGGGTCACGGGCGAACTCGCGCGGACGAGCGCCGTTCGACTCCGTCCCGCGACAAGTCGCTGGGCTCCCTTTTTCAGACGGCGCGATGCGCGCGAGCGGTGGGCGGTGCCCGCCCTACGTTAGACGTCGCAGAGGCGGACGGCGTGGCGGAGGGCGGCGATCTTGTCGGGCCAGGTGGGGATGAATTCCTGGGCGACGTAGCCGTCGAACTTGAGGTCGACGATGGCGCGCATGACGGCGGGGTAGTTGACTTCCTGCTCGTCGGTGAGCTCGGCTCGGCCGGGGACGCCGGCGGTGTGGATGTGGCCGATCACGTCCTTGTGCTGGCGGAGGCGGCGGGTGACGTCGCCGTCCATGATCTGGACGTGGTAGATGTCGAAGAGGAGCTTCATGTTCGGCGAGCCGACGCGGTTGATCAGGTCGACGCAGACGTCGACGTGGTCGCCGAAGTAGCCGGGGTGGCCCTTCATGGGGTGGGAGTTGTCGCGGGAGTTGAGGTGCTCGAGGCAGAGGAGGATCTTTTTCTCTTCCGCGTAGCCGATGACCTTCTTCCAGAGGTCGACGCAGTTCTTGGCGGCCTGTTCGTCGTCCTTGATGGCGGGGTCGCGCATGCCGGTGAAGGTGATGACGCGCTTGGAGCCGACGGCGACGGCGAGGTCGATGGCGTCGCGGAGGGATTTTTCGCAGAACGCGTGGTTGGCGGGGGAGACGGGGCCCTTGGCGAAGCCGTGGCTGCCGACGAGGGAGATGTCGAGGCCGAGGTCTTTGACGGCGGGGTAGTGCTCCTTGCCGATGCCCTCGATGGCGACGATGCCCATGGCCTTGCAGTGGCGGGCGAGGTCGGGGGCCTTGATGGGGTTGAAGCACCAGCCCATGACGGACTGGCGGACGCGGAGGTTGGTGGCCTTGTAGGTGTCGGGGGGGACGTCGATACCGGCGGGGATGCCCGGCGCGGCTTGGGCAGCTCGGCTGCCCATGGCAAGAGCAGCGCCAATCGCGACGGACGACGATAGCAGTGATCGGCGCGAGGTGCTCGACATGTCATACCTCCGGTTGGGCAAGAGAGAAGTGCGGGGGTTCATCTGAACGCGCGGGGAGTGCGGAATCAAGCTCGGGAGAGGTGAAGCGGTCTCGGAACGACAAAACCCACGGAGCGAGCTCCGTGGGCTTTCGGCGATGCGTTGTAGTTGTCCCGTGCTACTTCACGGGTCCGACGGCGACGGGTCCGGCGTGCAGGGCGGTGATGCGGATCTTCACGCAGTCCTCGGGGCGGTACTCCTCGATCTTGCCGATCTCGAGGCGGGTGTCCTTGTCGCGGAGGGTGACGGTGACGCGCTGGCCGACCTTGGCGTTGCCCTCGACGACGCCGACGACGTCCCAGGTGATGCGGTCGTTGACGTCGAGCTTGAGCTCGTACCAGGCGTGCTCGAGGGCCTTGAGGACGTGGGGGTCGTAGTTGCCGGCGACGGGGACGCCGTTGATGCGGACGATGAAGTCGAAGTCGCGGCCGAAGTCCCAGCCGGAGCGGTTGTAGACGGCCTTGAGCTGGACGACCTGGCCGGGCTGGGCGGTTTTGGGATCGATGCCGTCCTTGGCGCCGGTCCGAGCGGCGATGCCGGGCCAGTTGATGTCGGCCTCTTTGGCGAGCTTGTCGTAGAGCTCCTGGCGTGCCTTCATGATGGCGGCGAGCTCGGCCTTCCAGCGGTCGTCGAGCTTTTTGGCGCGGGCGACGTCGGTCGCGTGGTGTTTGGTGCCGCGGAAGGCTTCGTCGGCGGCGTAGGCGAGCTGGGACGGGCGGTCCGTCTCGAACCGGCGCATCGGGGTGGGCATTTTCTCGGCGGCGTCGAGGACGGCGTTGTACGCCATGCTCAGCTTCGCCGCGGCCTGCGTGAGGGTGGCCTCGGCGTCGGTGTACGTCTTTGTCAGCACGGCGTCACCCTTGTTGGCCTCGCGGATCTCCTTGGTGCGCTTGTCGTCGAGCCAGAAGCGGATCCGGCGGATGGCGCTTTCGGTTTTGGCGAGGCGCGGGAAGTCGAGCGGTTGGGCCTTGGGGTCGACGGTCTCGGCCTCCCAGCCGGCGATGTCCTTCTGGATGTATTCCCACCCGCTGCCGACCTCGGCGTCGACCTGGGCCTTGCCCCAGGCGGCGTCGGCGGTGGCGATCTTGGCGCGGGCGGCGTCGACGCGGGCCTCGAGCTTCTTGCGGTCGGCGTCGTCGGCGGGCAGGCCCTTCAGCCAGCTGGCGATGCCCTTCTGGACGCTTTCCATGGAGCTGGCGGCCTCGTAGGCGGCCCGCTGTTCCTTGCCCTTGAACGGGTCTTCCTTGAGCTGTTCTTCGAGCTTGTCGACGAGCGCGCTGGCGCGCGACAGGACCTCGGACTTGTTGTCGGCGGCGAGCTTGGTCTTCACGGTAGCGAGCTCGGTCTCGTACTGCTGGACCTGCGAGCCGGTGAGCCACTTGCGGGCCTCGGGGTCGGCCAGGCGGAGGGTGGCCCGGTTGATCGAGTCGGCGGACATGCGGGCGTCGGACGACTGGCGGAAGGATTCGGCCGAGCGCAGGTGGCGCTCGATTTCGGAGGTCACGCGGCGGCGATTTTCCTTGGCGTCGGCGAGGGTCCGGCTCATTTCATTGAGGGCCGCGCACTCCTTGGCGATCGCCTCTTTCACGGCCGGCGGCAGCTCGCGCGCGAATCGTTCGGCGGCGTTGGTGTCGAAGCTGACGTCTTTGAAATCCTCGTCGGCGATCTTCTTGCGGGCCAGGGCGAGGCGGTCGTTTGCCCGGCCGAGGTTTGCGGCGGCCTCCTTGTCGAGGCCCGTGGCGGTGACGCCGGGCGTGGCGGTCGGTCCGGCGCCAGTGCCGGAGGTGGTTTTCGTCACGTCCGGTTTAACGGTCGTCGTGCCGGTTGTGCCGGTGCCGGTGGTACCAGTACCGCTCGTGGCGGTCGTCTTCGTCGTGTCCGGTTTGGTCGGGTCGGCGGGCTTGCCGGCGGCGAACTTGTCTTTAACGACCTGGAGTTCGGCCATGACGGGCGTGCGAAACTTGTCGGGGACGCCGTCGAGGTACTTCTCGGCGGTCTTGAAGGTGTCCTCGATGCCGGAGGTCTGCTTGGCGTCGATCTGGCTTTGGGCCTGGCGGATCTTGCCGCGGGCGGCCCGGACCTTCCGCTCGTCCTCGGGCGTGATCAGGCTGGCGAGCTTTTCGCGGACGGTTTTGATGCGGGCGTCGTAGGGGGCGCGCTCGGCGGCGGGGAGGCCGTCGAGCCACTTCTCGGCGTCCTTGAGGATATCCTCGACTTCGCCGCGGCGGGGGCCGTCGACCTTTTCTTCGGCGGAACTCACGCGGATGCGGGCGGCGTTGGCATTGCCGGCGGCGAGGGCGGGGGACGTGAGCGAAAGGGACAGGCCGAGCGCGAGGGCGACGGCGGCGTGGCGGCGGGTCGATCCCATGGGGTTCTCCGGATCGGGGTGGGCGGGGCGGCGCGATTCCCGCGCGCGGCGGGGTTCGCTACGGACATGCTACTGCGGGGCCGTTGGCGACGGCCAGCGGTTTCCGGGGAGATTAACCTTCGGGGGGTGGCGTGTATTTCGCCCTGATTAGGGCATGAGGGGCACGGCGCGAGGATGACTGTTCGATCGCGGGCGGCCCGGTCGCGGGTATAATCGGGCGGTATGCGCAGTCCGTTCCCAGGCATGGACCCGTTTCTTGAACGTCACTGGAGTGGCGTCCACCATCGGCTGACCACGTACGTGGCCGACGCGTTGTCCGCCGTGCTCCCGGCAGACCTGCGCGCGGTTTCCGAGGAGCGAGTTTTGCTGGAGGAGACGAACCGGGAAGGCGTGGTCGTTCGCGCCTCGCGACAACCCGACGTGGGCGTGACGGAGGTTTCGGGATCGGGGGGGGTGGCGGTCACGTCCGCGCCGCCGGTGCTCATCCCGGCGCCGTTCGTGGTCGAGTTCGACGAACCGGTGACGGAACGGTGGGTCGAGATCCGCGACGCTGCAAACGGGGACCGGCTCGTGACGGCGGTCGAGATCCTGAGCCCGGGCAACAAGGCGAGCGGAACGTTGAACGATCGATACCGGCGGAAGATCGGGGAATATGCGCGGGCGGGCGTGAACGTCGTCGAGGTCGACCTGCTCCGCGGTTCGCGCGCCCGTCTTCGGGTGACGGAGGCGGTGTTGCCGGCGAGGGCGCGCGCGGCGTACCTGGTGTGCGTTCGCCGGGCCGGCGAACTGGACCGGTGGGAGATCCATCCGATCTCGCTGCGGGCGCCGATTCCTGCGGTGCCAGTCCCGCTCAGGCCGACGGACGGCGACGTGCGGCTCGATCTGCAGCCGCTAATCGATCGGGTATACGAGGTAGGGCGATACGGACGGGCGATCGACTATGCCGGACCGCCGGACCCCCCGCTCGACGCGGATGACGAGGCGTGGGCGGACGCACTGCTTCGAGGGGCGGGGTTGCGGTGATCGGGACGGTCCGCGGTTGCCGCGCCGGCGCGCTCCCCTTCGGGCGGCGCTGTCGCTTGCCTTGCGGGCCCGCGGCTAAACGAGGGTATGGCGCCGGGTTGCCACGCCGTCAGAACACGCTGAACATGAGGTAGGCGAAGGGGGCGGCGAGGAGGGGGCTGTCGATGACGTCGAGGATGCCGCCGAAGCCGGGGATGAGCTTGCCGCTGTCCTTGACCTCGGCGTCGCGCTTCATGAGGGATTCGAGGAGGTCGCCGAGCTGGCCGATGCCGCCGAGGACGGCGCCGAAGATGAACCCCTTCCACCAGGGCAGGGGGTAGACGGGCGGGTTGATGAAGGTGGCGAGGACGGCGCCGACCGCGCCGGCGGTCAGGACGCCGAAGAACAGGCCCTCCCACGTCTTGCCGGGGCTGAGCCAGGGGATGAGCTTGTGGCGGCCGAGGGCCTTACCGCCGAAGAACGCGCCGATGTCGGTGAATTTTACGACCAAGAGGATCATGACGATGATCATGGTCGTCCCGTGGACGCCGGACGCGTGGAAGGAGTACTTGACGCGGAGGGCCATGAGGAACCAGCCGAGGCCGCCGAGGTAGAGGGTGGAGAGGACGGTGCCGGCCATGGCGACGATGGCGCCCTGGGTGTTCTTGGTCCAGGCGCGGCGGAGGGCGGCGGCGAGCATGACGCCGACGACGATGAAGGCGAACGCGGACGCGGCGACCGGCCGGAAGACCGGGAACTGGGTCATGAAGGCGTGGACGACGAGCGCGCCGGACCCGAGGGCGGAGATGAACTTGTAGGGGGCGACGTTCTCGGCGGTGAAGAGGCGGGAGACCTCCTGGGTGCCGAGGGGGAGGATGATGAGGAGGAGGACGAGCAGGCCGACGCCGCCGACGCCGTAGACGAGGGGTTTGAGCTCGTCGTCGCGCGGTTCGGGCTTGGGCGGGATCTGACCGCGGCGCTCGAACTCGAGGCGCCACTCGGAGCGGATGACGCGCTCGTCGCGCTCGCGGACGAGGCCTTCCTGTTTGGTTCGTTCCTGGACGTAATGGTCGAGGTAGAGCAGCCCGAGGAGGGCGGCGAGCATGATGGGGCCGAAGGTGAGGCGGTTGCGCAGGGATGCGTCCACGGGGCGGGCTCCTTCCGTGGACGGTTGTACGCGAGGGGGCGGGGGCGGGGCAAACGGGGGCGTGGGCGGGTCGCTATTCGTGGTCGAGAATGGCGTCGAGGTCTCTCGCCCCGTGCAGGACGCGAACGACCTCGATCCCGCGATCGATCGGGAGATAGAAGATCAGGTAGTTCTCGTAGCCGGTGATGATCCAACTCCGGAGGCCCGTGGGAGGGAGCGGTTCGAAGTCGGCCTCGGAGCGCCTATGTGGGGCATGAAGCCCAGGCGCTCGAACGCGTCGATGACCGCGTCGTAGAAGGACTTTCCCGCGCGCAGGTTGTCGATCGCGATGTGCTCGGCGATCTGATCGATGTCGGTGTCCGCGCGCGGCCGGATGACGAGCCGGAACCTCACTGTCCGGACCCGCCGCGCTCGCGCATCCGCTGCTCAAATCGGCGTACCTTTTCGTCCCACATCGCGCGCGTGTACTCGCGGCCGGGTTGCGCCAATCCTTCGACGAGCGCGGCTTCGGTCGCGGCGTCAATCGGCTGTCCGGCGCCCGACTCGATCAGGGCCGCGAAGTACGCACCGAGGTCGGAGAACCCGGCCGCCCGCGCACGGGCCTCCGCGGTCGCTTTAATGTTTTCCGGAAGGGAAACGGGCACTGTGATCATCTGGTCGTCTCGCTCGGACTCACATTCGGCGTTTCGGGCCCACGATTTCGTCCGTCAAATTCTTCCAAAACTGGGCGGTCGGCTCGATCGAAAGCTGCGCGCTGTCCAGGCGCTCGACGAGCATTGCTTCCAGCGCCTCGTTCGCTTCGTAGCACACACTGAATGGCGCACCCAGGTCCTTGCCCGAGTCGTCGGTCGCGAACATGGCGCGAAAATAGGCGTCGACCGATCCATAACCGGCCGCTTTGGCAAGGGCGTCGACGTCGGCGGCTTCGTCGTCGGACAGGTCGAGCGTCGGGCGTACCATGCGGTCGAGTCTAGGTCGGCAAACCGGGGACCGCAACGTATTTCCGGGTGCCCGTGAGGCACGGCGCGACAGCTACTTCGTGTGCTTCCGCGGCTGGGTCATCAGCGTTTCCAGCGTCTCGGCTAGTCTCGCGTCGACGTTGTCGCGCTTGGAGAGGTAGGCGTGGTCTTTGCCGTCGGCGCGGGCGTCGACCCACTTGGTGTGGCCCTGGTCGTCGCAGGCCTGGTGGCCGTTTTCGACGAGGGTGAAGAGGTCGCCGGTGCCGCGGATGGCGTAGAGGACGCCGGCCTGGTTGGCGCTGGCGTGCTTCTTCGGTTTGCCCTTGAAGAACAGGTCGTACGCGGCGCGGGCGGGGTTGTCCTTGTGGGCGTCGGCGTTGCGGGTCCAGCCGGTGCGGATGGCGAGGCCGACGTCGTTGCCGACGTAGACGACGCGGGTCGGCCAGCGGTCGATGACGGGCTTGGTGTAGGTTTCGGCGTCGAGCTTGCTGAAGTTGGAGGAGGTGCCGGCGGGGTTGCGGCCGCCGGTGATGACGAGAAGTTTGACCTTGGCGCGGATCAGGTCCGTGCCGTTCAGCGGGCTGTGTTCGTCGGGCTTGGTCTCCATCAGGAGCGCGAGGTTGATGAGCGGGCCGATCGAGTTGATGACGACGGACTTGTCGGGCTGCTTGGCGAGGGTTTGGCGGTAGAGGAGTCGGGCGTCGGGGGCGTTGTCGCCGCGCTTGATGCGCGTCGGGAAGCGCTCGGCGAGCGGGCGGTTGAAGGACTCGAAGTTGAACGCGCCGGAGGGTTTGTCGGGCGACCCGCCGACCCAGAACTTGGGGGCCTTGACGGTGCCGACGGGGAGGTCGGCGCGGCCGTAGAAGGTGTTGATGGCGCAGAGGGCGGGGGCGCCGTACTGGCCGCCGGTGGAGATCATCGTGGCGAGGATGTCGACGTCGCCGTTGTCGGCAAGGGCGTGCATGAGGGCGGCGGCTCCGGCGTCGTCGCAGTCGGAGGCGAGGTCGGTGTCGAGGATGTATTTGATCGGCTCGGCGCGGAGCGGGGCACTGAGCAGGAGGGTGAGGAGGAGGGCGAGGGGGCGTCGCATGTGGACTCCGGTGGACGGGCGCCGGTGCGCGGACGGATCCGGGGGGCGCTTCGGGCGAAGCCCGTGCACCGTGCCCCGGCTTGTTCTGGACCTGCGGACGCGTTGGGCGCGGGGTCAGACTTTCGCGCCCGCTTGCGGGTCGAGCGCGCCGAAGCGGCGGTTACGGGCGGCGAATGCGCGAAGACCGGCGTGGAGTTCGGGGGTGCCGAAATCGGGCCAGAGGACGTCGCTCACCCAGAGTTCGGCGTAGCTGATCTGCCAGAGGAGGTAGTTGGAGACGCGCATTTCGCCGGCGGTGCGGATGAGGAGGTCGGGGTCGGGCATGCCGGCCGTGTAGAGGTGCTCCGAGACGGTGTCCTCCGTCACGTCGCGCGGGTCGAGGTCGCCGGCGCGCACCTTTTCGGCGATCGCGCGGACGGCGTCGGTGATCTCGGCGCGGCTGCCGTAGTTGAGGGCGAGCGTGAGGACGAGGCCGTCGTTCTTGGCCGTCTGTTCGAGCGTCAGGTTCATCTCGTCGAGGACGGGGTCGGGGAGCTGGTCGAGACGGCCGATCTGCTTGAAGCGGATGTTGTTCTCCATCATCGTCGCCCGCTCCTGGCGGAGGTAGTCGACGTACATCTGCATGAGGAAGCCGACCTCCTCGACGGGCCGCTTCCAGTTTTCGAGGGAGAAGGAGTAGAGGGTGAGGTAGTCGGGCCCGCCATATTCGCGGCGGAGGCGGGCGCACTCGGTGACGATGCCGCGGACGGTCTTGGCGCCCTGCTGGTGGCCGCGGACGCGGTCGAGGCCGCGGTTGACGGCCCAGCGGCCGTTGCCGTCCATGATGATCGCGACGTGGCGGGGGAGCTTGTGGGGCGGGATGTCCAGGTCGGTGTCGGGCATGGGGTACGTCCGTTCCTCTCGCGACGATCTCACCAGCGCAAGGAGAGACAGAACGGGACATCGTAACCGGGATGGGGAGGGGGGTGAAGCGAGGGGCGCGAGCGCGTTCTGCTGCGCTACGCAACCCACGGAACAAGTTCCGTGGGCTTTCGACCCGGCGCTTGCGAAACGGTGCCGAGGGGTATCACCCTTCGACGGGCACGGCGGCGGCGTTTTCGGTGACCTTGGCGCGGACGGCCTTGGCGCGGGCGGCGTAGTCGGCGGCGGCGTCGGCGTTGCCGACGGCTCGGGCGACTTCGGCCATGCCGTCGAGGTCGCGGGCGACGTCGGGGTGGGCCTCACCGTAGGCGGCGGTGTCGATCGCCAGGGCGCGTTCGAACTGGTCGCGGGCGAGCAGGGGGTGGCCGAGCTTTAGCTGGGCGCGGCCGAGGTTGCAGCAGACGGCGGCGAACGTGGGGTGCCATTTGCCGAGGGATTCTTCGGCGACGGACGCGGCGCGGGCGAACAGGTCGTGGGCGGACTGGGCGTCGCCGGCGGACAGGTGCAGGTAGCCGAGATTGTTGAGGAGGGAGGCGACCTTGGGGTGGCGCTCGCCGTAGTGTTGTTCGAAGATGGCGAGGGCGGCCTCGAAGTGGGCGCGGGCGTCGTCGAGCTGGCCGCCGGCGTGGAGGACCATGGCGTAGTTGTTCATGACGCTGGCGACGTGGGGGTCGGCGTCGCCGTAGGTGTTGCGGTCGATCGCCAGGGCCCACTCGAAGTGCTGGCGGGCGGACTCGCGCTCGCCGAGGCGCGCGAGGACGCGGCCGAGGTTGTTGGCGACCTGGGAGACGCGCGGGGACTCGTCGCCGTAGGCGCGGCGGGAGAGGGCCATGGCGCGGTCGAGGAGGCCCTTGGCCTGCTCGTACTGGGCGAAGCGGTTGAGGTACCGGCCGGCCTGGTCGAGGAGGTTACAGGTGAGCTCGACGGGCGCGCCGGCGGCCTGGGCGTGGGTGGCGGCGGCGAGGGCGTGGGGGAGGACGGCGCCGGCGTCTGCCCAGGTCTTGGCGTCGGCGGAGTCGAAGACGAAGGCGCCGCCGACGAGCCGGGCGGCGGTGGCGGACCAGACGCGGCGGTCGTCCTCGCCCAGGCGGTCGCGGGCGAGGGCGGCGACGAGGCGGTGGACGGAGATGGTCGGGGCGGCGACGGCGCGGAGGTCGAAACTCGCGTCGGCCGCGCCGCCGCCGGTCAGCTCGAGCAGGGAGTATTGGCCGAGGACGTCGAGCGGGCGGTCGAGCCCGCGCGGGTCGGACGCGAGGTCGCCCAAGGGCTCGGGGAGCGTGGTCAGGTGGTCTTCGATCAGGCGGCGGGGGATGCCGTCGGGCGAGAGGAAGGAGACGAGGTTGAGGAGGGCGATGGCGGCGGGGTGTTCTTCCTCGGCCTGTCGGAAGGAGAGCTCCCAGGACATGGCGACGGAGTCGGGGTAGTCGCCGCCGGGGCGCTGGGCGGCGAGCATCTGGGCCCACTGGGTTTCGAAGCGGCGGAGGTAGTCGTCGAAGGACATCCGCGATTGGGCGATCAGCGCCCCGGCCTGTTCGAGCGCGAGGGGGAGGTCGCCGAGGGTCTGGGCGAGCTTGCGGGCGGAGGTCTCGGCGTCCATGCGGCGGCCGGTGCGCTTGCGGAGGAAGGCGACGGATTCGTCGCGCGCCAGGCCGTGGACGGGGACGCCGCGCGCCGCGCCGGCCCAGTTGGCGTTGCGGCTGGTGACCAGGACGCCGCCGCGGCAGGGGGAGGGGATGAAGTCCTTGATGCCGGCGGGCCCGCTGGCGTTATCGAAGACCAGGAGGTAGTCGTCGCGGGTCTCGAGGTGGCGCTTGAGGTGGTGGCGGACGGCGTCGAGGGACGCGTCACGGGGCATGGTCAGGCCGAGCGCGTGGGCGAGCTGTTGGTAGTCGATCCAGACGCCGGCCGATTCTTCGGCGCGGAGCCACCAGACGATCTTGTACTTGTCGCGGTAGCGGTGGGCGAACTCGACGGCGGCCTGGGTCTTGCCAACGCCACCGAGGCCGTAGAGCGCCTGGGTGTGGCGGCTCAAGTCGGTGGAGGAGAGTTCGCCGGCGAGGTCGGTGAGGAGGTCTTCGCGGCCGACGAAGAACTCGTTGCGGCGCGGGGGGACGTGGAAGAGGGTGGCGCCCGTGGACTGGTGCCGGTCGTCGGGCGGGTCGTCGCGGAACCGCAGGTCCATTGCTGCCTCCTGATTGGTGCTCGGTTGGTAAAGCGAGTGACCGGACTACACTACCCACGGAACAAGTTCCGTGGGCTTTGCGGCGAGCATTCTATATCCGCGGTCCATCGCTCTTCGAGCATTTTCGTGTCGCGGGACACCGGGGAACTTAAATGGGCAGCGCAGCTCCGACGGGGTCGGAGCCACGCCGCCGTCTGCCCTCGGGGGACCTTTCGCGCTGTCCTGTCCGGTCGGGAGGGTCGTTTTCGCATTGGGGGGTGTCGGAATGATCATCGAACCCCTACCGGAGCCTTGCCATGTTGCTGCCTCGCCTCGCCGCCGTCGCCCTGTGCTTGATCCTTGCGCCGCTGGCCCTGGCGGATTGGAAACTCGGGGACAAGGCCGTCGTCGCCATCGAGACGGAGATGAAGCAGGGGCCCAAGACTGTCGCGACGCTGACGGCGGGGCAGCGAGTGGTGGTGACGGAGGTGCGCGGGGCGTGGGTCGGCGTGGCGATGGAGGCGGATCTGAAGTCGACCGGGTGGGTGCCTGCGGCTCGGCTGGCGCCGGCGGACGCGCCGGCGCCGGTGGCAGAGCCCAAGCCGGCGGCCGCGGGGGCGGTGTCGGGGAAGCCGGAGGCGCTGGTGGGGAAGTGGACGATGTCGCGGCTGATCGGGATCAACACGGGGGCGCACAAGTCTTACACGATGGTCGGCGATGACCATGCGATCGTGATCAAGACGGACGCCGCGACGGTGACGGGATCGATCGACGGTAAGGCGACGACGATCGCGTATACGTTGAAGCTGGACGCGACCGCCAGGCCGCCGCGGTACACGCTGACGAACTCGGCGAAGGCGGACGACACGGAGACGGGCATTTATCATCTCGCGGGGGATACGCTGATGCTGCGGCCGGTGGAGTTCGGGAAGGGGGCGGCGGACTGGTCGTTCTCGGGCGTGCGGATGGACGTGCGGGACTCGAGCGGCGGGGACGACTCGGCGATCCCGGAGGGGTTCGTGCTGCCGCCGGGCGGCAAGGGGTACAAGATCATGGAGTTCACGCGGGCGAAGTGAGCGCGATATAGTGACGACCAGCGAGCGACGGTTTCGGGTACGGATCCGGGGCGTCGCCTAAGGCTCCGCCTCCGGCGTGGGGGCGGTGTGCGCTTTCCCGACCTGGTCGTCGATCACCACCCACATGCCCGCCGAGCCACCCGCACCCGACCCGAGTTCGCCCCCCCAGCGCGGCGGACGGGCGATGCGGGTCGTGCTCGTTGTGGTGCTGGCGGGGCTGGTCGCGACGGCGGTCTACCTGCTGTTCGGGACGGAATGGGGCGCGCGGCTGCGGCAGGACCCGCACGCGGCGGGGGCGGAGTTTGCTGCGTGGGTCGCCGGGCACCCGGTTTCTGCGCCGGCGATCTTCGTCGGGCTGTACGTGCTCGCGGCGTGCAGCATGCTGCCGGTGTGGTGGCTGCAGATTCTGGCGGGGTACGGGTTCGGGATGTACGCGGGCGTGGGGTGGAGCTTGGCCGGGGCGATGCTGGGGGCGCTGGCGAGCTTCGCGATGTCGCGCGGGCTGCTGGCTCACTGGGTGCGGGAGACGTTCGAGGCCCGGCACGCGAAGCTCAAGCAGATCGACGAAAAGATGGGGCACAACGGGCTGATGGTGGTGATGGCGGCGCGGTTGACGCACGTGATCCCGTTCGGGGTTTCGAACTACGTGTTCGGGTTGACGCGGATCAACTGGATCGAGGTGGCGATCGGGACGGTGCTAGGGAACGTGCCGGCGATCTCGCTGTACGTGGCGACGGGGGCGGGGTGGCGGCCTTGGGAGAACTGGCGATTTTTGGCGGTGCTGGGGGTGTTGAACGTGGTGCTGCTCGTGCCGGTCGGGCTGCGGTATTGGAAGCCGGGGGCGTTTAAGCGGATCGGGGTGGAGTAGGGACGGCAGCGGTAGACGGG
>DASPKW010000068.1:0-72482 GCA_035627895.1 Tepidisphaeraceae bacterium | reverse complement strand
TGCGGGCGGCATCGGTTCAGGACCGCCGGTTCGGACAGCGGTGCGGTGCCGTACCGGCTTACCACGCGCGTGTTCCGGCTCCCCATCGGTCGAACTTCCAGCAACCGTTCCTGCGACTCGGGGCTCAGGTTCTGCAGTTCGTCGAGGAACAGCGTCCCGCCGTGAGCGCGCTCGAATACCCCGGGACGGCCGTCCCGGGGGGCGTCGTTGTACGCGCCAGGCCAGCTGCCGAAGATCTTCCCGACCTGCAGGTGGGGGTTGCTCGAGTCGGCGAACTCGTGCAGGAACAACGCCTGCGGCCCGCGCGAGACGTCGTGGGCGTACACGGCGAGCCGTTCCTTGCCCACCCCGGATTCGCCCAACAGACACAACTGTCGGATCGTCCCATCCCGGACGGTCCGCCGGATTGCCCGAAGCATCTTGAGGAACGCGACGGACCGGCCGAGTAAGTGCCCCTTCTGGTCGCTGAGCGGCGCGGCGTAGGGAATCAGGCCCTCGCGGAAGACTCTGTTCTCGACGGCCTCGCGGGTGACCGTGTCCTTGGCGAGGAACCCGCTCGCGTCCCCGTGCGCAGCATCACTCCGCGTGTTCTCCTCGCGCGTGAGCATGATGACCGGCACATCGGCGCCGAGGTCGGGTGCGGCGCGGATTGCGTCAAGAACGTCGTAGCCGAATGCTGGATGAGCGCCGAAGCGGACGTCCAGGAGAATCAACGCCCAAGGACCGTGCGTCGGATCGTTCCACCCGGCGCGGACGCGCTCGAGGACGGCCGCCACGGAAAACGTGCCCGCCCCCACGCCCCCCGTGCAGAACTCGAACGCGTACGGGTAATCGGGCGCGGGGCGATCGCCATCAGTCCGCGCGCCGGCGTCGACGAGGAATCGCCGGAGGTCTTTTGATCCGGCCACGCCGATCTCATCGTCGATCACGAGAATGCGGGGGTGGTCACACATCCGTGGCACCTCGGCCCGCCCGATCGGTTGCGAATTGAGCCTGCATTCTCCAGAAGTCTAACATTGCCGACTGGCTATGGGCGGCTGCGAACTCGAACCCGGTGAGAAACTCCGACAGGTCGCTCGCGTCCAAGCGGACGGCGGCGTACGCGGCGGAATCCTGTGGGTTCGCCAGGAATGCCCTGACCGCCGCCCGAAGGTCGGCGGCCAATCGCGCGTACAAGTCAAGGCACTTCACACTCACCGCGTGGGGCCGCTCCTCCGTCCAGAGCTGCCACTGACCTCGCACCGCTTCCAGCGCGGACGGCAGACTCATGTGCGCCGGAAGGCCGTCGCCCGTCGGGAGGGCTTCGAGCAGGAACGAACTCAGATCCTCGGGTTCGTGGCTGCGGCGGGTCAGTTGCTTGATGCGGCCCAAGTAGTCGTGACGCAAAGTCCCCGCCTCCACCGCCCAAGGGGGCTCACCGATCCCGTCGGTGGGCGGGTCGAGGGCGTCCGCGGCCCGTCTCAGCCCCTCGGAAATGGCCGCGCTACTCTGGTCTGATCCCACGTCGGGCAACAGGCCCTTGGGCACTTTCACCCCAGCCCGCTCGTAGCGTTCGGCCCGGCGCCGGGCCTCATCGTAAGCGGGAACCGGTCCCTTGGGATCATCTTTGGCCTTCCGCACGAGGTCGCGCAGGCCGACCGGCTCGAGCAGGTCGAACGCGTCCGACGCGCCGGCCGGATCCTCCAGATACACGGTCCAGAATCGCCGCAGGCATTCCCGCAGCCCCGGCCCCACCTCGTTGTGCCGCCGGAAGTAGAAGTGGGGATGCGACTTGTTCGCGTTCCTCTCGCGGGGGTATCCGCCGCCGGAAACGAAGACGACGACAACCTGCTTCTCAGGCGGAAGCCGGGTCGCGATCCGGCCGACGGCGCCGTCGTTGGCGCCGTGAATGACGACCAGCGCGGGTTGCGCGAGATCGCAGACTTCGTCGACCTCGATCATTTGAGCCGGACCTTCAAATACGCTGTCCCAAGCGTGCTCCGACTCGCGCGCCAGATCGACCAAGCGGAACGGCGACGCGCCCGATGCCTCGGCATTCGACGACCTACAGGCATCCCGAAAGAAGGCCATGATCCGCGAAAAGTCGACCACCGGATCCTCGGTCTTCCAAACTTTCTCGATAACCCGGGGGATCGGCGTCCCTTGTGGAGCGCTGGAATAAACGACGCCCCGGGTCAAAGTGCCTTGTTCAAGGCATGCCAGCAGCAGCCTATATCCGGCGTCATTCCGACCGCGACCAAAACCGAAGAAGGAATCGGTGACAACGAACACGTGCGCCGCCGCTCGCCCTCCAGTCGCACGGGCGATTTCGCTTGAAAACTTTTGAACTATCTCATCCGGCACCGTCGCGCCTCCCAGAGCGCTTTGATCCAGCCGGATAATCCTCGCTGGCAGCTTGCGGATCTCCGCATCGGCCGCATCGAACCAATCGCTACCGTCCAAATCGTCCACCAAGACGGCGACCGCCTCATTGATCGCGGAATGTGTAGCGGACCCCATAGAGCTCCTTATCAGTGGTAGACTGGTCAGCAGCTGCGGCGCCACTTTCGGTTCGGCTGTCGCTTGCGGGCGGCCAGATTCTGCTCCAAGTCCGTCCAAACCGAACTTCAATTGAATTCGCGTTGTTCTCCAACCCAAACAGGATCACTTGTGGGAGCCCGCGGTGGATCCCCCGATCTGTCACCGACTCCTGTACGGATCGGGAAAGCGAAGCGTAGTCCCATCGCGGCCCCAACGTCTCAAGCCAGGTCAACTGACACCAATTCGCAGTTTCCTTGTAGTTGAGCGCATACTCGTGACTATGCCGGATCGCGTTGACGCGAAGCGCCCCTACCGCGTCCTGCATGCCGCTGACATCGAATCGAAAGTCGGTGGGACACGCATCTGCTTGAAACGTGCGCGGAAGGGCGCCGTTCCAGAAACGCTCGCAGAAATCCTTGATGGTGTCTCGGAGACCGCGCTCTAGGCTCGTGATGAATGTCATCGCCCGCTTACAGCATTCGGTCATCTCGTCCATATTGGAACTGGATTCGGCGGCCTGTAGCTGCTCGTAAGCGTACTGGCCTATCGCTCCTAACGCGGCGGCACCAATTCTCGCCTCGGTCAGCAATTCGCGCTTCTTGTACTTGATGAACTCTTTGCACTCGTGCCGGATCGCTTCGAGCTTCGACCGATTCCGTGTCGAGAGGCCTTTGACCGGGTTCCGAACGTACCCGGCAAGGACGTCGATATCGGCGCGATCGAGCGTACGCCTGATCGACGTCGCCCAAGCGTTGAACGTGCTGACGTGATCCTTGGCGAAGGCGTCGGAGTACGCGGCGATGAGCGCCGACGGGTCGATCGATGAGTGCCCGTACAGAATCAAAGGGAAAAGGACGTGCTGAACGAAGAATTTTCGTTCGTCCGAATGGCTCAACAGCGTCTCCCGGTACGCCGTATTAAGGAAAGACGCGCTGGCCGCGAGCAGTTCGACGCCCCGCAAATCGCTCCACATCTTCGCCAGGAACGCGAACAGTTGCCCTTCCTCTGCCGACGTCAGGGGCTCGCGGGACGAAAAGAAGACGGCGACGTCCTCCGACCGGGACCCGCCCGTCACCATCGACGCTGGCGGCATGAAGTAGCAGCCGTACTTGAGTCCCGAATCCTGGAGGAATTGCGCAAACTCCAGCAGCGACTCCTGTTCGAGCCCTCCGATGCCGTCGACGAACCTCGAACCCTCGGGCACGACCGGCCACCCGGGGGGCTTGTCCCTCAAAAAGTCCAGCGCCGCCTGATCGAATGACTTGTGGCCCAATCCGAGTCGCAAGCACTTCTGGGTGCCGTTGAGCCTGAGCTTTCCGATGTCCTGGTCGTGAAGCGTCTGCGGAGGCCCGAAGGAGAAGCCGGAAACCGGGACGTCGACCGTCTTGAACGAATCCCCGCCGACACACAAGGTGACGTGCAACACCTGTTCCCCGGTGTCAAGCACCACCCTGAGCCACGACGACGAGCTGGACTTCTCAGCCTGCCTCCGCAGGAAGTGGGTCAGAGCGGGCCAGACCCGGCCGCTGTCGGTCGTATAAACCACCGCGACGTGGTGAAAGTACGCGCGGGCGATGTCCCGCATGAATTTCTCGACGTCTTCTGACGCCGTGCCGTGATGGTAGAAGTAGTCCAGCCCGTCCTTGCTGAACTGGCGCACGCCGTCGTGCGAGATCTCGTACGTCGTCACTCGCATCAGACCGCCGTGCCGCCGCAGCAACTCGCATCCCGCCAACTTTTCTAACCTGTGTTGGATGACTTGGTGAAGGTGTTCCGCCTGCCCTTCCCGCCTTGGCGACGGCGTCAGATGGTGGTCGAACGCGTGGTCGCACTCGATCGTCGCCAGATCCAGCAAGTCCGGCCGGCGCAGCCGCCAGATCGCCCGGTCGACGATGAACCACCTGTGGGGCCCGGCGTCGTCCGCGTCAGGCGGCTCGCCCGGGGCGGCGTGCTCGGCCGAGTACCGCCTGAACTGGATCGCGGTGTTGGCCCGCTGGCCGTACCGCGCGTAGAGGTCGTCTATCCGCTCGACCCACGCCCGGTACACGTCGGCCCGCCCGGCGAACTCCTCGTCCAGCCGCCGCCCGGTGAAAAACTTGCAGTGGAACAGCCGCACCATCTCCGACTTGCCGAACAGGGACGCCCTCGACCGCACCTCGAGATCGCCGGGGGTCATCACGTACCGGCGCTCCTTCAGCGTTTGAAAACCGAGGAGATCGTCCTTCTGACGGATCACTTCCCGAAAGAACGGCGCGGCCTGGTCGGCGACCGCCACGTCCCACACCACGAGGATGCCGCCCGGCTTGAGCATGCCGTACAATTCGTTGAGAAACCGCACCTGTTCGCTCTGTTCGGCCGGTACCCCGCCCGCGTCATTCGCCGCGACAGCGATCCGCCCCGCCGGCTCCGGCCCCACCTCGTGGAGCACCATTTTCAGGAAGATCTTGTCGTACTTGCGGTCGTTCGGCGGCCGCCAGGGCACCGCCGCGTCGGCGACCCGGCCAAGGTGAAATGCGAGCCGGGACGGCCCCGCCGCGTACTCGTGAAGCAGCTCTCGCCTCGCGCGCTCGAGCTGGACCGGGCTCTCGTCGACGAGGTCCACGAAGAATGCCTTCCCCGGCGACTGCTTCAGCAGCTCCTTTGTGCATTCCCCGTACCCGCACCCGCAATCCAGAACCACGTCGCCGTCTTCGGGGCACGAGGCCTCGACGAACCACTTCCAGTGCTGGGGCTGGACGTCGTGGATCGACCCGTACCGGACGACTCGTTGATCGAAGGATGTCGCCATTCGTTCCCTATTCCCTGACGATCGTCCCGCCCTTATAAACGCCCACCGCCGTCTCGACGATCATATTGCCGTCGTCGGCGAAGTGATACTTGCCGAAGACGCCCTCGCGTGATCCCTGGCGGACCAACTCCTTCTTGAGTCCTTGCGTCCCCGCGGATTTCACCAAGTCCAATACGTCGGGAATGCGCTTCGCCAATTCGTACGCGAACGCGGCGTCGAAATTGGGCCGGTGGCCGTACTTCGCCAAGTACGCCTTGTCGAACGCTTGGCCGGCGTTGTTCCGGTCGTAGACGTACATCGGCCCAGCCACAAAAACTCCCTCTAACTGGTCCGTCGGCACCGGCGTGTAAATGAACCCCCACCCGCCGACGATCGCGGCCTGCTTCGCGAGCCCCGTCTCGTGCAGTTGCGCCATCAGCGGACCGTATTCGAACCCGTAGCCGAGCACGATCACGACCTGCGCCCCCGCCTCCCGCATCTTCGTGATGTGGGCGCGGAAATCCTTGTCCTTCACGTCGTACTGCTCGACGAAGCACGATTGCTTCAGCACCGCGTCGAGTTGCGGACGGTAGATGTCTTTGATCGCCGCCGTCCACTGGGCTTCCGAACCGTGCAGGATCGCGACCTTCTTGTCCTTGAAGCGCTTCCCGACGAATTCGATGATCGCCCGCGCCTCCTCCTCAACGCCGATGTAGAACCGAACGGTCGACGGCGACCCGCGCGCGATCTCGGAACCCATCCCGAATGCGAGTTGTGCGATGTCCGCCCGCTGTGCGATCGGCTGCGCCGCCAAGGACGCGCCGGTGGTGGACGTGATCAACAACCGAGCGCCATCGAGGTCCACCAGTTTGTTGGCCGCGGCCGCGACTGCCTTCTTGTCGCTCCGCCCGTCCTCGAACTTCGCGTCGAAGGTCAACCGCCCCTCGGCGCGCAGGTGGTCGAACGCGAGTTCGAACCCCTCCTTCTCGAATTGACCGATCTGACCGAGGAGCCCCGTCTGGGGCAGGATGACGCCCACGACGGGGCGCTTCGTCGGATCGCTGCCCGTGGACGAGAGCTTAACGGCGACGGCCGCGCCGATCGCCACCAATAGGCCGAGCGCCAGCACCAATTTGGTTCCCCGGCGCCACCCCTTGCCGCCTCGGATGCCATCACTCTGCTGCATTGTTCGTAGTATCCTTTCTAAAAGTCGCGCCCGCAAGGATCACGCGGCGGTGAGCCAGGGTGAGCGCAGCGCCTATGTTCTGCTCGACCAACAACGCCGCGGCCGACTCGCGCGCGACGTACCCTTCCACGGTCGTCAGCACGGCAGCAGCGGCGTCGTCCGCCAGGGCGGCGGTCGGCTCGTCCAACAGCAACAGGCCCGGTCGCTGCGCGAGCACCATCTCGATCGCCAGCATCTGCCGCTGCCCGCCGGACAGCAGTCCCGCCCGCGTGGGGCCGCGGTCGCGGAGTGCCGGAAACCAGTCGCCGAGCCGGGGCGCCGGCCCCTGACCCGTACGGCCCCCGGCGAGGGCCAGGTTGTGGTTTTCCTGCACGGTCAGGTTTGGGAACACCCGGCCGCCCTGCATGAGATACCCGATGCCGAGTCTTTGACGGCGTGCGGTATCAGCCCCCAGGAGGTCCCGCCCTCGAAAACGGACGCTTCCCTTGGACGGGTGGAGCAACCCGGCCACGACCTTAAGCGTCGTGGATTTCCCTGCGCCGTTCTCCCCGAGGATGGCCACGATTTCACCCTGGCCGACCGTGAGAGACGCGCCACGAAGAATCTCCTTCCCAAGGTACGCGGCGTGAACTTCATCCATTTCGAGGACAGGGTCGCTCACGTTGTACTCCCGAACTGCGCGACTCGACACGCGCCCCCCTGCCGCCCGGAGTTCAAAACCTCCCGGGGCGAGCCCGACGCGGTAACTCGGCCCGCGTCCATCCGATACACCCGGTCGCTCACCCGGGCGACGACGTCGTAATTGTGTTCGATCATCACGACCGTGCGGTCGTGGTCGTCGGCGAGTTGCCGAACGAGTTCTGAGAGGGCACCGGCCCGGTCCGCGTGTACGCCGGACGTCGGCTCGTCCAACAGCAGCACCCGCGCGTCGGCCGCGAGCAGCCGGGCGATCGCCACCAACTTCTGTTCGCCGTACGACAGGTGTTCAGCCCAGACGTGCCCCTTGCCCGCGAGCCCCACGAACGCGAGGTGTTGACGGGCCAGTTCCATTACCTCGCGATCGCGGGCCGCGGCGCCGGCACGCCGAAACAACGACCGAAGCGGGCGCTCGCCGGGCTGCGACGGGGCACCGACCGCGACATTCTCCAACGCGGTCAGTTTGCCGAACACGCGGGCGTCCTGGAATAGTATCCCGACACCGTGGCGGGCAACGACGTGGGGCGGCAGCCCGGTCAGCCGGATGCCACCCCGGTCGTCGCCAAGTTCGACCTCGCCGCGGTCCGGGACCAGGAGCCCGGTCATCGCACTGAACAACGTCGACTTGCCTGCGCCGTTGGACCCGACCAAGGCCGTGACGCTGCCAGGATGAAATTCCACGGAGACGTCGTCCAGGGCGACCACGCCGCCGAAGTGCTTGGACAGGTTGTGGGTACGGAGGATCATCGGACGTATTTACCCGAGTACGCTGTTGAGGTATGCCTCGATCACGTCGGGCTTCAGTTCATCAATTCGCCGCGTTTCGTGCGGCGCGCCTTGGACGGTCGGGCGGAAACGGACGTTGCCCCTCGACGAGAGCGCGAGTTGCATCAAGTAAGCCTGAAAGGCCGGCGGCGAATACGCCTCTTCCGACCCCGACGTCACGACCACCGTTCGGGGCGTCTCTTGGAGGAGCCATTCGATCGGCTCGAGCGAGGGAAAGAACGATCGTTCGAGATGCAGGCCCTTCGCCGCGCGCCGCGCACGCCCCTCGTCGAGCTCCCGGAGGAACAATTTCCACATCACCCAGAACGGCGGTGCGCCCCACAGCACGATGCGCCTCCGACCCTTGAACTCCCCCGCCAAGATCGACTTAAGCGCCACGTAAGTCCCGTACGACCTTGCGAGGATGTCGTATCCGATGCCATCCCGCTCATACCGCCGCTCGTGCTCGGCCAATTGGCCGTCGGCCGCCGCGACGGAGCCGTCGAACGTCAAGTGCCCACTTGGCGCGTCGCCCGGCAAGTACTGTCCGGGCCACCGGAGGTTGCCGTCCATCTCGGTATACCCGAACCGCCGGGTGTTCTGGCCGATGAGGTCGAAGACCTCTCGGTGGAGCGGGGTGTCCGGGTTACCGCCGCCCGGGAAAATGAGCAACTTCACCTGGGCATCCTTGGGGTTAGTCGAACGCGTACTTGCCCGCGATCCCCTGTGGCCGGAACCGCATCATGACGACGATCGCCACGCCGTATACGATCTGTCGAAGATTCGGGGCGACCCGGTCGGGCACGGCGAGGAACCGCAGCAGTTCGGGAAGCAGGACGAGGATCACGGCGCCGACCACCGGGCCGCGGAAGTTCCCGGCGCCGCCGACGACGAGCATGGTCAGGATCAGGATCGAGTCCTCCAGCCCGAAACTGGTGGGATCGATGTAGCTCGAGTACGTGGCGTAGACGACGCCCGGTAGCGCTGCCAGCCCCCCAGCCCAAGCGAACGCGGATCGCTTGATCGCGTTCGCGTCCTTGCCCAATGACTGCGCGGCGACCGGGTCCTCCCGGACGGCTTGGAGGAGCCGACCGTACGCGGACGCCGTGAGCCACCAAGCGATACCGCCGCACAGGACCGAGACGGCCAGCGCCAGGATGAGGAACCCGCCGGGGGTGACGACCCGCACCCCGAATAACGAGGGGCGGGGCACGCCCGGGATGCCGTACTGTCCTTGGGTGACGTCGACCCAGTTGTAGAGGATTGCATAAACGATCTGTTGAAACCCAAGGGTCCCTAGCACGAAAAAGTCGCCGTGCAGCCGCGTGATCAGGAACGACACGAGCCATGCGATCAGGCTGACGCCGGCAACGGCCGCGACGACGGCCGCCTCGAACGGCCAGTGCGCCCGCATCATCAGGATCGTCGACGCGTACGCGCCGATGCCGCAGAAGGCAGCGTGGCACAGCGAGAGCATCCCGCCGTACCCGACGATCAGGTTTAATGACTGGGCGAGCGCCACGTAGATGCAGATCATGATCGACAGGTGCAACCAGTAGTTCACGCCTCCTCCGCCCGGCGCCTGACGCCGAAGAGCCCCTGGGGGCGAACCAGGAGGAAGACGATGAGCACCCCGAATGTAACGGCCTGCTCCCATTTCGCGGACGTTTGCCAGACGACCACGCTTTGGGCGAGTCCCAGCGCCAACCCCCCCGCCATCGGGGCGAGGAACTTCCTCAACCCGCCGACGATGCACGCGACCGCCGCCGCCAACACGGCTGGAAACCCGTCGTGCGGATCAATTCCGACATCGAGCGAAATCAACACGCTCCCGATTCCGGCGAAGATTGAGCCGACTGCGAACGCCATCAGCCGAACACGGGCGATGCGCACGCCCAGCACCGCGGCCAACGTCTCGTCGTCCGCCACCGCACGACATACTTGGCCGGCGCGCGAGTATTTCAGGAACAGCCAGAGCCCGAGCGAAAGCCCACCGCCGGCCACGAGCTGGGCGACCTGGGCGTAGGTAAGAACGATAGAGCCGATCATGACGGTCTGGTCGACGCCCGTCCGCGTGGCCACCGCTTGATTTCCGAAAGCGAGTGCGATTGCATTCTCGAAAACAATTTGGACTCCGAGAGAGCTGATGAGCACCACCGCTCCCGATGCGGATCGCCGCGCGAGCGGTTGATAAACGGCCCAGTCGGTGAACGCGCCGGCAACAACGGCACCGAGCAGCGCTACCGGAATGCTCACGGCCAGAGGCCAATTCCAATGGGCTAGGCCGAGGTGCAAAAGATACCCTGTCAGCACATAGACCCCCGCGTGCGCGATGTGGAAAACGCGGGTCGTCGTGTAGATCATTCCGAACCCCAAGCCCACAATTCCGAAAACCGCTCCTTTACACAGGCCATTGGCAAGGAAGCTTTCAAGCAAACTTTTCCTCCTCGGGGAACAGCACAACGATTGCGGCGATTGCCAAGCACCCAATGCAACGGACGTGCCGACGATGGGACCGCCCTGGTGGGAGCGCAAACAGTTCTCTAGACAACCGCGCAGCACATACAAGCTACCGAGGGTAGCAAGAACGATACGGGTGATAACCACGTGGAAGAAAGCCGAAGATCCCCGTTGCTGCTTGAACCACGTACTGCGCGAATGCTGACGGTGCTCAAACTGAATCGGGGTTAGCACAACTAAATTCAGTTCGAGCCGCGGTAGGTATCGTTCTTCGGATCGGACCGGTGTAACGTGAACTTGGCCGGATCAAGCGGTTCTGATCGAGTTGCTCTATCACGTGGGCGCACCATCCGGTCGTCCTCGCGCACGCGAAGATAGGTGTGTTCAGTGCCGTCGGGATGCCCATCATGTGCAGTACAGGCGCGGCATACAGGTCTACGTTCGCGCAGAGTCCCTTTTCTGCCGACATCACCGCCTCCAATGCCTCGCAGATCGCCGCCCAGTGCGGTTGATTAACCATGCGACCAACGCGCGAGACAAGGTCGCGCATGGCGGGAACGCGTGAGTCGCCGCTACGGTAGATACGGTGGCCGAAGCCCATGACCTTCTCTTTTCGCCTCAGCTTGTCCCTCGCCCAAGCCGCCGCGTTCTCGGCGTCACCGATATCGCGGAGCAGGTTCATCACCTCCTCGTTCGCCCCGCCGTGGAGCGGCCCCTTTAGCGCGGCAATGGCGGATGTGACAGCCGCGTAGATGTCGGACAATGTGGATGCCGTCACGCGCGCGGCGAACGTTGATGCGTTGAACTCGTGCTCAGCGTATAGAACTAGCACCGTGTCGAGCACTGCAACCTGCCAATCTGGTGGCTGCGCACCGTTCAGCTGGGTCAAGAACCTCCGGGCGAACGACGGTTCTTCCTCGAAGCATCTCGGTGTCTCGCCGCCCCGGACCACGCGCCAGGCCGCGGGCACCATCGCGCCAATCCGCGCCGTGAGCCGCACCGCCTTTCGGACGTTTGCTTCACGGGAGCTATCCTTCAGCTCCGCGTCGAAGCTGCCGAGCATCGACACGCCCGTGCGTAGCATGTCAATTGGGTGGGCGTCGGCCGGGAATAACCGCATTGCCGCCATGACCGGATCTGGCAAGGCCGCCTGCTCGGCTAACTCTCGCCGCATGTACTCAAGTTCCCGCGACGTTGGGTACTGGCCCCGCAGCAGCAACCACGCAACATCTTCAAATGTCGCCCGCGTCGCCAAATCGTGAATGTCATATCCGCGGTACAGCAGCATACCGGAAGCGTCGACCTGACAAACCGCGGTCTCGCCTGCAATCACGCCCTCTAGGCCAGGGCTGTATGGTGCGGCGGCGAGCAATCCCGAACGAGTTCCTGCTGTCATCGCGTTAAACTTCCCGCCGCGCCACCCTCGGCGCGACACTTAGCTCGAGGGACTTGCTCGCGGCCGCGTCCTCGAAATGGCTTCGATTGACCGCGTCAATCCTTCCTAGGGTCGTAGCATAACAACTCGTAAAACGCGCGGGCATTCATTCGGCCGGCCCCCCCCCGCTGCGGAGCGGCAGGCCGCCGCTCGGGTGCGACTTCCGCCGCGACCCGTTACGATCCCCCCCACTCGAGTCCTAGGAACGTTCGTGAGCGGACCACCACTCGGGTTCTCACAAGGGCAGCGACATGGACATCCGCATCGACGAGGGGCTACTGGCACGGGCGGTCGACGTTAAGATTCGTCCGCTGCTCATCGACGAGGGGCACCTCGGCAACGTCAAGTCGGAGGGATACCAGCACCTCAAGGTGATCCCGAAGGCGCAGCCCCTGCTGTCCAGACGGTCGCTCGAGGCGGACGCCGTCGAGGCCGTGTCGGCGGCGATCAACGCGAGCTTCAACCTGCTCTCCCAATTCGAGAAGGCCAAGTCGAAGGCCCTGATCGCGCTCCCGGCCGTGGCCGGCGAGGTAGGCCCGCGCGTGACCGAGCTGCTCTACGGCGCCGCCCCGCTCGTCGACCGCGTCCGCGCGTTCCTGAAGTGGGGGGCGGTCCGCAAGCTCGCCGGCGGGAGGGAGGGCGGCTTTAACGGCACGACGGCCAGCTACCTCCTGGCCATGTCCGACCCCGCCCGTTACGCGTTCTGCAAGCCCGAGGTGTACTCGGCCGCCGCGCGCGCCCTGCTCGGCGACGACCATGTCGAGGACGACCCGGCCGTTCGGCTCGGGCACGCGACGGCGTTCTACGCGGCGGCCCTCCCGATCCTCCGCGACCGGTACCGGCTGCCGTTCGCGGATCTGATGCACTGCCACATCGCGTTCTACGTGGTCGAGAAGTACACCGACGACGGCTGGCCCGACTGGGAGCAGTTGAAAGACCGCACCGCGCCCGTACCCCGTCCGGCCCCGCCCCGCAGGTCGCACCCGTTGAACCTAATCCTGTACGGCCCGCCGGGCACGGGCAAGACGTGGCACACGATCCGCCGGGCCGTCGAGGTCTGCGACGGCGAGCTGCCCGCCGACCCGGCTGCGGTGCACCGGCGGTTCGGCGAGCTCCGCGAGGCCAGCCGGATCGAACTGGTGACGTTCCACCAGTCCTATGGGTACGAGGAGTTCGTCGAGGGGATCCGCCCCGTGCTGATCGAGCCCGGGAATGCAGCGGCGGCCGGCCTGTCGGCGGCGGCCGGTCACGGCGACGTCCGGTACGAGCTCCGGGACGGTGTGTTCAAGCGGATCGCGTCCCTGGCCCGGGGGAGCGGGACGGTCGCCCGCCGGGCGACGACGGACGTCGACCTGGTCAAGCAACAGGTGTGGAAGGTCTCGCTCGGCAACACGATGCTGTCGGAGGAGGACGACGTCTACGACCAGAGCATCCAGGCCGGCGAGATCCGCCTGGGCTACGGCAAGGGCCTCGACTTCGCGGGGTGCGACGACCGCGAGGCGATCCTCGCCAGGCTCCGCAAGAAAGAGCCACACCTCGAGCCGACCGACTACAACGTCCAGTCGATGCATTCCCTGAAGAACAAGATGCGCGTCGGCGACCTCGTCGTCGTGTCCGACGGCAACCACGCGTTCCGCGCGATCGGCAAGGTGACCGGCGAGTACCGCCGGACGGCCGACGACGACTACAATCAGGTGCGGGACGTCCAGTGGCTGCTCGTGCTCGACCAGAGCCTGCCGGTCGAGCGGATCCTCCACAAGGTGTTCTCCCAGGCGACCATATACCAGCTGAAGGAGCGGGTGCTCCGGGTCGACGCGCTGCGGGAGCTGTTGTCCGGGAACCCGTCGCCGCCCGAGAACCACGTCCTGGTGATCGACGAGATCAACCGCGGCAACATCTCCAAGGTGTTCGGCGAGCTGATCACGCTCGTCGAGCCGGACAAGCGGATTGGGGCGGCCAACGAGCTGCGGGTCACGCTACCGTACTCGGGCCAAGCCTTCGGGGTCCCGGCCAACCTGTACCTGGTCGGCACGATGAACACGGCCGACCGGTCGATCGCGTTCCTCGACACCGCCCTGCGGCGGCGGTTCCGGTTCGAGGAGATGATGCCCGACCCGGTCGTCGTCCGCACCGCGGTCGGTACCAACGGCGTCGTCGGCGGCGTCGACGTCGCCGCCCTGCTCGAGGCCGTCAACCGCCGGATCGAGCTGCTGTTCGACCGCGACCACCAGATCGGCCACGCGTACTTCCTGGGCGTGCAAACCCTCGCCGACCTCCGGGACGTGTTCGAGTACCAGGTCATCCCGCTCCTCCAGGAGTACTTCTACGGGGACTGGGCGAAGGTGTGTGCCGTGCTCGGGTGCCCGCACGACCCGACGACCGGCCGGCCGCTGACCGGCAACCCGCTGCCGCTGATCGCCGTCGACGTCCTGGACGGGGCGGTCCACGCCGGCGCCTGGGAGGACGGGGCCGAGCCGCGGTTCCGGTACGACCTCAACCCTGAGGTCTACGGCGGCGGCGGCGAGCCAGCCTTGCGGACGTGCTTCGACTGGGTCCTGGGCGACGCGTCGTCGCCCTCGCCCGTGGCGGACGGCGACGGGGAGTGAGCCGGATGCGAATCGTGTCACCCGAGTTCGGCCGGATCGACACGGCCCGCCTGCGCCCGGCCGTGCTCGCCCGCCTGCGGCGACTGGACCGGCACCGGGCCGGCACGCCCGGGGCGACCGTCTTCGACTGGGGCGAGGGCGGGAGGTGGCTCCGCGTGCGGAACCACGTCGGCGTGATCCGGGTCGAGGGCCTGACCGTCGAGATCCTGCCCAAACTCGCCGGCCCGGACCTGCCGCTGTACGACCCGGCCGAGGCCGACGAACGCGGCGGCGGGTGGGCGCGGGCCCAGCGGAACCTCGTCTACATGCTATCGGTCGCCGGCCACCTGCCGTTCCGCGACCGCGAAGTCGCCGCCCAGCGGGTCCGGCGGCTCCCGCTGATCGAGGCATTGGTCGACGCGTTCGCCCGCCGCCTGCTGGCCGAGCTCCGCCGCGGGCCCGACCGGTCGTACGTCGGCCGGGAGGAGAATCTGTCCGTTTTCCGGGGCAAACTGCTGACCACGGCACACGTCAAGCTCAACGCGGTCCGCCGGGACCGGCTGTTCGTAGCCTACGACGACTTCGTCGCCGACACGCCGATCGGGCGGATCCTGAAGGCCACCTGCCGCCGGCTGTTGGCAGTGACGGCCCGCGCGGACGCGCGGCAGCGACTGCGGGAGGGCGTGATCGAGCTGGCCGACGTCGAGGACGTAGGGCTGGACGTTCGGTCGTTCGACGCCGTGCACTACACCCGTAACAGCGAACGGTTCTCGCCGCTCGTCGACTTCGCCCGCCTGGTCGTCGACGGGATGACGCCGGTGCCGGGGGTCGGCGACCGCGAGACGTTCAGCCTCCTGTTTCCGATGGAGCAGGTGTTCGAGGCGTTCGTCGGCCGGATGATCCGGCGGCACGCCCCCGAGCTCGGGTTGGACGCTTCGGCGGTGCTGTTGCAGGCCAGAGGCGGTACGAAGTGGCTCGTCCACGAGGGGGGCGTGCGGGGACGGTTCCAACTCCGTCCCGACGTGCTAATCCGCGCGGACCGGCGACGGGCACGGACGATCCTGGACACGAAGTGGAAGCGGCTGAAACCCGACGACGCCGACGTGAAGGTCGGCGTGGCTCAGTCGGACATGTACCAACTCTTCGCCTACGCCCACCGGTTCGAGTGCCCGGACAACGTGCTCCTGTACCCGTCCCCCGGGGACGGGGCGATCGTCCGTCGGCGGTATCACATTCGCGGCGATGGCGACGACAAAGTAATCCGGGTCGAGACGCTGGACGTGTCGAGGGACCTGTGCGCCGACCGTTCGGCCGTCGTCGCGGAACTTCGCCGAGCGATCTGGCCGGCCATTGGGCCACAGGGGGGGGTAGCCCCTCGCTAATCCCGCGGCGTTGCACGCCCCGGGCGCCCGACGTCCAGCAACCCGGTAGAATGTTCCGAGAGGTGTGGTGCGTAGCGGGGTACGCGGACGCCCTCGACGGCTACGCCCGGAGAGCGGCCCCGCCAATGGATTGGCGGGGCCTCTCCCTTTCGGGGTTGCTAGTGGTGATCAGTACTGCACGCCGTACCGGCTGGTGCTGCCGCCGCTGCTTGAGCTGCTCGAACGCGTCCTGCCGCCGTAACTGCTGATGCTGCTGCGGGAGGCCGAACTCGAACTGGGACGGGACGAACAGTCGGACGACGAGTACGTTGGGGACCGCGACCGCTCCATGAACTGCCGCTGGGCGGCGCTCAGCCTGACGCACACCTCCCGCGCTGCCGAGCTTCGGGCGGGCTTAGAGTAGCACTCTCTGTTGAGCTCGGGAATCTCCCGCTTGTACAGGTCGACCGTGCGGTTGTAGTTGTCCCGCGCTTCGTTCAGTTGCGTGCCATTGGCACACCTTCAAGTGAAAAGGGCAGGTCGCTTCCCTCGGCCCACGCGGGTCGGGGAGCGTCTGAGGAACTCCAAAATGTCCTCCTCGCGCACGTCGCTCCGAGCGCGTGCGCGGGGCCTTTCCACTTACCCAGATCGTAGCGCCGACGACTGGGGGGTGGCAACCCCTGAACCGGGCCGACCCCTGCCGTCTCCCTGCCGGGGTCGCTCTCCATGAACTTGCTCGCCGCAGATGGACCTGTCCCTGTGAAGGAAACGGTTCGGCACCGTCGGCGGGCGGAGACACACCCTCTGAACAGCGTGGTGCATCAGGCGAAACACCGCGCGAAGAAAGTAGCTGAGAATCGAGATCGATTGGAAGGCGAACGGCCGCGACTGGAAGGCACTGTTCGACATCGTGGAACAAGGCAAGATCAGAACGGCAGGGCGTTGTTGAGCCGTTAGCCCTCTGCCCGTTCCTTCAGCCCTCTGCTCACGATCCCCGTCCTCACTGACCCGACCGCACGGACGCCGGCGCCCTACGCCGCGCCGTGCTGGGTCAACTTTGACCGCGAGCGGCTCAGCCTGACCCTGCGTTTGCTGGGGCGGGTCGAGACCGGGAAACCCTTCGGGCTGGCGGGGGACGAGTTGGAGTGGGTCGTGGACGCGGTTGCCGACCTGGCGGATCGGCTCGTGTCGGACGCCGCCGATGCACGGCGGCAGCGGCAGGTGGGCGGCCCCGACGCCGTGGAACCGTGCGTCGCGCGACCTGCTCGCGTGCACGGCGCCGTCGCCCCCCGGTCGCTGGGGGTGCTCAGCCGGCGACGGCTGCGAGCGGTGTTCGGCGACCGCCAGGCGATTCCGGAGGCCGCGCGCGGACGTTGGCGAGCGCTGCTCGAAGTACGGACAAACGCTCAGCGGCTCCGGCTCGCCTGGCGTCCGGGCGGCAAGTGTGCATACGCGTGGCGCCACCGCGTGACCAACGCGACGCCGGACCTCTGGTACCACAGCGATGCGGCGCCCTCTGACGACTGCCTGGACGTCGAGACGGACGAGGCCGAGATCGTCTACCTGATCCGCGCGGCCGACCAGTGGCCGGCATAGCAAACCGAAATCCACTTCCACCCCTCGTCCCCGGCGCACCGGCAGGCCGCGGCTCGCATCTTTGGTCATTACCGACTCGCGGGCAGGCCGGCCGTGCCGGCCGGGCCAGCGGCGCCTAGCCGCCCCTCGCAGCGTGCCTAGGGCTGCCGCCCCCCGCACCACTCCCTCGCCGGGCGGTCGCCGGGGACCGGCGATTGGGCCCAACGATCAGTGCCCAATATCGCGCCCGCACCCGGTGACCGATTCCGCGCGTGCGGTGACGAAGGCCCGATCGCCCGAGGCGGGGCGATCACGCGCGATGCCGTAAGCGCATCGCCCCGGGGGGGGCGCACGCGGTCGGAGGCGGACGTTCCCGCCACCGCTTCACCCGGGTGGCAGCCGGCCGTAGAATGCCCGCAGGGCCGCGACGTCCCGGTTGAACCACGCGGCCACCCGCGCGGCGTACCGGCACGCGAGTCCGACCCGCCGCCCGGGATCGCGGATCCCCCCGGCGGCCGCGCCGGCCGCCCAGACGCCCGTCAGGAGGGCCTTCAAGACCCCGTGGGACGCTGCCGGGTCGACAACCGACGCCGCATCCCCGACCGAGAGGAACCCGGGGCCGCTGGCCGGTGCCAGCCGCCAGGTCACGTCGGCGCCGCGCGGCGCGCCCTCCGGATCGAGTGGGCGAAGCGGCTCCGGTACCCAGCCGCCCGGTGGCGGTCGACCATCCCGGGTCAGCGTCGCCCACGCGTAGACGTCCGCGCGCACCCGGGCGGCCCAGGCCCACCCCCAGGGCGCGCCCTCGATGACCGGCGCCGCGTCGAGCTGCGGGCTCCGCCCAAAGGCGTGCCCGTACCGCACCCGGAGCGGCGGTGAGTCCCGCCGGATCGGCAGCGCGAGCCGGCGCGCGAGCCAGTGGCGCCCCCCCGCGGCGTCGATCACGACCTTGGCCGTTACCTCCCCGGCGTCCGTGGAGATCCCGACCACCCGCCCGGCGTCGACCAACGGGGCCCGCGCGCGGCACGGGCGAAAGAGCGCGACGCCGACTTCGGCGGCGCGAGCGAGGAGGATGGCGTCCAGGGTCGGTCGCCACGCCTGGAAGCCGAGCCACGGCTCGGGGCCGCTCGGGCCCGGGCTGGTGCCGAAGGCGTGGAACACCTCCGGGCCCCCCCAGCGGGATCGCGTACCCGCGTGCCGGAGGAAATCGGCCGCGCGCACCCGCCCGACGACGCCCAGCGCCTGGAACACCGGCTCGGCCCCGGGGTGCAGGGTCTCGCCCGGCCGCGGTCGCGCAGGCGCGGGCCCGTCGTACAGGGCGACGCGCAGTCCCTGCCCCGCACACGTGATCGCGGCGGCGCACCCGGCCGGGCCGGCACCGATGATCGCCACGTCGACGTCCACGCCTCGCCCTGCTCCTTGTGCTCAGCCACGACTTCCCTTGGCGGATCACGGCCCCTACCCAGCGTCACTCGGCAGCGACCTGCCACCGGCCCGCGCGCCGCAACAGCGCCGTGACGGGGTCGACGAATACGGTCACACGGTTGATCGCCTCGACCAACACCCGCCGGAAGTCACCGGCGTCGCGCTCCCGCCGCGCGCCGTACATCTCCACCCGGTATAGGAAGAGGTTGTCCTCGAGGGCCGCCCCGGATTCTTGCTGGGCGGCGCGGCACTCGGGGTCGTCGGCCGTGACCCGGCGAAACGACAGGACGAACCTGCCGATCCACGGGTCGTTCTCCGCGATGCGGTTGACGCGCCGCATGGCGAGCAGGCGGTACCGGAACTCGTCAAACCCGACCCGGGCGGTCAGCGCCAAGGACAGCGGCCTCCCCGTGGCGCGGCCCACCAGGTCCGCGAATTCGGCGCGCAGGTGCTCGACGTACTGGTTTTCCTCCCCGGGGATGTCCACCAGGCGAGGGCCCGGGTGGCCGTCCCAGGCCGGGGCGCCCGCGCCGAGCTCCTCGTCGGTCAGCGGAAACTGGGTCCGGCGGAAAGGTGTGATGCTGGGGCGGTACGCGCGCAACGCGTCCGGGGCGACGCCGGGCCAGTACGAACCGACCGCCGCGCAGATCTTAACGTCTTCCAGGAACGGCGACGCCAGCCGGTAACTCGCAAGGTGGCGCACCGGCGCCCCGCCGACGCCGACGTCCCAGCCCGGCGTGGACTCGCCGGCCGCGGCGTCGGGGAGCGAGGACGCCCCCCACGCCCCGTGACGGGCCCCGGCGACCGCGGTAATGGGATCGTCGTCCCCCCCCTGCCGGGTCAAGCACACGACGGCCGTGACCGTCACGTCCGATTCGTCGAACGGAGCGCCGGGGAGTTCGAGATTCGCGGGGAGGCGCACGTCGGACAGGGGGATCACCGGCCTTTCCGTGAACACCTCGGCGACCTCGGACGGCGGCAGGGCCGCGTGCACCCACTCGCTCAGCTGCCGCTGCCCGACGGCCGGGTAGAAGTCGGGCGGGGCGAGCACCGAATACGCGGGCACGTCGCTCGGCACGTCTAAGGTCAGCTGGGGGCACCGGGCCGCTACCCACCCGTCAGCGGTGTGATCCGCGTACGCTACCGCCTCGAAGTCTCCCGCGCCCAGGATCGCGAGCATCGCAGGGTCGTTGCTGAGGTCCGTCCGCGTGCCGGCCGAGCCCGCGGTCGGGTCGGCGGGCGGGTCTACGCGCTCGCGCACGTACGCGTACTCGGGCGCGGACGGGTCGCCGAGAACCATCGTCGACTCGCCCCCGCCGCGGACCGGCAAGTTCGCCCGGCCGGGGGGCACCGCCAGCGTGACCTCCGTATCCTCATACACGGCGGGCGCCGCGAGATCGGGGTGCACGCGCGGGATCAGGGTGCCCGGGGGGCAGTCCTGGTCGCCGGCGGCCGGCGCGGCAGCCCCGGCGAGTTCCACGAGCCCCTCCGACACGGTAAACGGGGGCCCGTCTAAGACCTCGGGCAGCCGAAACTCGAACCACTTCGGGACACGGTCGGCGGCCTTCTGGGTCGCGCGGATGACCCGCGCGATCTTGTCGTTAACATGGCGGTGTCGCAACGCCACCCGCAGGTCGCGGCCGCGGATGCACTCCCCGCCGTCAAACAGCTTGTGCACCGGTACCCAGAACGGCCGGGCGGCGTCGCCCGGGGCGCCGTCGGCGGACGGCGGCTGGAACCGCATCGGGCCGAACGAGGACGGATCGCCCGACAGCGATACGGCCAGGTAGGCGCTGTACCGGCACGGGAGGACGCGGATCGCGTGCGCGTCGCCGTCCACGACCGGCGTGAACGCCCGCGCGCGGCCGGCGTACAGCGGCTCCCGCGTGCCCACGCGGGCGACCCCGGTCCGGGCGAAGCACAGGTCGGCGTGGCGGCGGTGGACCGTGTCCGCGGCCAGCCGGTACTCCGACGCGAAGACCGCGATCACGAGGGGGGACGCGCCTGCGCGGCGCCTGACCTCGTCTAAGGTGGGCGGGATCACCCCGAAGACGAGGTTTTCGAGCTGGTCGAGCTCCGCCGCCGTCGGAAAACCGGTGAGCGGTAACCCGTCGGATCGGGCCGCCACGGCCGGGGAAGCCATCGCGTGGTACAACAAGCTGCGCGCGGGGACACCGGGCTCGATGCCCCGGTGTCCTGCGCGCGTGAAGTCCTCGAAGCCCGGGTAGGCACGGTCGACGCCCGGCAGGTCGCGGAGCAGCTCCGTCCTCAGGTCCGACGCGGCAATGTCCAGTCCGTGAACGAGCAGGACGTCGCGCCACCCGTGTTCGGCCAGACGGGTGCACATGCGACGCACGGCTCCCAACAGCCGACTGTCGGCGACGCTAGTATTGGGCACGTGGTGCCTCCCTGTAATGTCAAGCGCACATCGGGGACGTGAGACCCGGCCGCCGGGCCGGTGGCGCCCGCCGCCGTCGCCGCCGCGATGACGGCAGACCGATGGGGGCTACAGCGGCAATGCTAACAGGCGGCCGTGCACCTGTCGCCACTCCGTGGAGAGGTCGACCGTCGCAACCCGCACCGCGTGCCCGCCGATCGCGTACCGGAGGTCGAGTGGCACGTCGACCTGTGGGTACAGCAGGATCCCTCCGACTTGCCGGGAGCCCCCGCCGGCCCCCTCCTCATAGGCGACGCTCGCGAGGTATGCGAACAGGTGGTACGGGTGCCCCCTCCGCACCGTGTCCTTGCCGAAGTTCCCCTTGGCCAGCGGCTGCTTGTAGTACTTCGCGTCGACGACGGTCACCCGCTCCGGCGACCCGAGCGACACGACGGTCCGCATCTCGGGCAGCAGGGCAAGGTGCGTCGGCTCGTCGGCCGCCGCGCCCCAGTCGAGCTTGCGGCTCCGCGCGACGTAGGTCGTCTGCTCCCGCTTGTAGAAGTTAAGCAGGAACCGCTCGAACAGCCCGGCCATCGCGCGCTCGTCTCGCTCGAAGTCGCGGAACTTCGTCTGCCCCGCCTTCGGGTCGACGACGGCCGCGTCGTGCACGAGCCGGCACACCTTGAGCAGGAAGTCGTAGAACCCGTTGTTCCCGTGCAGCTGGATCCGCCCGAACATCCCCGCGTCCAACCGCCGCACGTCGCCGACCCCGCCCATCCGGTCGGTCGTCGTCGTCACCCCAGTGGGGCAGTTCGTTCGAATTGCTGGGGCTGATGATCTGGACCACGCTTTGCGTCGCGTTGAACCCGGCGAATTGCCCATTTTTACATGCCGCTACATGTAGCAGACTGACCGGTTCATTGGCCACCCTAGGGAGGGCTACGTGTGCCCGCGATGTGCCCAACGAAAGGAGTATTGTCATGGGTTGGCTACAGGACGCTGCCGACAGGGCGAGAGACGTTGCGCGAGTCGTCGCACCGGTGCAGACCACGATCGTCGATGTTGTCGCGGGTCGGCCGGTCAACGAGGCCGTGCGCGACACGGTAACCGCGCCCGTTCGGGTGCCCGTGGACGCGGCCGCGGATGCCGCCGCGATCGGGGCGGACCTCGACTCGAAGATCACGCATCTGGAGGCCGGGCTCGCGCAGAAGGTCGGGGGGGACGCGGCGCGGAAGTTAGTCTTGGATGTCCGCCGAGTGACCACGCCGTTCGACGCTCAGGTTCAGAAGCAACTGGTCGATTCTACGCAAAAGTTTGTCGAGACGCTGGACCTCGAGTACCTCAACCCACTCGTGGCCGCGATGGCGGCGGAACTCCAACGGGCCAGGGACAACCATTGGCCGCAGGCCGCTCCGATCCCCGCAGAAGTAATCAGCGCGCTGCCCCCCGCGCTGGCCGAGGTCGCGCGCGGTGCGCGACACATCGCCGTGGCGGAGGCGAACGTCCTCGCGCTTCCGACCTTCGCCATCCAGCACTTCGAAAGAGCGACCGCCGTCGCCGTGATCGACCTGATCTTCTTCAAGCGCACTCCGAGCAGCGCCGGCGCGGACGACCTGCACTACTGGGCACACGAGGTCACCCACTTGCGGCAATATCGCGACCTGACCCTACAAGGCTTCGTCAAGCGGTACGTGCACGAGGAGTTGAGCCGCGGTGACAGGGTAAACGCCCTCGAAATGGAAGCGGCCCTGGACGCTTGCCGACACTTCCCGGTCGCCACGGCACCGTACATCGGGACGTGCCCTGGATGATCGCGCGCGCGTTCCAACCTCGTGAGGCGTACCCGGAACTCGAGCCGCTTCTCGAACATTGGCCGGAGATCCGAAAGGAAGGAGAGCGGATCCGTCCTCACATGATCTGGGTCGATGACGATCGCACCGACGGACGGTCGTGGGCCTTCGCCCCCCTGTGGCCAGAGGAGGAGGATCGGACGCCTCGCTTGGACGCGGTGAGCGCAGACCTTCGAAGCCGCGCGCCCAACACGGTGAAGCTGGCCGCCGCGATCCCCGGTCTGTTGGGTTGCGGGTTCTCGCTCCTCCTCGGGAGGAGTGCGATCGGTATTCACTGCCACTCGAATCCGTTCGTTACCGCGATGCTCGGCCTGTCCGTCGGTCGACCGTGTTGGATCGCCGCCGGACCAGAGACGCGAGACATCCAATCGGGTGACATTCTCATTTTCGATTACACGTTTCGGCACCAGGTCGTCAATGAGAGTGCGGACGACCGGCTTGTCCTTCTAGTGCTGTTACCCAATAAACTTCGGACTTAACCGTCAGCTGGCCGTATACATAGGACAGCGAGTGGACAGCTGCGACATTGCTAAACGGCTTTCGCAAAAGATCGGAAATGACGCGCCACGGGATTGGAGATCCACCAAGAGTCTTGGTTCTACGGGTTTTGCTTGACGTGCTGCGCCACCCATCTCACGTAGTGCCTGCCCAGCCGCTCCCAGCACTCGATCGGGCTTGGCGTCGTCATCTGCGAGCCGGCCGTCATCGTGGGCTTGGCGGCAACGCCGATAAGTTTGAGGTGGTCTACGCCTACGAACGGACGAACCCGGGTCAAGTGCAGTTACAGGTGCGGCCGGGCGCTGGACTGGCCCCAGTGGTCCTCGCGGACCCGCCCGAGGCAGGAGCCAGCGGCCGCGGGGACGGGCGCGGCACCTTCATTCGGACGTACGACAAGGACAGCATGGTCACACTGACCGCTCAGCCGAACTACGCGGCCATGAGTTTCCGCGAATGGCGGGACGAGCCGACCGGGTACTGGGACAGGATGGGTCGATCAGGCTCACCATGGACGGGAACAAGACGGTCATCCCAGTGTACACATGATCAGCGTCGCTCTCCCTCCCCGCGGAGCCGCGGGCCGTGGGAGGTCGTCGCTTTCGAACTCCCCTGACCGGCACGCCGGCAGGGCACGCGGGAGGAGGCCGATGCCGAACCACGGCGAGGTGGAACAAGCGCAAGAACGAACGGCGAGCGGGGCCGGTGGTACGCTGCCATCCTCGACCGCCGTGCCCCCCGAGTACCCCGCCGGGACACGCGGGGTCGAACCACGTGCGGGGCGCGCCCGCGCCGCGCTGACCGGAGTCCTCGCGCGGATCCGGCGGCTGGCGCTCAGGCTCGTGGGCACGAACGACTCGGTCGAGGCGCGGCGGCTGAAGTTGCAGCAGTTGCGCGTGGAGTACGAGCGCCTCGGGCGGCCGTCGCCCGGCGACCCGCACGCCGACGTGCGGGACCGCATCCACAAACTCCTCAACGCCGAGCGTGCCGACGCCGACGCCGAGTGCGGCGCCCGACTCGCGCTCGACTTGGCCGAGGTGGAGGCGAGACTGGTGTCCCTGCTCCCCGGATACGCGTTGGCCCGCTGGGACTGGCGGCTGCGGCAGGAGTTCAAGCGCTTGGCGACCTCCGACCTCTACGAGGCATACGTCAATAGCAAGCCGCCGAGCCCGGACGACGCCGCGCGGGGTGAGGACGACCGCCTGCGGGTCGCGGCGGACGCCGCCTACTTGGTGGACGAGATCCAGCGCTTGAGGCTGGGTCGATCCCGGGTCGAGGCGGTTCGCAGCTACTTCGCGTTCATCACGCTCGCGCTAACGGCCGCCGCGGTCGGCGTGGTTGTCAAGTTCTGGCGGTTCGATGAAACGTCCCGCGCGATCGTTCTGGTGCCGATGGTCGGCTTGTTCGGCAGCTTCTTCAGCCTGATCAGCCGCCTGTTCGCGATCCCGATCAAGGGCGACCTGTTCGACGGCTCGTCCGGCGCCGCGCGGCGGATCATGTGGGGTCTTACCCCGCTGATCTCCGCGGCGCAGGGCGTGATCGCCGCGCTGGTGGTGTACCTAATCCTGATGGCCGGGATGGACGAGGTGTCGAACACGGTGTTCCCGAAGTTCGTTTCGAAGGAGGCCGTCGCCGCGAGGAACGAGGAGCGACGTAAGGCCGCCCCTCCCCTGCCGCCGGAACGGAATTTTCCGGCCGAGCCGGACTCCCCGACGGACGCGGCGAAGTTGTACGTGTTCTGCTTCCTCGCCGGGTTCAGCGAACGGCTGGTGCCGGACGTGCTGAGCCAAATGGCCAAAAAGGCCCGGGCCCGGGCCAGTTCCGAACCGTGAGCCCCACACAGGGGGCCGCCTCGCGGAGGACGTGGTACGTCGGCCCCCTACGGAAGGAGTGTCCAATGCTGCTACAGCTCGCGCTCAGTTTTGACGACGGCCCGCACGCGTTAGCAACGGGCTACACCGCGCAGGTCGTCAAGGTCTTGGCGGCCAACTCGGTACAGCCCGGGATCAAGGCGGCCTTTTTCGTCCAGACCCACGCGCCGGCCCGCGGGGGCGACCCGGTGGGGCGCCAGTTGATCACGGACGCGTCGAGGGCGGGTCACGTCGTCGGCATTCATACGGGGAGCCAGACGGACCACGCACTGCACACCGTACGGGTTGGTGCGCCGGCGGAAAACGTGACCGGAACCGCCGATCCGGACGGCGAGAACGGGCTTCAAAGCGATATGATCCGGGCGAAGTCGCGACTGGCCGAGCTCACCGGAAGCGTGCCCAAATACGTCCGGCCCACGGAGGGAAAGCACGATCGGCGGGTGCTCGCAACGTACGGTCGCGAGGGGCTGAAAATGGTGCTGTGGGACGTCGACGGGCAGGATCGGGCGGACAGGACGGCCGAGCAGGTAAGGAGTTCGCTGACCGCGGGCGTTCGGGCGATGTTCCAAGGTGCGCGGGCGAGTGCCGTCATCCTGCTGCACGACGTGCAGCGGGCCACCGCGGCGCACCTCGAGTCATACCTGCAGGCGATGAAAGCCGGCGCCTCGAACCCCGGAGATCAGGTCTCATTTATATCGTCCGCAGCAGACTTGGAGCGGATCTTCAATGCACGAGCCGACGGGTAGACGCGCCAGGGCCGTCGAATTGGATGCGGGCCACGGGCATCTTTCGCGGGTGATTCTTTCGGGGCGCGTACGGTTTGCACACGCGCCGTGAAACGCGTGTTTGCCGGCGTCGTAGATCGTGTCGTGTTGAACGACGGGTCGACCACGCACGCCGTTAGTTCCTGCGGGGTCACAAACCTGAAGTTCCTGCCGCGGCCGGGCCGTCGTGCACACGACGGTGACGTGGGAGATCGGCCGTCGGGGGCGCAAGGTGCACGAGAGCCGGTGGGACGAGATCCGCCTGTTCAACGAAGTGCTGGCCGCAGTGAAGGCTGGCGACCGCTGGGGGGTTCGTCGACCGGGACGGCCGGGTAGTGATCGAGCCCGCGCAAGAGTCGGTCTGCGCTTGCGGCCGTCGCCGTGGCTCGCACAGCGCGATACGAATGCGGACGAGGGAAAAATGCTCGCATTGGCGACACGTCCCTTCAGGTCGAGCGAGGCTGCCAGAATTCTTTTGACGTCCTCGTAAAGCGCGGTAAGGTTGTCGCCGAGTTCACTTCAACTAGATTTAGCCAATTGATGGTGGGTCGTTGTCGGTGTTGTTGCGTGCGACCGGCAGGGTGGCGGGCCGAGCGATATTCCCTTTAACACACCTCGCGAAAATCGGGTGCGCGTTCTGCGACGCGGCCGTCGGATCCGGATCCGCTGGCCGCCGCGATTGTGGGTTTCGTCTAACGTCGGCGCGGCCGACTCTCCCAACACGTCCTTCTCGTTCGACGCGGGCGGCGCGCCGGCGTCGATCCGGCCAATCACAATTACTCGAACCGTGCGATGCGCACAGAGGTCACTATGTCCGAGGCCGCAGACCTGACCCAGAAGCTCAAGGAGCAAATCGACGCGGGGAAGATCAAGTTCGACTCGGACGACCTGCGCAAGCAACTGCTGCTGGAAAGCACGGGGACGCAGGTGACGGCGCTGGCGCGTCAACTCGTGCTCGAACTGGCGAAGACGGTCGGGACGTTCATCAAGATCAGCTCACTGGTGCGGAGCAGCGGGCATCACGGGAGCGGGCGGGCGGTCGACGTCGGCAACGAGGACGTGGCCGCGTCGTTGCTGCCGACGGTGGTCACCAAGGTCGCCGACTGGAAGATCGACGAGATCATTTACGACGCCGGCGGCGCCACGCTGCAGGCGCGCAACAAGTGGAACTACGACCAGGGCGCCAAGCACGAGTATGACGCGACGACGCTAGCGGACCATCAAAACCACATTCATTTCGCCGTCAAGGCGAGCTGACCGGTCCGGCGGTGGTCGGTCGGCGCGGACGGGTGGCCTGTGATGCGCGCCCGCCCGCGCCGCGGTCGGAGGTGCGCGCCCGAAGTCTGCCACGCGTAGGTTGCCGGAGGTCGGTCATGGCGACGCGAAAGAGCGGGATCAAGCGCATCGACGACCTGCTGTTCGACGGCACGGGCGGCCCGATCGACGCCCAGACGTCGGACGTGGACGCCGTCGGGGCGGTCCAGGACCTGCTGACGGGCCACGGGTACCGGACCACGGGCCTGCGCGCGGCCGTGTACGGGAAATTCGGGAAGGCGACGCGGCGCGCGGTCGCCGCGTTCCGCAAGGCGGCCGGCCTGCCGGCGGGCGAGTTCGTCGACCAGGCGATGCTGCGCACGCTCGTGGACGCACCGGCGACCAACCCGATCGTCAGCCATGCCTACCTCACGCTCGTGCTCGACCGGCCCTATGAGAAGATTGGCAAGCTCGTGTCGCTGGTCGCGATCGTCGAAGGGGCCGGGCGGTTCTCGGCGATGTGCCCAAACACGGACAAGGCGGGGCTGTCCGTCGGGATCATCCAGTGGGCCCAGAAGCCCAAGCGACTGGGCGAACTGGTCGCGCGGTGGGCGAGGGACGCGGCGGACCGGGACGTCGCGCTCCCGCTCCTGGGGTTCAAGCCCGGTGACGGCCCGGACCCGGAGTTCCAGAAGCTGGTCGCCCACCTGAACGCGAAGCGCGGGGGGACTACGGAGAGCGGGGCGACGACGGACGCCAAGTACGACCTGATCCGCGAACCGTGGAAGACCCGGTTCCGCGGCGCGCTGGTGAACGGGCGTCTCCAGCGCGTGCAGGTGGACGCGGCGGCGGACGCGTTCAAGGCGTCGTGGGCGGCGCTGGCCCCGAAGATGCCGAAGCTGAAGTCCGAGCGGGCGGTCGGGTTCGTGCTCGATCTGGCGAACCAGTTCGGCGACGGCGGGGCGGCGGGCATCTACAACGCCGTCGACACGACCACCGAGACCGAGCGCGAGGTGATGGAGCGGATGCGCGGGGAGGCGAAGGCGCGGCTCGAAAAGCAGTTCCCGAAGCTCCCCGCGGTACCGGTGGCGGGTGAGGACCGGCGGCGGTTCTTCCTCGACACGCCCAGGTTGGCTGACACCGAGTTCGTCCCCTAGCCCGCAGAGGAGCACGCGATGCCGGTGATCGAACTCATGAAGTCGGAGGCCGCGTCGGTGCGACTCACGGGCGTCCGGACCGGGGACGGGCCGTTCGTCGTCGGCGGCCTGGAGGTGCTGATCGGCGGGGCGGTCAAGTCGAAGCTGGTGGTCGCCGGTCCCGGCGCGGAGGTGCCGGCGAAGTTCCTCGAGCCGACGGGGGCGGGGGACGCGTACCGCCTCAAGCGGGCGGTCGACGCGGGCCTAACGCTCGGGGCCGACTTCGCGTTCGACGCGGCTGCCCACGCGGGCGACCCGGAATTCTTCGGCGTCGCGTTCAGCGCGACCGGGGGCGTGAGCGCGGCGGTCGTGGTGCGGCTGACCGCCGAGGCGGACGCGGCCGCGGTCGAGGCCGAGGCGTACCTCGAGCTGCGGTGCCGCGGGCAGGTGCAGGTCGGCCTGACCACCGGCGGTGACCGCCGGTACGCGGGCGCGGCGGTCGAGTTCACCGTCGTGGTGGACGCGATGGTCCGGGGGGAACTGCCGTCCCCGCCCGTGCTCTTCGTCCGCCCGCCGGGCGACCTGCCCTGGCCGCGCGTTCGGATCCCGTGGCCCGACTTCCCCGTCCTGCGGCCGTTCCCGTTGCAGATCCCTGGGTTCTCGGTCGAGCTGCCCGGACTGCCGATCCGGTTCGGGTGCGAGCGCATCCTGATCGACGTCGACGCCGACCTGGCGCGGGCCAGGGCCGCCGTGCTCGTGACGGTCGACCGGTTCCGGCTCGACGGGGTCGGCGGCTCGCTGACCGGGACGATCACGGTCGTGGCGGACCCGACCACGGGCGAGCAGGCGATCGACCCGGCCCGCACCAAGATCGACCAATTCGAGGGCGCGATCCCCGACCTCCGGTTCCGCACGCTCGACCCGGGCGTGTTCGGGTTCGACTGGCGGAAGGCCAGCCCCGGCGCGCTGCTCGCCCTGTTCGGCCACGACCTGCCTGCGCCGAAGGTCGAAGTCGACACGGACGAGTTCCGCCTGCGGGTGCATGGCGGCCCGGGCGGCGTCGATGAAATTCGGCTCGACTGGGTGCTGGGCGACAACGCGCGCGAGCTGCCGCTGCCCGGTGTCACGGTGGGCGTGGACGCGCCCGACATGCTCACGTTCCTGCTCCGGCGCGACTCGGCGGACGGCGACGACGACGGCAGGCCGGTCCGGCTGACCGGGATCGCCACGTTCCCGCCGGACAAGGGCCTGACGATCAGGACGAGCTTCGCGCTGCCGAACTTCGGGGGCGACGCGGACGCCGAACGGGAGGTGATGCGCGACGCGAAGGGCACGGACGAGCCGGCGCTGTCGATCAAGGCGACCGCGAAGCACCGGCTGAGCGTGGCGGTGTTCGACTTCCCGGTAGGCCCGGGCAGGGGCAAACCGCGGTACTTCCAGAAGGTGACGCCGGCGCTGACGCCGCTGTCGGTCCAGGAGACCGAGGCGGGTGCCGAGGTGCCGACGGGCGTCGGGGACGAGTTCGACTTCGTCAAGGGCCTGTTCGAGCCGGCCGCGCGGACGCCGGTTCGGCTGGGCAAGGTCGCGATCGACGGTGACGCCAAGGACGTCGACATCGCCCTGGCGACCGGGCTGGACCAGGTGCGGCTGCCCGCACTGCACGTTCCCGGGGGCCGCGAGGCCCAGTGGCTCGACGTGCGCGTCACGAACGTCGCGCTCGGCAAGGACCCGGATTCGGGCGACCCGGCCGTGGTCTGCGACGTCGACGTCACCGTGTCGATCGGGTCCATGAAGTTCACGGGGCAGATCCATCCCGTGTTCGACTTGGAGCGAATGGCCTTCAAGGTCAAGGCGGACGAGGGGATCCGGATCGGGCTGGGGAAACTGGTCGAGGACGAGCAGTTCCTCGGCCTGAGCTGGACGTTCGAGGACGCGCCGGCCCCCGACCCGAACTCCAAGAAGCTAGAGCCGGCGGCGTTCGTCCTCGTCGTCAAGGACCGGAACTTCCAGCTCCGCCAGGTGCCGGGCGCGACGATCACGGTCGCGTACGACCGCGCGACGATGCCGGGCGACCGGATCCTGTTCACGGTGCGCGACTTCGCGCTGACGCCGAACGGGATCGACGCGTCGGCGGAGATCCGCCCGGACCCGGCCCGGCTGAACGGGCTCGAGACGCAGTTCCAGTTCACCGGGGGGTCGTTCCGGGTCGACGGCAACCGGATCCGCGCGTTCTCGATCGAGGGGTCCGGCCCGCTCCCGCCGGACCTGGTCGGCGAGGCGACCGCCGACGTGTGCCTGGCGTTCGAGCAGGACGAGGCGCCCGGGACCGCCGTCCGGTTGAAGAAGGCCGAGGTGCGGGTGTGGGCGCCGCGGCTGCTCAAATGTTCGGGCACCCACTTCGACCTGCAGGTCGACGGGCTCGGGATGGACTTCGAGTCGGACGCCGCCGGCGCCGACAACCTGTACTTCCTGGTCTCCGGCAAGGCGCGGTACCGGCTCCAGGGGGAGGACGCGGCGGACGGGCCGCTCGGGTGGCTCCCGGCGATCGAGGTCGAGCTGAACGAGTGTCCGCTGACCAAGAACATGCGGGCGTTTTCCAAGGGCCTGAAGTTCCTCGTCCCGCTTCAGAAGAAGGTGCAGTTCTCGTTCCTCGGGTGCTTCAAGTTCGAGCTCCGGGCGATCGGGTTCGTCCCGCAGTTCGACAAGCTGGGGAAGACGACCGCGGCGATGCAGTTGTCCGGACAGATCATGTTCGCCGACACCGGGGACCTGATCGAGGCGAAGGTCGACTTCCACGACCTGTACGTGGCGCTGCCGGAGCCGGGGAGGTTCGTCCCGCGGTTGTACTGCAAGGGGCTGGGCGTGCGGATCGCGCAGGGGGACGCGTTCGTGCTCGAGGCGGCGGTCGACTTCTACAACGGGGAGGAGATCGAGTACAACGGGGAGGAGAGCGAGACGGGGATCCGGGCGTACGGGTTCGTGGGCGAGGGGTCGGTGACGATCAAGGGGCTCCCGCCGATCGCGGCGTCGACCGCGTGGCTCCGGGCGAGCGCGGACGGGGGCGTCTCGTGGAAGCGGTGCTGGTTCCTGTACCTCGAGGCCCGTCGGATGAGCCTGCGGATCCCGGTGCTGGAGATCTACATCCGCGAGATCGGGTTCGGGTTCGGGTACCGGTACACGCTGGCGTCGATCAAGGAGGCCGACGAGACGACCGACACGCGCAAGCTGCTCAAGCGGCTCAAAGAGCTATCGCGGACGCAGGGGAACTTGTCGAAGCGCGAGCAGTGGAGGCTCGACCTCGAGGGCCCCAGCGAGGACGCCCGGTGGACGATCGTGCTCCGCGCGCTGTTCGCGTCGAGCTCGGCCCAGACGGCCCCGTTCACCGGGTACGACGACGCGACGGAAGCCGTGCTCCCCAGCCTATACGTGATGGACGCGGTGCTCGCGGTCCGCAGCGACCTGACGTTCTTCCTCGCGGGCCGCGCGTGGCTGAACACGAACTATCACGACTTCCACAAGTCCGTGATCGGCAAGGGGGAACCGGCGAACCTCCACGAGCAACCGCTGCTCAGCGGGTTCGCCCTGCTCTCCCCCCGTCAGCGGCGGTTCCTGGCGAACCTGTCGAGCAACCCGAACGCCGAGTTCGGGGACCACCCGCCGTTCCCCGGGTTCCTCAAAACGGCCCTCCGGCAGAGCCAGTTCACCGCCACCCTACTGATCGAGCCGGGCCTGGTTCACTACGAGCTCGGATGGCCGAACCAACTCCGCTGGCGGGCCAAGGTCGGCCCGCTGACGGCCGAGTTCATGGGGGGGACGATCTTCCGCCTGTCGACCCGCGAGTTGGTCGTCGGGAACAGCTTCCTGGCGCGCGGGCGGCTCGAGATCGCCGCCGAGTTCAGCGCGGGGTTCTTCGGCGCCGGCCTGTACGCCCTGGCCGACGTGGCGTACGGGGCCCGCTACATCGGGGTGCTGTCGTTCGTGAACCCGCTGGCGAACTCCGCGTTCTACGGGGCGGTCGGACTGGACATCCGGGTGCACGTCGAAATCCGGTTCTGGCTGCGGATCAAGATCGGCTGGTTCAAGATCAGCATCAACTTGAGCCTGTCGTTCCAACTGCAATTCACGGCCGCGCTGCAGGTCGGGATCACGCTCCCGGAGGTGGCGGGTGTCCTGGGCACGGCAACCGTGTCGGTCGGGATCATGGGCCGGCGGTGCGGGTTCAACATCCGCGTGGGGATCAACGACGGTGCGGTGGAGGCGGCGCGGCGGAAGACCGAGCGGTTCCTGAATATCGGGCTGGAGGCGACCGAGGTCGAGGCGGTCCCGGGCGTGGAGGGCCCGAAGTCCGACGCCGCGAGTCTCGCGGGCGGGGGAGAGGCCGTGGCGCCCGCTCTTGCCGGTGAGGCCGTCGCGCCCGCGGCGGTGGGCGCGGGCGAGGACGCGGATGCGCCTGTCGACGCCCCCGCGGCGATCGTCGCGGGGCCCACCCCGGCTGAGCCGGGGACCGCCGCACCCCCGGCGCCCGGCGCCGGCACGAGCGGGGATCCGCCCGACGAGTTCCACACCCCCGACTACGTCCTGGGTCAGGCCCAGGCCGTCGACCGGGCCGACTCCGCGCGGGGCGAGCAGATGCTGTACTTCCTGCTCATGCCCGGCGCTCAGTCGACCGAGCACGACGGGTTCTTCGCCGTCCCGCCCGACGACGGCGCCACCCCGGTCGCCGACTTCCGGTGGAACGCCCAAGTGCCGACCGGCGTCGCTCTCGAACAATGGGTGGCGACGCCGGGCGGAGGCGGCGCGTTCCGAACCCCCGAATACGGCAACGCCGGCACCGGGGCGGACGCGGCGATCGTCTGGAAGGTCCCTTGGGACGACGAGATCAACGGCGAGTTCCGGCCCGCCGTCCCTGGCGACGTGGCCCCGCCCCCGCCGCCCAAGCTCCGAGATCTGTTCCGCTACGCGTACCGTCACTCCCCGTTCGGCGAGGCCGACACGCGCACGGACGCGCGCTTCGGCGACGTCACGGTGCTCGGCGACCCGTACACGCACTGGGTGCCTACCGACAGGTCGCTCGAGGACGACCGCGTCCAGAACCCGACCGAGGGCGCGTTCGAGGCGGCCGTCCGCGGCGCCGCCGAGCAGTTCGCCGCCCCCTACTTCCGGTTCGACCCGAACTCGGCGTACGACCGGAACCTCCGCGAGGCGTTCCGCCCGGACACCAGCGTTTACACCAGGGACGGGAAGCGCCCGCCCGCGCCCGGCAAAACCGACGACGCTCCGAACGACGCGCCCACGCCCAGCCAGGCGGCGTCCGAGATGCGCGGGTCGCTCATCCAGGCGATCGTCCGCGACTTTTTCCGGTACGTCGACCTCGTCGGGCGCACGGACGACGCCGCGAAGGCCGAGCGCCGGAGGCTCGAGCACGGCGACCCGGCGGCCGGGATCGCGCCGTCGCTCGCGTTCCGCCTGGGGCTCGTGTTCCGCGTGCGCCAGCTCGACGACACGCCCGACCACCCGGGCCGCGCCTGGGTGAACGACGGCGACCTCGGCTCGATCCGGCAGCGCGAGGCGCCCGACCAGGACAACGTGGGGCCCAACGCCGGGCAGGTGCGGACGTTCAACCGCCGCCAGGACTGGTTCGGCGCGCGCCCGCCCGAGTTCTCGAAGGTCCGCACGTACGCCCACGCGAACACGGTCGCGATTGACTGGCGGTTGGACTTCCCGGGGTCGGTGCGCGACGCGGTCGTCGACGACCCCCAGCAGCACCTGCGACACTACCACGTCCGCCGCGAGCACCTCGACGGGAACGACCCGACCGCCGAGTTCACGCTCAAGCCCGCCGAGGTGCTCCACCGCGACGCGTCCGGGGCCGTGCTGCGGCTCCCGCCGCGGTTCCAGTTCGTCGACCACTTCAACGACGAGGTCGGCGGGGACGTGGCGGCGCTGACGGCTGCGGGGAAGACGTACCTGTACACGGTCACCCCGATCGACGTCGCCGGCACCCCGAGCCGCCGCCCTCTGTCGGTCGTCGCGACCCGGTTCCCGGCCGACCCGCCGCTGGTCCCGACCGACGGGGAGTTGGTTGTCCGATACGCCATCCCGGCGGACCCGCGATCGCTGTTCCCGGCGGACCCCACCGCCCGGCCGGCCGCTGGGGAGCCGGCGCGAATCACCGTCCGGTTCACGGACCCGGTCGACCCCGCCGGCCGGCCGCCCGTCGCGGTCGAGCGGCACTGGCTGGTCCTCCGCCGCCAGCCGACGATCCCCGTCGGGTTTTACGGCGCCGACGAAGACGCGCGCGGGGCCGAGGCACGCGGATTGGCGGTTTCCAACGCGCGCCGGCTGCGGACGGATATCGCCCTCTTGCTCAAGCCCGAATACGACGCGCGCGACCGGGCCGCGACGGGCCGGCGTGTCCGGGTCGCCCAGATCGCGCTAGCGGATCTCCGCGCGGCGGGCGTCTTCCCGGACGACGGGGCCTGGCGGCCCGAGGGGTGGACGGCGTTCCTCCAGACCGAGTCGGTCGGCGGCGCCGTCCGCGACACCGCGGACCCGACCGCGCCCGACACGGGCGCTGCGCCGGTGCGGGCCGGGGTGCCGTCGGCGCTGGCGCCGGTCTCCGTCCGGCTCGAGTTCGCCGCCCCCGGCGCCCCCCCGGACACCCCGGCCGCCGAGGACCGGCAGTTCACGCGCCTGGAGTGGCTGCCGCGCCCGGTGCGGCTCGACCTGCTCCCGTCCACCGACACCGCGGGGGAGGTCGGGTTCGCGAAGGTCCCGATGCCGGCGCTGGACCGTCCCGACGCCTGGGCGCTGTCGGTCCCGGCGGCCGACGACGCGCCCGTCATCCCGGGCGTCGCGTTCGAACAGCACCCGGCCCGCACGCGCGCCGTCCGCCTCGCCTGGAACCAGGGCCCGAGCGCCCCGGCGGCACACCCGATCGAACTGCACGCGCGCTACCAGGTTTACGAGTTCGACGCGCTGGCGACCCCGGGCGACCGGCTGGACGCGCCGGGCGCGACCGTCCACTTCGACCGGTGGGCGGACGGGGCGTCGCTCCGGAAGGTGCAGGAAGTGGACCTTGTGCCGGCCGGGGAGATCGCCGACGTGCCGGGCGAGGCCACCGACCCGCAGCGGTGGGAGGCGTGGTACCCGTCGTCGACGCGCCGCCTGATGCTCGGCCGCGCGCGCCGCGACGCCGCGCCCGGCGCCCGGGGCGCCCCCCCCGCCCGCGACGATGGTCGCCTTGTGCCGTGGTTCTCGTTCCGCGACTCGTACCTGGAGTGGCCGAACCCGGACGGGCTCACCGACCCAGCCGGCAAGCGGCTCGGCGCGTTTCACCCGTTCCTCGAGGACGTCGCGGCGCTGCTCGCGCGCGCGCCGGCGGGCGACCCGTTCCCGCCCGTCACCGTCGAGGCCGGGCCGCAGCCGGCGCGGGGCGGCGACCAGTCGCGAGAGAACGTCACCGACCCAAACGCCCCGGTGAACCGGTCGGCGCCGTCCGGGCTCGACCTGTTCCTCAAGGGCACGGCTCCCGAGAACGACCCGTACGGGTGGGGCGTGCTCCAGCGCATGGGCCTGTCGACGGGCGTGCGCGTCCGCGACCGAGCGACCGGGCGGTACATGCACGGCGCCCCGCTCGTGCGCCGGATCGGGCGGGCGGTCGAGCTACAGAAGACGAAGTTCGTCGGCACGCTGGCGGGAGTCCCCCAGCCCACGAAGGAGACGGCGAGCGCGCTCCGTATCCGGGCCGGCGCGGCCGGCCAGTGCGTGCGCGTCTCGGCCGACGGTCGCGGCCCGGTCGTGACGCTCCCCGACCCGCCCGAAGGCCAGACCCACGGGCCCGAGTACGTGGTCGACCGGCTCGACCCGGATGCGACCGGTGCGATGGTGATCGAGGTGTGGGGGGCGACCGAGGCGACCAAGCCGCAGGTCACGGCCAGCACGGGCGTGACCGTCGGCGAACTGGGCGAGGATCTGCCCGCCCGCCGCGACGCCGCGGGTCACTTCCACCTCGAGCACCTGTTCCAGCCGGGCCGGCGGACCGCGATCGCGCCGGCGGAGGACGCGCCGGCCGGGCCGGCGGAATTCGACGCGACGCTGTCGCTGGTCCAACTCAGCCTGCGCCCGGCCGTGCGGCAGGCGCTCCGGTACAACGTGCGCACCGCGACCGGGCTCGTGCCTGGCACGCCGGTGACCGTGACCGTCGAGGTGACGGGCGCGCCCGCGCGGAACTTCGCGTCGTACGTCCACGCTACGGGCGCGCCCGCGGAACCGCGCGGCTTCCCGTCGGACAAATTCGTGGTCATGCTCCCAGCGTCGCGCGAGGGCGAGCTCGTGATCGTCCTCCGCGCGGTCGACCCGTCGGACGCCGTGATCAAACTGACCGGCACGCGCCGCGACGGGAGCGCGGACGTCGCGGTGCCGTTCGAGGCCGGCAAGTTCCGCGCGCCCACCGACGACGTCTCGACGTACTTCGCCGTCGACCCGGACGCGGTCCTCCCGGCGGCCACGGAGACCGCCGCCGGCGCCGCGTGGGCGCGGTTCGAGCGCCTCCTGCGAACGGCCGAACCCGCGGTCGCCCCGAGCCTCCCGATCACCAAGGACCCGCAGAGCGGGTGGCCGCAGTCCGCGTTCAGGTTGCTCGCCTGGCTCGACCGCTTCTTCGGGTCCGGCGGGGACGTGCAACCCGTCGCCGACGGGAGCGCGTTCGCCCGCACCCCGGCCGTCAACTGGATCGCGACCGGGTACCCGCGCGCGGCCTGGCCGCTCCCGCTCACCCCGGACCGGGCGGGCCGGCTGACGTACTTCCGCCCGGTCGAGGACCTGTGGGCGCACGCGTACCGGTACTACGTCCGCCCGCGCGGCCGGTACGAGTTGCTGTGGGAGGAGATCGGGCGCTCCCGCCGGCTGATCGACGAGGACCAGCGCGGGCGCGTCGAGGAGTGGCAGCGGACGATCGCCGCGCCCCGGCCGGGCGGGGCGGACGTGGCCATGGGCCGCATCCGACCGCTGGCGTCCCCGCTGGTCATCTCGTCCCGCCGGCTCGACGCGCCGGCGAAGGTCGGTACGGCGTCGACGCCGAGCGACACGTGGGAGGTGCTGGTCGCGCGCCACCCCGAGCAGGTCCTGATCGAGCGCAACCGGTCGCTCGCGCATTACCTCGAGTTCCGCCAGCTCGCCCAGGCGATGTTCCGGACCGTGTGGTTCTGGCGTCGCGGGGCCAACCCCCTGCCTCAGTTCTTCGGGCGCGCCGCGACCCGCCTCTACGCCGCCGCCGACCGCCCGCTCGCCGGGCCGGACGTGACCACCCTGTTTCTGGTCGGCGCCGCCACCACCGAGCACCCGATCACGATCCCCGCCCTGGCGACCGTCGCGCAAGTTGCCGACCTGATCAACGCCCTGCCAACCGAGGTCGACGTGCGCGCGGCGGTCGAGGCGGTGCCCGCGGGCGGGTCGGACGACGCCAGCGGGCGGGCTGGCGTCGTCCTCGCGCTCACCGCGGGCACGGCCGCCCGCCCGTCCGACATCCGCCTGCGCACCCGGTCAGGCGACGACTCGACCAACCTCGTGTCCGCCCCCGACGACGTCCGCGACGCCGACCTGGACTGGCCGACCACCGTCCCCGACGCCGAAGCGGCGCTGCCCGCAATCCCGGCCGCGCCCCGGCACGTCGACCTGGGCCCCGGCGCCGACGCCGCGGGCCTCGTGCGGTTCGACCTCCCGCTCCGGTCGACCCAGTTCACGAACGGCGCGGTGGCCGTGCAGTACGCCTCGCCCCCGTTCTTCTACGCCCACCGCGTGCTGGTGATCGCGCAGGCGGCCGGGGTCGTCAGCCCGATCACCGCCGTCGAGCACCGGGCGTTCGCGTACGTGACCCCCGACGCGTCGGCCCGAATGGAAGGCGCCGAGGCGGACGACGGCGGGCGCTACCGCCGGATCGTGATCGACCTCGCGCGGCTGTGGGATTCGGTCCCGCCCGCCGTCCGCGACCAATGGCCCGCCGAGGCCCCGGACACGCTCGCCCCGTCCGTCCGACGGCGCCCGGCTTCGCTGCCCGACCCGGAGGTCGTCTACGCGGTCGTCGTCAGCAAGCCCGACTCCGGGAACGTCGAGGTCGTCGCCGAGTACCGATTCGACCCGGACGACGCGGCCGCCGCCCCGGCCGGGTACGCGGCCGCGAAGTTCGCCGGCCCGTTCCGCGGCGCGGCCGTCCGGGTCAACGCGCCCGGGTCGATCGCGGGCACGGGTGCGCCGCGCGTCGCCAACGTCGACCGGCCGACGCTCGAGACCGTCCTCCTGCCCGCCGACCGCACCGGCCCGGCGACCGAGGTCTCGGCCGTCGCCGTATCGGACCGCGCCGCCTTCGCCGACGGCGCGCCCGCGGCGCTGCTGCGCTGGCCCGCCGCTCCCGAAACGCTCCCCCGCGCGTGCGCCGTCCGCCTGGTCGCGGCCGACGGGCCCACGGATGACGTCCAGTGGGTCGGCGCGATCCGGGAACTCATCCCGGCCGTCGACGTGTCGCTCGCCGATGCCCTTCGCTCCCTGCTCGCTCAGGACGGGCCAAATCGGTACGCGCAGGCGTGCGTCGGGCCCGACCAGCTGGCGCAGATCCACGGCCGCGTAACCGTGGCGCCGGCGTACGCGCCCGGCTCGACGGTCGAGCCCGGCGGCGGCCGGATCACTTGGGTGGGCCCGGCCACCGGCGCGCAGATCGACGTCCTGAGAACGGAATGGCAAACGAGCCTGTACGCGCGCACGTTCGCCGCGCTGGCCGACGCACTCGCCGCGGTCACGGTCGGGTCGGCCGAGTTCGTTGCCACCGCGCTGACGCAGGCGCAGGTGGACGCGGCCGGCCTGGGCGCGCGGGTCAAAATCGTCACGGGGTCGACCGCGGACGCCGCGGTCGCCTCCTGGGTCGCGCCGCTCCTGTCGCCCGCGCCGACCGACGCCGAACTCGCCGCCCTGGACGCGCTCATCGAGCCGGTCTCGCCGGACCCGGCCAAGGCCGCGCTCCTGGCGTTCCGGGCCGAGGTCGCGAAGCTACCGGATCGGCCGACCGAGGTGTCGATCATCGAGTCCTTCTGGCAGCCGCGGCCCGGCCAGGACGACCTGCCCCCCGCGCTCCGCGACCGCCTTCTGATCGGGCGCGGCGTCATCGGGTTCCGAGGCCTGATGACCCTCGCCGAAGGCCAGCAACTGCTCGCCGTGCCCGGTTTGAAGCCTCCCGACCGCCGGTCGGTGCGCGAGTTGTTCGACCGCGCCGCCAACAGTGGGCTCGGCGGTGGCCGCCTGCGACTGGTCGCCCGCCGCGGGTCGGCCGGGCAGCGCGGCTTCCCGATCGTCGCCGCGCTGCCGGAATCCTGACCCCGCCGTGTGGCCCGCGCCGGGCCGCCATTCCGCTAGCCGTCCGTCCCGAACCCGCGGAGCCTTCCCCCCATGCCGGACACTACTACTAAGACGTCCGAAAACGGCCGCCGGACCTTCTTCTACGTGGCCGGCCCGCGGTGGGCGGACGGCCGGCCGATGTGGCGCGTGAGGGCGCTCCTGATGCCCGACGTCGGGCCCGCCGGGGCCCGCGCCGCGTTCGTCCACGACCGCCCCGGCAACGACCGCGGCCAGGCCAGCCTGGACGCGACGCTGCTCCCGGGCACGATGCGCGTTCGCGTCGAAGTGCGCGAGGTGGAACTGCGGTTCGGCGATGACCGCGTGCACGAGATCAAGTATCCCGACGACCTCGTGGTGCAGGCCGACCTGCTCGTGGCCGTGCCCGCCACCGCGTGGGAGCCCACGCTCGGGACACGCGTGCGGATCGACGGCGACGCCTCCGTGGCGTGCGTGGCCGGTGAAATCCCGCTCGACCGGCTGCTGACCAAGAAGCTCAAGGGGTTTGTCGCGGCGGCGCTCGCGCGGACGTTCGACGGGCCGGTGACCAACCTGTCGCTCACGTCGTCGGGGCTGATCCTGGACGGTCGGCCGATCATTCCCCCGGGCGCCGAGGCCCGGCTCGCCGGGCGCGCCGTGGGCCCGGCGAGCGCCGGCCCATTCCTCGTGGAGGTCCCCAAGCCGTCCGACCCGCCGGGGGCGTGGCTGGTGCGCGTGGACCCCGAGCGGCTGACCGCGCCGACGTTCGCCGGGTTCGCCGCCCAGCTGCGCGCGCTGTGGACCGGCCTGGTCGCCCGGCTCAACCCGCTCGACACGACCGGCCAAGCCGCGCCCGGCACCCGCGCGCTCCGCTGGGCCAGCCTGGAGTTGGCCGACCCGGGCCGCCTGCCTGAGTTCTTCTTCCGTATCGCCCCACCGCTCGCCCGGCCGACCTCGGTCCTGCGATTCGTCCCCGGCGAATGGCGGCTGACCCTGGCGGATCAGACCCCGGGCCTGCCCGCCGCGGCCCCGCGCGGGACGCTCTCGGCCAAGCCGGACGTCGAGCTGACCGCCGACGCCCTGATCGCGTGGGCGGGCGACGCGGACCCGTCCCGGGACTTCGAGCCCGACGACCCGCTCGCCATCTACTCCGCCGAGATCTCGACGTCGGCGAACCTTCCCGAGTGGACAGAGTCGATCCGCCTGACGCGCGTCCGGATGGGCTACGACGCCGTCGAGGTCGCCGCGCGTCTCCGGCGGGCTTACGGGCTCCCGGCGCCGAAGGCCGACGACGTCGATGCGCCCGGTGACGGCCTGTCCAGCGATGCCGTCGCGCCCGACGCGGCGACGGACGCGTTCTCCGACGGGAAGATCGACCCGCCCGTCCTCTGGGGGTTCACGCCGCTCGAAGACGGGTGGGCCCAGCTCCCGTTCCTGAACCTGACCGAACACTTGTACGTCGACGCGCTCCCGTCGCCCAACGCGCCCGTCGCTTCGGACGCGACGGAGGTCACGTCGTTCTGGCGCGGGGCCGCGGTGTTCGGCTCCGACCGGACCGAGACGTTCCGGCGCGACGACGGGGTCGTCCCGTGGAACGTCGCGATCCTCGACTCCGACGGGTTCCGTGGCACGTGGGCGCTCCCGACCGCCACCGACGGGCCCGTGACCAGGGTTACCCTCCACCTCCTTCGCCCCGAGGCGACCGCCGAAGGCCTGCTCTGGCTGGCCACCACCGGCCCGACCGCCCACGACGCCCTGCCGACGCTCGACGACTGGCTCGGCGGTCTCGCCCAGGTCCCGCTCCGCACGTTCCCCACGCCCGACACGCCCGACACGGACCCGTACCCGTGCCCGTTCGCCGTCGCGGTCAACGACCTGGGATTCGCGCGGGAGCCGGACCCGTCGCGGGCGGCCAGCCCATTCGTCCGCCCCCGGCTCGACACGTTCGAGTGGGCGTACGTCCCGAACACCTGGCGCACCCACCGGGGCGGCGTCCGCCCGGCGGAACTCGACGCGGAGGTCCCGTTCGTGTCCGCCGAGTTCGACGCCGGGCAAGTCACGGAGCAGCAGGTCCGGGACAGCGGGCTCGCGGACCGGCTGAGCATCGTGCCGGGCGGGACCGCCGGCGTGCGGCGCCTCCGCTGGGAGCGGGCGTTCTCCGCCCCGCCCACTCCCGACCAGCGCGAGCGGCTGGCGAAGCTGCGCGACCCGAAAGTGAAGGCCCTGGCCGACTTCGTCGACACCTGTCTGGCGCTGCCCGGTGGCCCGGCGGCCGCGGCCACTGACGTGACCGCCCCCCTGCTCGGGTGGCTGACCGCGTTCGCGCGCAGCCGGTTCCCGTACCAGCGCGTGTGGGGCGTCGACGCGCCGACGGCCGAGCCGACTCAGCCCGGCCTCGCCTGGCGCCGCCATCCGACCCACCCGTGCGTCCAGGCGCTCCCGCTCACCCAGAGCGCCACGCCCCCGAATTACCCCGGGTTGAGCCGACAGCTGGCCCCGTTCGACCTCCCGCTCCGCGCGCTGACGTTCCGGGTCGACACCGCCGAAGCCCGCGTGTCGGTCCGGGACTTCGCGACGCTCGTCCCCGATGACTGGACGTTCCGCGCGGTCAGCTCGCCGCCCAATGCGGCACGGCCTGGCGCGAGGCAATCGGTCGTCACGTGGCCGGTCGTCGCGTCGGTCGGGTCCGGCGACCCGCTACGACCGGCGGCGGTTTGGGCGCGACTCGACAACCTCCCGCTCGTCCCGCTCGGCATCCCGGGCATCGAAGTCGCGCCCGGCAACCCGCCCGCCGCGCCCCTGGGGGACCCGTCGGGGTTCCTCGGCCGGTTCGACTACCGCCACGACCTGCCGGTCCTCGACCAGTTGAACGCGCTGGCGGAGTTGCCGAGCGACGACCCCCGCCAGGCCGCGCGCGACGCGCGCCCGGGGGCGGGCGCCGGCGAGACCGGTGGGCCGGACCGCGGCGCCACGGCCCCGGTGCTCGGGCGCGGCGACTACGCCCGCCACTGGCGGACGCTCGCCGACCGCGCGTTGCTCGCGCAGGCCGACGCCGTCCGCGCCCTGGCCCCGGACCCGGCCGAGCCCGCCGCGGCCGTCCGGGTCGCCGGCCTGATGGAACCGCGCGAGTGGCGCGCCCGCCCGGCGCTGTCGCTGGACCGGTTCCCCGGCGCGCTGACCCTGACCGACGCGGCCGCGACCGGCAATGGTCAGGCGCCGCCAGCCGTCACCCTCGCGGGCGACGCGAGCGACGCGCTCCGCGGGATCGACGGGGGGTTCGAGCCGCGCGGGGCCGACGAGCTCGTGCTGGTCGGGACCCAGGGGGCGGACGGGGCGCGGCCGGTCGCACCCGTGCAGGTCGTCGGCGGCGCGATGGCCGCGCTCGTCGAGGGCGCCGGCGCGACGCGCCGCCTGCGCGACCAGCGCGGGCTCCGCCGCGCCGGCGCCGCGGCCGGGCCGTCCGGACTGATCCTCACGGCCGTCGACCTCGACGGCGCCGCGGACGGGGCCCGCGAGCTCTGCACCCTCCGCCGGGCCGCCACACTCTCCCTGCCCGGCGGCGGCGCCTGGCACCTGTGGGTCAAGGATCTACCCGTCGTCCGCGCCGGCTCGGCGTTGACGTTCGACCGCTCGGCCCTGGGTTCGCCGACCCGCGCGGGCGTGAACGACCCCGCCGCTTCGGGCCGCGCGCTGAACCACCTGACCGGGTACGAGTGGCGCCTCGGCGGGGCGACCGCGACCGGGGGATATCCGGTCGGGCCGCTCGTCTTCCACCCGCTCTCGCTCGAGCACGCCTCGTTCGACCCGGCGACCGGCGCCGCCGCGCGCGTCGAGATCCTCGGCCGCCTGCAACTCCCGGTCGAGACGCCACAACCGACGCCAGCGCTGCTCGCGGCGATCGCGGCCGCCGTGATCACGCCGGCGGCGGGGATCGCCGTCCCGGCCGCCGCCGTCGGTGACGCGGCCGCCGCCCCCCCGCCCGACCCGGAACTCACGACCGTCGATGCCGCCGTCGTGATCGCGTTCGTCGACGGCCGCCTCGAATCGGTCCGCCGGGCGCCCGAGGCGCTGGACGACGGCCAGGCCGGGTCGCCCGGCGCCCGCCCGCCCGCCCGGTGGCCCCTGACCGACGCGGCCGGCGCGGCCACCGCCGGCGCCCCCGCCGTCCTGTGGGACGACGTCCGAGCCGAACCCGACGTCGACCCCGACCGACTCGCGCTAAACAACCCACGCCTCAGCTACTCCCGTCACGGCGTGGTCTGGGACGTCCCGCTCGACGCGCTGAGCATCCCCCTGTCGGCCGGGGGCCCCGCGGTCACCGCCGCGCCGCGCGACCCGGCCGCCGCGTCCGACGCCGGCCCGGAAGTCGAGATCACGACCGTCAGGCTCTCGCTCTTTGTCGACGGGTGGGGCGGGGGGCGGCTCACCCCCGTCCGCCACGCCGCCGAGGTCACGTGGGCATTCCGGTGGGGTGCCGCCGACGCCCTCCGCCTGGTCGTCGGCTACGTCGACCGGCTCCTCGGGCCCGGCCGGCCCGACGACCTGACCGCCCGGCTGGTCCACCGCGACGTCGGCATCCCGGTCGTGCCCGCCGGGCGCCCGCACCTCGACGCCCGCGCCGTCGCGCTCACCTGGACGGGCCTGGGGACGCCCGCGAACGCGACCCGCGAGGACCTGCAGGTCCTGCCCGGCATGCACGTGGCGCCCGCCACGCCGGACGACGACGGGTGCGACGGGTATGCCCTGATGTCCTTCGACCTGGGCGCGCCCGATCCGGCCCAGGTCGCCGGCCGCTCGCTCGCCGTCCGCGGGGCCTACCTCGACGTCGTCCTGGCGTGTCGCTGGGGCGACGCGCTTCAGGACGCGTTCGCCGCCCGCCCCGCCACCGCCGACGTGACCGCCGCCGCCTTCAACTCCTCCGCCGGCGCCCTTTTGGCCGAGTACACGTGCGACTGGGTCCCGGCCGACCCCGACACGTTCACCCCGGCCTGCTGGCGGCCCGACCTCGCGCTGTCGGGCGTGATCGAGGTCAAGAACCTCGTCTCCTGGCCGGCCGGCCTCGAGGCGCGTCCGGACGGCACGGTGGTCCTGCCGCCGGCGGCCGACGAGCGGCGCCTCGACCACTACCGGCACACGGCCCGCGTCCTGCTCGCCGAGCACCGCCCGCCGCCCCGCACGCTCGTCGCCGGCGACGGCCCGCACTGCTTCCTCCGACTGGACGACAAGGCCGCTTGGACGTTCCCCGCGACCGTGGAGCACCAGCTCCTCAAGGTCGCCGTGGCCCGCCGCGACACCGCCGCCAAGCCTGATCCGGCCCGGCCAACCGACTCGGACGGCGACCGCGCCGCCGCCGCCGCCCGCGGTTCGGCCGTAACCGCCACGGCCGACCCCGCCGACGACGTCCGGTGGACCGCCGTCCAGCAGGTGCACTTCTGCGCCCCCGAATTCCTGTTCCACCACGTTCGCGAGACGGCGGGCCGGCGCACGGTCGAGGGCGGCTACGCCGGGCTCGGGGTCGGGCACTACGAGTGGATGACTGGCCAGTTGGGCGCGGTCGCGCTCGGGATGTACTCGGCCGCGTTCCTGGCCGCGGCGGGCGTGTCCCTGGACGCCCGGGCGAATACCCTGGCGGACTTCGAACGGTCCGCGTTCGGGCGGCTCGGGTGCGACCCGGGCGAGCGGCGCGACGCGATCATCGTCGAGGCGTCCGCCCCGCTGTTCTTGCGCCGCGCCGCCGCGCCCGGCGAGCCGGCGACCCCGCTCGCCTCGGTCCCGGGCGGGGCGGTCGACGCCCGGCTCGCCACGCTCGACGACTTCGGCCCCGCGGCCGACCCCGACGCCCCCGGCGGGTGGCTGTTCGCGGTCGTCCCGTTCGTCGGCCGCCTGCAGCACCGCGCCGCCGACTCGGCCGACGGCGCCGCCCGGGTCGCCGGCCCGTCGTTCGCGGTCGACCCGGTCCTGCAGGTCGCGGGCACCCCGCTCGGCGCGTCGCCCGACAAGCTCCCCTTGGCGATGTCCAACTGGGGCGACCGCAAGCCCGTCCGTCTGGCCGGCGACCCGTTCGACGCGCGCGCCGCCTGTACCTTCCGCCGGCTCGACGCGTCGTCGCTGACCGAATCGTGGTACCGGCTGACGGGGATCCGCGACGCGGCCGCCCGGCGGGCGACGCCGGACCCGCGGCGCCCGCTCCCCGGCGCGCTGGCGGCGGCCCCGTCGGACGCCGCCGCCGTCCTCGCGCGCCCGCCCGGGCTCTGGCGGCTGTTCGACCCCGCGCGCCCGTTCCTGCCGGCGGCCCAGACCGGGCGGCCCCGGCTCACGCTCCTCCCGCGCGACGAGGCCGACCGCCTCGGCGAGGGCTTCGTCTGGACGCCCGAGAGCCTGCTCCTGGTGCAGGCCGCGATCGCCCGGTCCGTCACGCCCGCCGAGCCCTACGCGTTCGCCGCGTGGCCGCTCGCCGTCACCGGGGCGGAATTCGTCCGCCCGTCGACCGCGCCCCCGAAGGGCGACGCCGGCGCCGCGCCCCCGCCGCGCCGCCACCCGGCCGCGACGCTCATTCCCGCCGGCCGCCGGTCCGACCCCCAGCCCGTCGCGGTCGCGGTCCCGCCGTTCGTCGCGCTGGGCGTCCGCGGCTGGCCGGTGGACGCGACCGCCACCCCGCTGATCGCGGCGGGCGAGCTCGTCGCGTTCGACGCCGGCCGCCGGCGCGCCCTGATCGTCGCCGCCCAGGCCAGCACGCCCGACCCCGACCAAGCCGCCGCCCAGACCCAGGACGCCTTCGATCGCGCGCTCGCCGACTGGGGCGCGGGGGCCCACGCGCGCCTCGCCGCCGATTCCCCGGTCAGCGCCGTCCGCATCCGCACGGTCCGGGCGATCGCGAACAACGGGACCCCCGTGCCGGTCGGGGTCGACGTCCGCGCCCGGTTCCGGCTCCCTTCGGCCTTCCCGGCCCAGGCCGCGGCGATCGTCACCCGCTCGTCCGCGCTCCAGCCGCCGCCCCAGGGCATCCGCTGCCGGGAGGGGCAGTTCCGCGGGCCGGCGGTCCCGCCCCCGCGCGACGCGGCGGACTTCGAGCTCGCCTCCCCGCTCGTCGACGGCGCCCAGCCCGTCCGGCTCGACGCCCGGCCCAAGCCGCTCCCGGACTACGTCCAACCCGCAGGGACCGGCGGGGCGAACCAGCTCTTGGACCTCAAGGGCTGGCCCTGGGGTTTGTCCGGCATCCGCCTCTCGACCGCCTACCGCCGTCGCGCCCCGACCGACGCGCAGGACGCGTCCACCGCGCCCCTGCTCGGCACGGCCGGGCCGGCGCTCTTCGCCGGGCCCGGCAGTTCACAACCGTCGGCCGCGCGAACGGTGTGGTGGCAGGGCCTGTCGGCCGCGGTCCAGTCGTTCGTCCCGGCCCCGGCGGACCGCCGCCTCCTGCCGGCGGCGTTCCGGGCGCCGGCGCTGCCGGCGTTCTTCCCCACCTGGCCCGCCATGCCCCTTCCGGGGCCCGCCGCGCTGGCCCGGTCATTTGTAGAGATCGACGCCGACGCGAGCGCGGACGCCGACGTCGACGTCGACGGCGACCTTCGCGGCCAGCGTCCCTGGCAGCCCGTCCTCCCGGGCGGGCGCGACACCGTGCTGACCGCACTGCGCCCAGGGGTTTCGTTCGCGTTCCGCGAGACCCTGATCACCCAGCGCGTCCCGGTGGACCCCAGGGGCGCGCCGGTCGCCACCGGCGACCCCACCCGCCCTGCGGACCCGGGCGACGTCCACACGTCCGGGAGCGTTCCGGTCCAGCACCGCTTCCCTCGCCCCGTCCGCCTTCCGGACAACCGCCACGGCCGACAGGAGACCGCGCTGGTGCCGTGGGGCTCGTGGTTCGACCTCGTGCCGGCCGCCCCGGACGGCACAGGCTACCGCACGCTCCGCGCCGCCGACCGACCCGGAGGCACGCTCATGCTGCTGGCCCCGGACGCCGCCGCCGTGGTCGCCGTGGGGCTCGAGCTCGTGCTCCGCCCGCCGACCGGTGACGAGATCGCATCGATTACGGACGAGCCGCAGCGGAACGCCGCAGCGGACCGTGCGCCCCGCGCACTCGCTGAGACCGAAATCCCCCCCGGGTGGGACGGCACCGTCGCCCTGATCGCCACAGTGCCAGCGGGGGCGCACGACCAGACCGCCGGTGCGAACGGCATCGACTCCTGGACGTTCACCCTCACCCTGACCGACGGGATCGGTGCGCTGCCGTTCACGCCGGCCGACGCCCACCCGATGGGCCCGAGGACCTGGGTCCTCTGGTTCAAACCGGCCACCGGAGCCGCGCTCGCGGAACGCGTCTCCGCCTATCGCCATGGCGAGCCGGTCACGCTCCGGTTGGCGGCCGGCCTCAGGGCCGGCCAGCTGCCACCGCGCGACGGCGGCGCGGCGCTCGGGTACCGGATCGACGGCTACCGACAGACTCTGAACTTGGGCCTCCGGGCCATCGCGTCCCAGGTGCCGAGCGTGTTCGCCCCGACCTACCTGTCGTTCGAAGACCCCGAGTACAACCGCGCGCTCGCCTCGCTCGCGGCGCGCACGACCGCGGTCGTCCTGACCAGGCCGGCGACGGGCGACCCCGTCGAGCGCACGTTCGTCCTCGCCGCCGACCGCCGCGAGTACAACACCGCCGGCCCGATCCACTACGTCTTCTACCGCGACCCCCTCGCCGACCCCGCGTACGCCGGCAAGCTCGAGGTCTACCGCGTCATCGACACGTCCGGCGTGGCGATCCCCCTGCGGACCGTCAACCCCGCCGCCGGAGTCCTCCCGGCGATCGACCTGACCGAGAACACCCTCCCCATCGAGGAGGGCGCCCTCGACCTCGTCGGACTCTGTGGGACGCGTCTCGAGGTCGGCGACGTGCTCCGGCTGCGCCTGATCTTGGCGGGCCCGGAGATCGACCCGAGCGTTCGGCCGACGGTCGACCTGGACCTGCGGATCGTCGCGGAACCGGTGACCCCGACGCCGGGCGCGGCGTACGCCGTCATCCGTGGCCCGGTCGACGCGGGCCTCGACGCGCCGGACGAGTGCGTTCGGTTCGCGTGGGGTCCCGCCCCGTCCGGCGTGGAGTTGGTCGACCCCGACGACCTCACGCAGGAGGTCGTCCGCCGCCGGGCCGTGTTCGCGTGGACCGACACGGTCCGCCGGCGCCCCGGCGCCGCTCGCGCGTACGTCGTGCAGAAGACGACCGCCACGGGCTCGACCCACTTTCCCAAGTTGCGGTGAAGCCGCACGATCGAGGACAAACGAACGACGCCCAAAGTCGCGTACGTCGCGGCGCGGCGGCACCGCGTCGCGTCGATGAGAGACGACGTCCGGCTCACCCTGTCTAGCGTCGCCAGGATCGACGATGCCCAGACCGGCCTGCCGACCGTCTGTGTAGATCTGGGTGCCAACGAGGATGCATCAACGCCGCCAACTTGGCGGCCGGGATGCGGCCGAGAGTCGGCGACAAGCAGGACGCCAAGCAGAAACCCACGACGACTCTAATTGTTGACAGGCAAAACACATGAGGGATATCCACACCGGTCTTGAAAACCGGTGGGCCCGCAAGGGTCCCGTGAGTTCGAATCTCACCTCCTCCGTTTAGATCAGCCCGGCCCCGCCGGGCTCGGCGACGGACCCGTCGCCGCTGCAAAGGGAAATACGCTCACCCACCGGTTCAGCGACACTACCTCGCACTACCGCCTTGGCGGTAGTGACACTACCGACTCGCCCCCTGTTCCGCCGTTCCGCTGTTCCGCACGCACACCCCCACGTGACCCCCGTGTTCCGCCGTTCCGGCGTTCCGGCGTTCCGGCGTTCCGGTGTTCCGCGACCAAGCGGCGTGCGGGCCGTGGGTTCGTTTCCCCGTGTCGCCACCCCCCTCCGCCACCCCCCATTCCGTGGGCTGGACGTATTTCTAGGTAGCCGCTGACCAGCCCTGCTTCTCCCGGCGTCACCCAATTACGGCGACGGATCGCCCGTGCCTTTTGGCGTGTTGGCCCCAAACACAGGAGACACAATGGCCACAGCAAGACAAGCCAAGAGTAGGGCGAGCCCTACCCCAGCTACCCCCCTTCAGCCCGGATAAGCGGGGCTGGGTCAAGAAGGTCAACCGGCGGGTGGTCTGGACCTGCGGGCACCCTCCTCCCGGAGATCGTAGGCTCGACGACGCCTGCTACGTCGAACGCGCGCGGCCCGTCGCATTTTCATGGACTTGGAACCCGGACGACTTCGCCCTCAGCTCATCCTGCTCAGCAAGTCCTGTGTGGCGATCCGCTGTCCCGATTGCCATACATTTCCGCGCCGCTCCGGATCGTCAACCGCGCGGATGCCCCGTGTCGGGTCTACCCGCGCCGGCTGGTTCGCATTGCGATTCGCTTAGTACTGGAGCGTCGACGAGGGTTTACGGGGCTAGTTGTAGTGTTCGCTCGCCCGTTATCATGGGGGCCCGGAAGCCGGTAGCGCATCGGAAGATGAGCCGGCGAAGCCTAGATCATGCGAACAACTATGCCCAAGTGCTGGATGGTCTTAGCCGCCGCCGTCACCAACGCGCTGGTGCCGGCGCCCCCCGGCACCGCTGCGGCACCGCCCCCCGCCGTCCGCCCCGACGCGTTGCCCGACCGGCTCCTGGGCCCAGGCGATCGGATCGAGGTCAGGGAGTTTGTCTATGACGGGCGGCGGAGCGTGGAGGCACGGGTATTGAATCACGCGGTCAAGGACATTCTGGCGAAGCGGATGCTGACGCTCGAAGACCTGGAGGCCGCGCGGGTCGCGATAACGACCGCGTACGTCAAGGCGGGGTACGTGAATTCGGGCGCGGTCATCCCGCCGCAGGAGTTCAGGGACGGGGTGATCACATTCCGGATCGTCGAGGGCACGCTCGACCGGGTGCGCCTGACCGGCGACCGCCCGCGGCGGTTGCGGGACGACTTCGTGCTGCCGCGTGTATGGCCGGGCGGCCCGGGCGTGCCGCTGAACGCGAACGTGTTGCGAGAAAACCTGGAGGTGCTCCGGCTCAACCCGAACGTGGCGGCGGTCAACGCGCGTGGTCGTCGTCACGCACGTCTTCCTGGCCCTTGCGACACGGTCGCAGGGCGCCGGCCACGCGGCCCCCGCGGCCCCGGAGCATCCGGACGTCCGGGCCGCCGGCGAGCGGCTACTGGGCGCCCTTGGGGCGCGCGACGTGGCGGCCCTTGGGGCGGTCCTGGCGGCGGCAGACCAGTGGGTCGGGCGCCCGGACGAGTTCGCCGCGTTCGCCCGGCGGATGGCGCGGCACGACAAGGTCGAGTGTGCGGGCCCGCGATTCTCGCGGTGGGACGTGACCGGGGACCCGGGCGACGGTCCGGCTGCGGTTCACGTGGCGGCTGACCGCGGACGGGCGGACGACCGAACAGCCGGTGATCTGGAACTGCACGTTCGTGCGCGGGCCGGCCGGCTGGGCGTTCGCCGGGCACACGCTCGCCGTCGGCGACCTGCTCAACGCGCTCGTGAAGGCCCCGGACGCGGGCGCGCGGGCGGCGCTGATCCGTTCGGACCCCGACAACGACTGGCGGGAGGCCGCCCAGTACCTGTCGGACACGGTGCCGGCCGAAGCCGAGCGGGCGGATGGGGCGCTGGCTGCGCGGCTCTGTGACATCGCGTCAGAGTTGGCGACGGCGGCCGGTGACCGGGCGCTGGCCGGGTGTGCGAAAACGCCCGCGGCCGGGTGCACGCCGCGGCCGGTCGGCACGACGCCGCGGTGGCTGCCTTCCGCCGGGCCCACGACATCCTGACGGCCGAGCGTGACGAGCCGGGCCGCCCTGCGGGTCCTCGGGAACGTCGCCGCGGCCGCGGCCGACCTGGCCGGCCGCGACCACGTCGTCCTGGTCCCGGACGACGTGCTTCACGGCCTGCCGTTCCAAGCCCTAGTCGACGCCGGCGGGAAGTACTGGATCGCGAGACCCACGCGCTCAGCTACGCCCCGTCCGCCACGGCGGCGGTGCGCATGGTCGCCGCCGCCGACGCGCGCCGCGCGGGCCCCGGTCCCGCGGGCGCGGCCGCGATCCTGTCGGTCGGCGGCCCGGCCCTGGACGGTCGCCTGCCGGCCCTGCCAGCCGCGGCGCTCGAGGCCGAGCGCGTCGCCGCCCTGTACGGCGCCCCCGCGCTGAGCGGCGCGGCCGCGACCAAACGGGCGGTCCTCGACCACATGAACGCCGCCCGGCACCTCCACTTCGCCACCCACGGGCTGCTCAACCGGGACGCCCCGCTCTACTCGGCGCTCGCGTTCGCCCGCTCGGCGGGAGTTGCGGCCGCGCCCGCCGCCCGGCGGCCGCCCCTCCCGGCGGCGGCGGGCGAGCCCGCGGACGACGGGATGCTCTACGCCCGCGAGATCCTCGATATGAAACCGTCGGCCGACCTCGCCGTGCTCGGCGCGTGCGATACGGCCCGGGGACAACGGTTGGACGGGGAAGGGGTCCTCGGCCTGAGTTGGACCTTCGCGGCGGCCGGTGTGCCGTGCACCGTCGTCACACAGTGGTCGGTCGCCGATGACAGCACGGCGCGGCTGATGACCGGGCGCGGCTCGGCGGCGTGGCTGGCGCGCCGGCGGTACGGCCGGCGACGTTACCGTCCACCCGCGAGATGTCGGCAGCGGCGGCGGCGCCGGTGGCGGCGCGGCTGCCGCGTGAGGGGGATGAGGATTGGGACCGGGTGTTCGACGCGTTCGCGGCGAGCGATTTGCCGAAGGACGTCCCGGTGCGCGAGCGGACGCCGTACGACGACGGGCCGGCGGAAAAGCGGGGGGCGTACCGGGTCGGTTACCGGCTGGGGTTCGTCGACGCGGTGCTGGGGTCGCGCGTGACCCGGTGCTTCGTCATCCCGCCGTCGGGGGCGCGCGACGTGGGGTTCACGGCGGGGCAATTTGACGGCGGGGTCGTCCGGCAGGCGCGGGAGCAGGCGGCGCGGCGGCGGCACTTCGGGTACCGGACGGATCCCGGGTCGTCGGCCGTGACCGACGCCTCGCCGGTGGCCGACCGGGCGGCGGGGGCGCGGTTCGCGGCTTGCGCGGTGCGGTTCGTGACGGCGCTGCGGGCGGCCTGTCCGGCGACGGTCGGCGTGGAGGTGGCGGCGCCGCCGTCGACGTACGCGGACGCGGACGAGGACTACTCCGGGGTCGAACACGCCGCGGGCGATCGAGGGGCGACGGTACAAGGGGACGATCACGCTGGTCGTGACGCCGCGCGACGCGGCCCGACCGGCGGTGGGCGACGCGGAGGAGTTGCGGGGGACGTACGTGCCGGAGTTCGACGACGCCGGCCACGGGTGGGCGATCGCGCCGGATCACCCGATGTGGCGGGCGACGCACCTGCGGAAAGAGGGGGGGGCCGCCGGAGGACGGGATGGGGACCTACAAGTCGGTCGATTCGAAACTGGCGCGGTTCACTTCTGGCGCGGGCGGTTCGAGATGCGCAGGCGGTGCGATGAGGTGCGGCGGGTGAGGACGCGTCCGCGGTGTTAGCCGGGGTTTGCCAAACTGTTCGAAATTGCTATCGTCGCCGGCGCCGGGTTCGAAATGAGGGCGGGCCGCGTCGTGATCAAGAACAGGACGTCGTTATGGATTCGATGCGTGTGACGATCGAAACGGTCGGCGGGGCTCGCGCTTTGCCGCCGGGGGTGGTGGTGGTCCAGGTCGCCGGGGAGGTGGGGATCACGGCGATGGTCGGGGAGGATGGCAAGCACACGGGCGTGGGGGAGGACAACGCGCTGAGCAAGGCGCTGGCCGCCGCGCTGGAGATGGGGCCCGAGATCGTCGTCGTCGACCTGGGCGGGGCGACGTACCTGTCGAGCATCGGGATGGGGGCGCTGCTCCGGTTTGCGAACCGGCTCGGCGACATCGGCGCGAAGCTCCGCCTGGCGGCGGTCCCGCCGATGGTGCACTCGCTGCTCCAGCGGTGCCGGCTGGATACGGCGTTCGACATCCGGGGGACGGTCGCGGAGGCGGTGGCGGCGTAAGCGGTCGAGCGCATACCAACGAGGTCGGCCCCGGTGGGTGCCGGGGCCGGTTGGAGTATTCTCGGTGAGTGATTAGAGCGCTTCCATGACGAGTTTGCAGGACCTGTTGGATGACTTTCGCGAAGAGGCGAAGCCACTGCCGCGGCCATTGCGAGGACGGACCTGCGAACAGGTGCTCTAGGCGCCGAAGCGGCTACCTCCGCGGTCAGATGTCCGACGCGTCGCGGGTCTTCTTGTAGTCGCGCGAGCGGGCGTTGAGCGTGCGGTACGGGCGGGGGTTGGTCCCGTCGTCCATCACGGTCCACCCGCAGGTTCGGCGGCCGGTCTCGTTGTCCTTGAGGTCGACGACGAGTCCCTTGCGCGCGAGCGCCTGGGGGATCCAACTGACCATCTCCTCGTGGCCGCCGGGGCACGGGCGGTTGAGGGTGACCATGCAGTAGAGCGGTTCGTTGACTTAGTCGGCCTCCGTCATGGCGGGGTCTCCGGTGTGGGGTGAGAGGGGTGGCCCGCGCGCGGTCGGCGGGACGTGCGGGGGATACGGCGGCGCGGCGGACGGTCTGACGACGGGAATTCCATCGCGATTCAATCGGGCGCTGGTTACGATCGAGGACCAAGGAGAACCGCGCCCATGAACCGAGCCGCCGCTCTCGTCGTTTCCGCGATGATCTCGACCGCGTGTTTCGCCGAAGTTGTGCCGGGGGATTGGCCGCAGTTCCGCGGGCCGGGGGCGCAGGGGGCGTCGGCGGAGAAGGGGTTGCCCGTGACGTGGTCGCAGGCGGAGAACGTGGCGTGGAAGGTGGATCTTCCGGGGCCCGGGTCGTCGACGCCGGTGATCGTCGGCAAGCGGATCTTCCTGACGTGCTACACGGGGTACAACGTGCCGCGGCAGGACCAAGGGAGCCCCGAGAACCTCAAGCGGCACGTGCTGTGCCTCGACCGCGATTCGGGCAAGACGATCTGGGAGAAGTCGTTCAAGGCGGAGTTGCCGGAGCAGCCGAAGATCCGGGACGAGCACGGGTACGCGTCGAACACGCCGGTGGCCGACGACAAGCGGCTGTACTGCTTCTTCGGGAAGTCGGGCGTCGTCGCGCTCGACTTGGTGGACGGGCGCGAGGCCTGGCGGGCGCCGGTGGGCAATGGGCTGAACGGGTGGGGGTCCGGCGCGTCGCTCGTGCTGGCGGGCGATAAGGTGATCGTCAACGCGAGCGTGGAGAGCTCGTCGCTGATCGCGCTCGACAAGAATACCGGTAAGGAGGCATGGCGGGCAGGCGGGATCAAGGAGGCGTGGAACACGCCGGTCGTCGTGAACCTGCCGGGCGGGGCGAGCGAGATCGTCGTGCCGATCATGCAGAAGATCCTCGCGTTCGACCCGGCGACCGGGAAGCAGTTGTGGTCGTGCGACACGGACATCAGGTGGTACATGGTGCCGTGCGTCCTGGCGAACGAGGGGGTCGTCTACTGCATCGGCGGGCGCTCGGGCGGGGCGCTGGCGGTGAAGGCCGGCGGGCGCGCGGACGTGACCGGGTCGCACCGTTTGTGGACGGGCACGAAGGGCTCGAATGTGTCGTCGCCCGTCTTCCACGACGGCCACATCTACTGGATGAACGAGAACAACCGGACGGCGTACTGCGCGGAGGCCAAGACCGGCAAGGTCGTCTACGAACAGCATGTGGGCGGGCGGTTCACCCAGGTGTACGCGCCCGCGCTGCTCGCCGACGGCAAGGTCTACTACACGACGCGCGACGGGAAGATCATCGTGGTCGCGGCTACGCCGAAGTTCGAGCAACTGGCGTTCAACGACCTGGGCGACCGGTCGACGTTCAACGCGGGGATCGCGGTGTCGGGGGGGAAGTTGTTCATTCGGTCGGATAGGGCGTTGTATTGCGTGGGGAAGTGAGCGGATCGCGGCGCGGCCATGCAACTCATCGTCTTCATCGGGCTTCAGGGGAGCGGGAAGTCCAGCTTTTACCGTCAGAGATTGGTCGACACGCACGTCCGTCTGGGCATGGACATGCTGCGCACCCGCCACCGGGAGCGCCTCCTGTTCGAGGCATGCCTGGCGGCGAAGCAGCCGACGGTGATCGACAACACGAACCCGACGGCCGAGGAGCGGGCCCGTTACGTCGCCCCGGCCAAGGCGCATCACTTCGAAGTGGTCGGGTGCTACTTTGAATCGCGCGTCGCCGACTGCACGGTCCGGAACGAGCAGCGGCCGGCCGAGCAGGTCGTGCCACGGGTCGGACTGCTCGGGACGTACAAGCGGCTGGTGTGCCCGTCGCCGGCCGAGGGCTTCGATCGGCTGTGGTACGTCCGTACCGACGGGGCCGGCGGGTTCGTGGTCGAGGCGTGGAAGGACGGGCCGGCGGATGAAGTTTGACGAACTCGACGCGCGGATGCGGGTGTTCGAGACGGCGTACGACTTGCGCGTGCTGCCGGGGGTCTACATCGTCGCCCGGCTGGACGGCCGGGGGTTCACGCGGTTGACCAAGGAGGTGCACGCGTTCGAGGCGCCGTTCGACGCGCGGTTCCGCGACCTGATGCTGGCGACGGCCGGGGCCCTGCTGACCGAGTTCGACGCGACGTACGCGTTCACGCAAAGCGACGAGATCTCACTCTTGTTCCCGCTCGGGTGCGGGCTGTTCGACCGCAAGACGCGCAAGCTCAACTCGGTATTCGCCGGGCACGCGAGCGCGACGTTCGCGCTCGGCCTGGGGGCGGTCGCGTCGTTCGATTGCCGGATCTGCGAGCTGCCCCGGCCCGGCGACGTCGTGGACTACTTCCGCTGGCGCACCGAGGACGCGCACCGCAACGCGCTGAGTGCCCATTGTTACTGGCTGCTCCGGAAACAGGGTCGGTCGCCTGACGAGGCGTCGCACGCCCTTCTCGGCAAATCGGTCGCCGACAAGAACGAGCTGCTGTTCCAGCACGGAATCAACTTCAATGACCTGCCGGCGTGGCAGCGGCGCGGGTCGGGGTTGTATTGGGAGGCGTACGGGAAGGAGGGCCGCAACCCGGTGACCGGCGAGGTCGTCCGCGCGACCCGGCGGCGCGTCACGCGGGACACGGAGTTGCCGGTGCGCGACGCGTACAGCGATTTCGTCGCACGGTTCGTGTGAGCCCGCGCCCCGGCGAACGAAAGGGTTACTCCCCCCCGTCACCGCCGTCGCTTCTCCATCACCTGGTCGACGACGACCGTGCACGCGAGGATCAGCACGTCGTCCTCGCCGGGCGCGACGTCGACGCCGTACGTGTCGGCCCAGCTGAACCACTGCTTCGACACGCGGGCCGCCGATCGGCCGTCGGTGCGGACGAACTCGTACTCGTGGTCCCAGAAGTCGCCGCGCACCTCCAGGTCGTCGGGCGTGGCGCCGTCGGCGGTCACGTCGACGGTGAACCGGTCCTTGAAGAACGTCCAGAGGTGCTTGCGCACCACCGCGGTCGGCGCGCCGCCGCCGCCCCGCTCGAGCTCGTACGTCGGCCCCCAGCTCAAAAGCTTCTGGCGGATGAAGACCAGTTCCTGGCCGGCGAGGTCGGTGAACGAGAGCTTATCGCCGAGACTGAAGACGCGTCCGCGGACGACGAACTGGTCGGCGCCGGCCTCGTCGCGGATCGTGAAGTCGTCGGCCCACGACCACAGCTTCTCTTTCATGACGTAACGCATCAGCGCGGCCGCTCCTTTCGGGTAGACAGGTCTGAGGTACGGACCATCGTAAGCCGGCGGCGCGCGCCGGTGAGCGCGAGGAATCTTGCGCGGTCGCAAGAGCCCGTCGCGCCGCCGTGCCGGCGCGTGGCCATGGCAGCGGCGCGCGGCGTGGCGGACGGCGGGCCGAGCCGGTAACGTAGTGCGACTTAGCCCCGCGCGGCCGTGACGTATTCGCGCGCGGGTGTCACATCGCGGATCAGCCGTAAAGGCGCAGGCGTCGGACTCGCGGTCCGACCACACAGGAGACGAGCATGCCCCGATCGCAGCAGTCCTCTTCCTCCCCTTCGAACAAGCTCCAGAGCCGCCGGCGCTTCCTGCGCGGCGCCGCCAAGGCGAGCGCGCTCGCCGTCGCCGCCCCGATGATCATCCCCGGCCACGTGCTGGGGAAGGACGGGGCGGTCCCGACGAGCGAGCGGATCACGCTGGGCGCGATCGGCATCGGCAACCGCGGGTCGTACGTGTTCAAGTGCTTCCTAGCGGAGAACGACGTGCACACGCTGGCCGTGTGCGACGTGAACGCCAAGCGCAAGGCCGCCGCCAAGCAGGCCGCCGACGAGCGCAACGGCAATACGGACTGCGCGACCTACAACGACCTCCGCCAGCTATTGGACCGCAAGGACATCGACGCGGTGATCATCGCGACCGGGCCGAACTGGCACGCGGTCGCGTCGTCGATCGCCGCCCGCGCTGGCAAGGACGTGTACTGCGAGAAGCCGTGCTCGAAGACGATCAACGAGAGCCTGATGCTCGCGGACGTGTTCCGCCGGACGGGGCGGGTCTTCCAGGCGGGGACGCAGCGGCGCAGCCTGCCGCACTTCATGTACGCGATCGACCTGGCACGCCGCGGGCGCCTGGGCAAGCTGACCGCGCTCCACGCCCAGCCGCGCGGGCTGATCGACAAGATGAGCGGCTGGTACCCGGCCGAGCCCGCGCCGCCCAAGGAGGAGCTCGACTGGGACATGATGCTCGGGCCGGCGGCGTACCGGCCGTACAACAAGGCGCTGACCAACTCGTTCAACTTCGAGAAGGGCGGCGGGTTCGTCGGCGGGATGGGCGGGGGCGGCACGCTCGAGTGGGGCAGCCACTGCGCCGACCTCTGCCAGGTCGCTAACGACGCCGACGGCACCGCGCCGATCGAATACGAACCCCAGGGCAACCGCCTGGTCTGCACGTACGCCAACGGCGTCAAGCTCGTCTTCCGCGACGACGGCTGGCTCCCGCTCGGCTCGTGCCCCGTTCGCTTCGAAGGGTCCGACGGCTGGGTCGAGACCGCCGACGACGGCGACATCATGGCGAGCAACGCCAATCTGCTCGCCGGCCGGCGGCAGAAGATCGGGGGGTACCCGGCGAACTTCCACGTCCGCAACTTCCTCGACTGCGTGAAGTCGCGCAGCCAGCCCCGCGCCAACGCCGACGCCGCCTGCTGGTCGCACATCACGTGCAACGCGGCGAACATCGCGCTGTTCCTCAACCGCAAGCTGAAGTTCGACCCGGCCAAGTGCGAGTTCGTCAACGACGCCGAGGCCAACCGCCTGCGCTCCGAGGCGCGCCGCGAGCCGTGGCGCGTGTGAGGATTCACCGCAAAGACGCAGAGGACGCAGCGAAATCGGACACTCCGCGTGACGGCGCGGTCCGTCATCCTGAGGTACTCCGAAGGATCTAGCCGGCACGACAAGGCCCCCGCGACGATGGCAACGACCGTTCGAACACCACCGGCAACGTCGCAACGGCCTCGCCGCTCGGGGACATCAAGCCTTCAAAGACAAACGAGACCGGAACCAACCCCATGAAACTCGCCAAGACACGCCTCCTAGCGCTCGCCCTGCTCGCGAGCCTCTCGTTCAACACCCGGGCCGCCGACGTCGTCGTCAACGGCGGCCCGCCCCCGAAGGAAGCCGACCTGATCAAGCTGATCTCGGCCGCCGACGCGGCTAAGGGCGACAAAGGCATCGCGTGCAAGCAGCTCGCGGTGTGGGGCACGAAGCAGTCGGTGCCGGCACTGGCGGCGCTGCTGCCGGACCCCGAGCTCAACTCGTGGGCACGCATTGCGCTGGAGGCCATCACGGACCCGGCCGCGGATGATGCGCTGCGCGCGGCGGTCGGCACGCTGAAGGACCGCCCGCTCGTGGGCGTGATCAACTCGATCGCGGTCCGCCGCGACGTCAAGGCAGTCCCCGCGCTCGCCGAGAAGCTCGCGGATACGAATGAAGAAGTCGCCGCCGCCGCCGCGGTCGCGCTCGGGCACATCGGCGGGCCCGACGCCGCCGGCCCGCTCACGCAGCGCCTGACGACCGGCCCCGCGGCCGTCCGCAGCGCCGCCGCCGAGGGCGCGGTGCTCGTGGCCGAGCGGTGGCTCGCCGAGGGCAAGGCCGCCGACGCCGTGAAGCTGTACGACGCCGTCCGCGCCGCGCCGGAGATGCCCAAGCAGCGTGTGCTCGAGGCGACGCGCGGCGCGATCCTCGCCCGCGGCCCGGCCGGTGCCCCCCTGCTCGTCGAGCAGCTCCGCTCGCCCGACCGCGAGATCTTCCGCATCGCGATGCGCACCGCCCGCGAGCTGCAGGGCCCCGAGGTCGCCGACGCGATCATCGGCGAGCTCGCCCGCACCACGCCCGACCGCCAGTCGCTGCTGATCCTCGCGCTGGCCGACCGCCCGACCGACAAGGCCAAGGTGCTGCCCGTCGTCACCGAGGCCGCCAAGAGCGGCGCGCCCGGCGTCCGCACGACCGCGGCAGAGACGCTCGAGTTCCTGGGCAACATCTCCAGCGTCCCCGTGCTGATCGAGGCCGCGTCCGGGGCCGACGCGGCGCTGGCACAGGCGGCCATCACGTCGCTCGCCCGCATGCCCGGCAAGGACATCGACGCCGACCTGCTCGCCCGCCTGAAGGCCGCCACCGGCAAGCCGCGCCGCGTGCTGATCGAGCTGGCCGAGCAGCGCAAGCTCGAAGGGTCGATGGCGGAGTTCGTGAAGGCGATCGAGGACCCCGAGCCGACCGTGAAGGCGGCCGCGCTCGAGGCGATCGGCGCGAACGGCGATGACAAGCTCGTCCCCGACCTGCTCCGCCTGATGACCAAGGCCCCCGAAACCGAGCGCGACGCGATCGCCAAGGCGGTCCGCTCGATCTCCGGCCGGTGGGGCGCGGCCGTCGTCCCGCTGCTGTTGCCCGTCGCCAAGACCGGCGAGCCGCAACTCCGCATCGCGGCGCTGGGCGCGCTCGCGGGCGCGGGCGGTAAGGAGGCGCTCGACACCGTCGTCGCCTCGGCCAACGACGCCGACGAAACCCTCGCCGACGAGGCCGTCCGCACCCTCTCGACTTGGCCCAACCGCTGGCCCGAAGACACCGCCGTCCTCGACCCGCTCATGAACCTCGCCAAGACCGGCAAGAAGCCCGCCCACAAGGTGCTCGCCACGCGGGGCTACCTCCAGTTCGCCACCGGCACGAAGAAGATGCCCGAGGCCGACCGCCTGAAACGCATCAACGAAGTCCTGCCCCTGATCACGCGACCCGAAGAGCGCCGGCAGGCGATCGCCGCGCTCGCCGCCGTCGGGAGCGCCGCGGCCCTCGACGCGCTGGTCGCCCAGCTCAACGCCGACGCGTCGGTCGCCGACGAAGCCGCCAACGCGATCGTCACGGTCGCGAGCAAGGGCAACCGCGGCATCCCCGCCCCCAAGCGCAAGGCCGCTCTGCAGGCCGCCGCCGACAAGGCCACGAGCCCGGCGATCAAGGCCAAGGCGACCGAGACGCTCAAGGGCGTGAAGTAGGGTCCGACCACGAAAGGCACGCGAAACACGAAGCAGACTTGGAACCGCGGATGTACGCGGGTGAACGCCGATCGGAGGGCCCGCTCTCTGACCCGCGTGCATCGGCGTTCGTCTGCGGTTCTGTTCTTTCCTCCCGCGGCGGTTCGCGCGAAAGCTCGCCTCCCATCGCCATCCGAATTTGCTTTCCCGCCCGCCCGCTCCCCGTGTTACGCTGGACACCGCGAACGATCCCGACAACGAACCCCCTTGGGAGAGGAGAGCTCGATGTCCGTCACACGCTCCGCCGCAGCCGCGCTCGCGATTGCCGCATTCGCCACCCTTCCCGCCGCCGCCGCGCCGTCGATCTCCGCGGTCCGCGTCGCGGCGGGCCTCGCCCGCCCGGTGTTCGTCACCCACGCGCCGGGTGACACCAGCCGCCTGTTCATCGGCGAGCAGCACACCGGCCAGATCAAGATCCTCAACCTGACCGGGCCGAACGCCGGCACGATCAACGCCACCCCCTTCGTGACCGTCCCGGCCCACACCAGCGGCAACGAGCAAGGCCTGCTCGGCATGGCCTTCCACCCGAACTACGCCAACAACGGCCAGTTCTACGTCAACTACACCGCCCCCGGCGGCTCGCAGGCCGGGTTCGTCGGCGGGCAGACCAACGTCCGCCGCTACACCCGCTCGGCCGGCGACGCCAACCTCGCCAACGCCGCGTCCGCCCAGACCGTCATGATCATCGACCAGCCCCAGACCAACCACAACGGCGGGTGGCTCGGGTTCGGGCCGAAAGACGGCTACCTCTACATCGCCACCGGCGACGGGGGCGGTTCCAACGACAACAATAGCGTCGGCCACGCCGCCAACGGCAACGCCCAGACGATCACCAACAACCTGCTCGGCAAGATGCTCCGCATCGACGTCAACGCCGACGAGTTCGCGGCCGACGCCAACCGGAACTACGCGATCCCGCGCGGCGGGGCGGGTAATCCCGTCGCCAACCCGTTCGCGTCGACCACGGGGGACGACGAGATCTGGGCTTACGGCCTGCGCAACCCCTTCCGCGCCGGGTTCGACAAGACGACCGGGGCCATGTTCATCGGCGACGTCGGCCAGGACAACCGCGAGGAGATCGACTTCATCCCCGGCGGCAGCGCCGGCGGGCAGAACTTCGGGTGGCGCGTCCGCGAAGGCACCATCGCCACGCCCACCGGGGGCGTCGGGGGGGCGCTCCAGCCCGGCATGATCGACCCGATCCACGATTACATCCGCTCGGTCGGCACGACGATCACCGGCGGGCACGTCGTCCGCAACGGCGACCCCGGCCTCGACGGCCGCTACTTCTTCGCCGACATCGGCACGTCCAGGCTCTGGTCGTTCATCTACGACGGCGCGACGATCACCGACTTCGTCGAGCACACGAGCATCCCGACCGGCGGCAACGGCACGGTCGGCGGGATCGCCAGCTTCGGCGAGGACGCGCTGGGCAACCTGTACGTCGTCGACATGTTCACCGGCGGCGAAGTCTTCCGGATCGTGCCCGAGCCCGGCTCCATGCTCCTGCTCGCCGGTCTCGGCCTCCCCCTGCTCCGCCGCCGCCCGCGCGGCCGATAGGGGCCCGACATGGCCGCAAAGACGCAAAGGTCGTGGCGCAGAGCAGCCACCTGATCGGTCGGATCTTCCGCCGCCTGACTACCCTGTTCCACGGACCGCTCGTCTTGCCGTCTTTGCGCCCTTTGCGTCTTTGCGGCAATCCTCGCAATGCCCCAACCCCGCCCTACGCCGCGTGCTCGCGAATCCGCGCCAGCATGTCGGCCAGCTTGAAGCTCGCCTTCACGAAGTAGTCCTCGGCCCCCAGCGCCCGCGCCTTGGCCCGGAAGTGTTCCCCGCTCATCGCCGTCAGCATGATGACCGCGATGTCGCGCAGGTCCTCGGCCTGCTTGACCGCGCCGAGCACCTCGAACCCGTCCATCCCCGGCATGTCGATGTCGAGCAGCATGACGGCTGGCCGCCGTTCGCGCGCCAGCCGCAGCGCTTCCTCCCCGCTCGCCGCCGACAACGTGTCGAACCCCGAATGCTTGAGCACGCGCGACATCAGGTGCCGCGCGTCCGCCACGTCGTCGACCACGAGAACCGTCGGCATGCGTCTCCCTCGCACCGGCCGGGCCACCACACCACCGTCCGGCGCTTGCCCGCACCCCGGGGGTGCCGCGCCGGACGATCTTCATACGTCTATGTACTACACCCCCGGCAAGTTGCAAAGGCGGCACGCCTGCGCAAGTTGCCCCGGCGGGCGACTCGCGCATTGGCGAAATGAGGGCGGACAGTGCGCGCGTCGCACTTGTACTGACGGCGCAGATTCCCGGAGTATGCCGCGGTCTGGGGAGCGGATGCCCGCCCCGCAAACTGCGCCGGCGATCACTTTGGACTTACCGGACCTTGCCCGCGGCCCGCGCGAATTGGAAATCTTTCTTCGGGACACGAGGAGAGAGCGCGATGGGCGTCAACGAACGTTTGGGCGGCCTGGGCGGTGTGCGGTCCGCGCGGATCGCGCAGCTCGCGCGGGGCGAGTCAACCGCCAGCCGCGGCGCGCGAACGATGTCCGCCCGTGACGCCGCCGGCGCGGTCGGCCGCGGCCACGACCGCGCCGACGTCGATTTCGCCCGCGCCGCCGCCCGCGCCGCCCACGACGCCGAGCGCGCCCGCGCCGCCGACGCCGGCCTGGGCGCGATCGGCAGCCTGCTCGGGGAAGTCCGCCAACTCGTCACCGACGGCGGCCGGCAGGTCGAGGTCGACGCCGTCCTCGCCGACGTCGACCGCGTCGCCGGCTCGACGACCTACGGCGACGGAAAGTTATTGGACGGCTCGGCCGCCGTGCGCGGGGTCGCCCTGCCCGCCGCGGACGCCGCCCGCCTCGGATCCGTCCGCCGGGACGACCGGGCCTACCACGTCGGCGACCTGCGCACGGGCGGAACGCTGGCGGGCGCGCCCTCCGGACTCGCGACGGAGGTGGTCGACGCCGCGGCCGCACAGGTCGCGCGCGTCCGCGCTGCACTGAACCCGGCGCGACCCTCCGGTCCGTACGCCGCACCTGCAGCGGGCGGCTCGCAACTCAACCTCGTCGCATAACCCTCGGGAGGGCGAGGCTCCGTCCGAGCCGTTCGCTCGGTGCGCGGGGTGCCCCCGCGGCTCGGACGGAGCCTCGCCCTAATTCCTCCGCCTCGCGCGCATTACCCGCTAAAGTCCGCGCCCCCATAAACCGACGAACAGAGGGGACGCCCCGCACATCCGTCACGCGCGGTCGCGCCAGCAGCACCCGTCCACACGGGCGCACGCACCTCTCTCGCGGAATCGAAGGCGCACATGGCTCCGATGCGACTGGTTCGGGACGACGCGGCCGCGGTCGGCGACGGACCCAACGATCTGCCCTCGCTCGCGCCGCTCCCCAAGCCGCGCAACGGCGCCGCCAACCTGATCGTCTCGGTCGGCGAGCAGATGGCCGCCCTCCAGTCCGAGATCGACGCGCTCAGCTTCGAGGTCAACCACCTCCGCCGCCGCGACGAGACCCTCCGCTTTTACATGCAGCGGATCGACGAGGAGCTCCGCCTCGCCGCCCGGATCCAACAGGACTTTTTGCCCAAGACGCTCCCGCAGCTTGGGGCCGTGCACTTTCACAGCCTGTTCCGCCCCGCCGGGTACGTCAGCGGCGACCTCTACGACGTTATGCGCCTCGACGAGCACCACGTCGGGTTCTTCATCTGTGACGCCGTCGGCCACGGAATGCCCGCCGCCCTGCTCACCATGTTCGTCAAGAAGGCGCTGGTCACTAAGGAGATCTTCGCCGGCGGGTATCGCCTTCTGGACCCGGGCGAGACGCTCGCGCGCCTCAACCAGTCGATCATCGACCAGGAACTCTCGCAGGCGACCTACGCCACCGCGCTCTACGGCATCGTCGACACGCGCACCCTCGAGATGCGCTTCGCCCGCGGCGGGCACCCCTCGCCCGCCGTCCTGCGTGCCGGATCCAACCGGATCGAGTTCGTCGACGCCCAGGGCCCGCTGCTCGGCATCTTCCCCGACGAGCCGTTCACCGTCGCCAGGACCACGCTGGCGCCCGGTGATCGCGTCCTGATCTACAGCGACGGGATCGAGGTCGGCTTTTGCGGCGACGACGTCGGCGACACCCACAAGTGGCGCGAGCACGTCGAGGCCCGCGCCCACCTTCCTGCCGAAGAGTTCCTTAAGGAAATCGCCGACGGCCTCGACGCGCAATCCGGCAGCCTGCAGCCGAAGGACGACGTCACGATGTTGGTCATTGAGGTGAAGTAGTCCGCACTCACAGTTAGTCTAGCTGCGGGTCAACGACCTGCTGACGCGCTCGGGGTCGAGCGCCCCATCCGATCGCGTCAGCAACGCGTTGCGTTGCAGCTATCAGGGGATCGTCGTGGTCCGGTCCCGCGTATACTGCGCCCATGCGCGCCCCCCTGCTCCTCCTCCTGATCTGCGCCGCGCCCGCCGTCGCCGCCCCCGCGCCCGACTACGCCGCCGAGCTCGCGCGCGAGTGCGACGATCTGCTCGCCGCCGCGATCAAGCGCCCGTACGGCATCGCGTGGCCCGCCGGCGACGTCGTCGACGATCCGAAGCGCAGAATCCCGGTCCCCGTCGCCATGGATGCCGGCCAGGGCCCCGCCGCCGGGCTCGTGCTCTTCTGGGCCGGCGACCTGTTGAAGGAACCGAAGTACGCGCAGGCCGCGCGCGAGGTCGCGCGCGGGATCACCGCCGCCCAGCACACGTCCGGGCGCATCCCCGCCGGCCCCCTGTTCAACGCGACCAACGCGACGTCGCGCGACCCGCTCGCCGCGCTTCCCGACCGCGGACCTACCCGCGCCGCACTGGCGCTCCTGCTCACCCTCCTGGACGGCAACGCGAAGGACCCCGCCAACGAGGCCCTCGCCCGCTCGGCGTCCCGCGCGGCGACCTGGCTCTTCCGCCAGCAGGCCGAGACCGGTGGCTGGCCCGTCATGCACCCGCCCGACGCCCCGCCCGCCAAGCAGACCCGCCTCGTCCGCCTCGACACGCGCGAGTTCCGCGATTCGACCCTCGCGATGCTCCTGGCCTACGAAGTGCTCGGCGACGGGTTGCACCGCCGGAGCGTCGAGCGGTCGATGGAGTTCCTCGACCGCGCCAAAAACCCCGACATCCTCCCCGCCGGCGCCAACCTCTGGGGGCCGGGGTTCACGCTCACGGGCGGCGCGGTCGAGAAGGTCGCCGACCTCCCAAGGCAGACCGACGTGCTCGCGTCGCGGTACGCGATGCAGACGACGCTGGGCGTCTACATCGTGCTCGGGGGCGGCCCGCTGTTCATCCGCTGCGAGCGCGCCGCCAAGTCGCTCGCCACACTCCCGAAGCTGGAGGGCGCCTACCACCGCTGGTACACGTCCAAGGGCGACCCCTTCCGCCCGGACTTCGTCGAGGCCGCCAAGGCCAGGTTCGGCGAAGACGCCGCCGTCGACAAGCGGTACGCGAGCGACTTCGGCCTCCCACCCGTGCTCGCGACCGTCGACGCCATCGGCCCCGCCGGTCGTGACAAGTTCCTCGACCGCCTCGCCCCCCACTTCGCGCGCAACCGGGTCCTGGCCCACACGATCTCGGGGTTGGAGGACGGCCACATCCCGTGGAACTTCCCCCCTGCCGATGCCGCCCCAGCGCTGGCCCCTCGCCTCCCCGGCGAGGGCCTCGAAGGGCGCGTGCGGCACGCCTGGCAGCTCTACCTGCTCGCCAAAGCGCAGCGCGCCGGGAAAACTTGACCCCGCCTGCCTAAAATAGGGCACGAAACGACTTGCCAGACCTTAAGTTGACGCCCGGAGGCCGATTTGACCGACCTTCCGGACGGTGCTATATTTGACCGTTTGGCTGCGCCCGCCGGACGCTTAGACCATGTGCGACAAGGGCTTAAGCGGTTCGGATCACGGACAAGGACGTCGCGCCGGGCACACTTACTGATCGCGTTTTTGAAATCGCCGGGGCGGGCGCGCGTCTGCGCCCTCGTTTTCGTTTGCCCGTCATGGCCGCCGGCATCGGCCGTCGGCCGTCGGTGGTGTGAATCGCAGATCAGCGTCTAGACCCGTCGACGTCGTCGAGCAGAGAGGCACACGCGTGGGATCGCCCGTCGCCCAAGGCGATAACAAGTCGCTCGTGCTCAACTCGACGGACATCGTCGAGTTGATCGGGCAATCGGTCGCGCTCAAGCGCCGCGGCAAGGACTTCGTCGGCCTCTGCCCGTTCCACACGGAAAAGAGCCCGTCGTTCCACGTCAGCCCCGCCCGCCAATTCTTCCATTGTTTCGGGTGCAAGGCCAGCGGCAACGCGATCGACTTCGTCATCAAGCACAACCGCGTCGAGTTCATTGAGGCACTGCGCCTCCTGGCGGACAAGGCCGGCATCGATTTGCCCAAGCGCGGGGCCTCGGCCGCCAAGGCGGGCGAGCGGCAGATGCTGTTCGACGCCCACTCCGCCGCCTGCCAGTTTTACGAGAGCCTGTTCTGGGACCCGCAGCGCGGTGCCGCCGCCCGCCAATACCTCGCCCAGCGCGGGTTCAACGATCAGACCCTCAAACAGTTCCGCGTCGGCCTCGCCCCTGATGCGTGGGACGGCCTCCTGCGCTCGCCGGGCATGCGCAAGTTCCCGCCCGACAAACTCGCCGAGGCCGGCCTGCTCAAGGCCCGCCAGACCGGGGCCGGCGGGTTCTACGACACGTTCCGCAACCGGATCATGTTCCCGATCATGGCGGACGCGGACGCCCGCGTCATCGCGTTCGGCGGGCGCAAAGCGCCCGGGTCGGAAGACCCCGCCAAGTACCTCAACAGCCCCGAGAGCCCGCTCTTCTCCAAGAGCAGGACGTTGTACGGCCTCAATTTCGCCCGCAAGCGGATGGTCGAGACGGGGGTCGCCGTCATCGTCGAGGGGTACACGGACGTGGTCATGGCCCACCAGTTCGGGGCGTCCAACGTCGTGTCCCCCCTGGGAACCGCGCTGACCGAGCAGCACGTCAAGGCGCTCCGGCTGGTCGCGAACAAGATCGTCTTCCTGTTCGACGCCGACGAGGCGGGTGATCGCGCGACGGACCGCTCGGTCGAACTGTTCCTGACCCAGGACGTCGAGATCGCGATCGCCTCGCTGCCGGACGGCCTGGACCCGGACGAGTACTTCATGAAGTTCGGCGCCGAGGCGTTCGACCGCGACGTGATCGGCGCCGCCAAGGACGTGCTCACGTTCAAGTGGGACCAGCTCTTCAAGCGGATGAACGCGGCCGGCGACGTCACGAGTCAGCAAAAGGCCGTCGGGGCGTATCTGGACCTGCTCGCCCAGGCGCGCGGCGCCGGCCCCGTGGACGACATGCGCTGGGGCGCCGTCCTCTCGCGGATCAGCCGGCTCACCGAGATGCCGCTGGACGACCTGCACCGCCGCTTCCGGAAACCGGCCAAACCCAGTGGGCTGCCGCGGCGTAGTGGAGATTCCTCGGTCGCTAAGCCCCAAGCGACGGGGGAATCACCGACCCAATCGGTGCAGAGTCCTGCGGAAAACGTCGCCCACGCCCGAGAAGTGGCCGAACGCCAAATCTTGGGCATACTGCTACGGGAGCCCAACCGGTGGCCGCAGGTGCAGATGACGGTACACCCCGAAACGTTCGTCGACGCCGCCAGGCGGCGGTTGGCGGACGCTTATTGGGGCTATCAACGGGACGAGGGCGAGCCGGTATTTAGCGAGCTTTTGGGGACTTTGAACGATGATTTGAAATCGCTCGCGATCGAATTGCTGGAGGCCGCCGAGGCCTTGGCGGACGTCGACGCGACGCTCGCCGGCGCGATGGGCATGTTCGACGAAGACCGCCGGCGTCAGGAGCTACAGAAACAAATTGCCGAAATTCGGCGTATAAGTCAGGGCGATGCCGGGTCTTCGGACGCGGCGGCGCTGTTGGAAGAGTTGTATCGGAAAAAACAGGCGTCGGTCGACCCGCGGCACTTAGGCCCGGTTCGGCGGACGCGCTCATAGCGGGCCCGGGCCGGTCTCGCACGGCAGTGGTTTGAGTTGCGCCCTTCGACGCGGTCGGAGGACGGACCCCAGATCAATGACGCGCGGGCCGGGGTGCGGGCCGCTTGGGAACGTCGTAGCCGACCCGTTGCAGGGCCCGGGAACATCCCCGGGGGCCTTGGCCCGTCGCCGCCGTTCCGTCGCGTGTGCGTTTGCCAGGAAGAACACCAGATATGTCGTCGATCGAAAGTCCGTTGATCGGGTCCGGTTCGCCCGAGGAAGTCATCATCCGCGTCACCGCGCTGCTCGACTTGGGCAAGTCGCGCGGGTACCTGACGTACGAAGAGCTAAACGAGAAGCTGCCCGACGAGGTCGTGTCGCCGGAGAAGCTGGATTCGCTGCTGATGACCATCGACGAGATGGGCATCAAGCTGATCGACGAGCTCGACGTGGGCGAGTTCGTCACCAAGGGGAAGAAGGGCGCCCCCTCCCCCGCCCCCGAGATCAAGCCGACGGCGATGCCGTCGATCACGGGCCCCTCCCGCAAGGACGCCGAGCGCGCCGCCCGCCAGGCCGCCCGCCAGGCCCAGCGGGTCGCCGAGGAGGAGGCCGCCGCCAAGGACAAAAAGGAGGACGACGACGAGGAGGAGCTCGACCTCAACATCGAGGAGGAGATCGCCGAGGCCGCGACCAAGCGGATCGACGACCCGGTCCGGATGTACCTCACGCAGATGGGCGAGATCCCCCTGCTCACCCGCGAGCAGGAAATCGCCCTGGCGAAGAAGATCGAGATCACGCGGAAGATCTTCCGCAGCCGGGTGCTCGAGTCCGACTACTGCTTGCAGCAGGCGCTCGAGATCCTCCAGCAGGTCGACGAGGGCGACCTCCCGTTCGACCGGACGATGAAGATCAGCACGGCCGAGGACCAGGCCGACAAGGCGACGATCGGCCAGCGCATCCCGATCAACCTGGGCTCGGTCCGGGTGATGCTCGAGCGCAACCGCAACGACTGGGACGCGCTGCGGGCGGGGAAGATCGCGAAGAAGGACGCGGAGGACGTGCGGATCGCGATCCGCCGCCGCCGCCGCCGGGCCGTGAAGCTGCTCGAGGAGTTGTCGCTCCGGACGAGCAAGGTCACGCCGCTGATGAAGAAGCTGTCGTCGATCAGCACGAAGATGGTCGAGCTCGAGCAGCGGATCATCGAGCTGGAGAAGGTGAAGAACCCGGGCGAGGACCTGGAGGTCTGCAAGCAGGAGTGCGAGGGGCTGGAAGACCTGGTGCTCGAGAACGCCGACGATCTGCACAAGCGGGTCGTCGCGATCCGGAAGATCTACAACAAGTACGAGGACGCCAAGCGCAAGCTGAGCGGCGGCAACCTGCGGCTGGTCGTGTCGATCGCCAAGAAGTACCGCAACCGCGGGCTGAGCTTCCTGGACATCATCCAGGAAGGGAACACGGGCCTGATGCGGGCGGTGGACAAGTACGAGTACCGCCGCGGGTACAAGTTCAGCACGTACGCGACGTGGTGGATCCGCCAGGCGATCACGCGGGCGATCGCCGATCACGCCCGGACGATCCGCATCCCGGTGCACATGATCGAGACGATGAGCAAGCTGCGGAACATCAGCAAGCAGCTCATCCAGGAGCTCGGGCGCGAGCCGACGATCGAGGAGATCGCCAAGCGCGCGAAGATGACCGTGAGCGAGACCCGGCGGGTGCTCAAGATCAGCCGCCACCCGATCTCGCTGGACCGGCCCGTCGGTGAATCCGAGGACAGCTACTTCGGCGACTTCATCGAGGACGAGAAGGCCGAGAACCCGGTCGAGAGCGCGACGCAGGAGATGCTCAAGGACAAGATCGAGCAGGTCCTGAAGACGCTGACGTACCGCGAGCGCGAGATCATCAAGCTGCGGTACGGGATCGGCGACGGGTACACGTACACGCTCGAGGAAGTGGGCCGGATCTTCAAGGTCACCCGCGAGCGCGTGCGGCAGGTCGAGGCGAAGGCGATCCGGAAGCTGCAGCACCCGGTGCGGGCGCGGAAGCTGGAAGGGTTCTTGCCCGGCGGCGTGACGAAGTAGGGTTTGCCTTTCTTGCAACAAGAGACGGGACGGCGCCAGGCGCCGTCCCGTTTTCGTTTGCGCTTCACGATTGTCTATTGCGCCTTGAGCTGTCGCAACAACTCCCGCGCGTTGCGGATCGCGTTGCCTTCGCGGTCGTTGTTGAAGTAGGCCCAGACGGTCTTCGCGCCGCTGGCGCGGATCTTTTGGGTCCACTCGGCGAGTTCGGCTTTTGAGTAGTCGTGGCGGTACCACTGAGTGGTGCCGTGGAAACGGACGTAGACGTCGTCGGCGGTCTTCACGAGGTCTGACGGGAGGCGGGGGCCGCTGGTCGAGCAGAAGATCGTGTTCGTGTCGCGGAAGGCGCGAAAGACCTTTTCGTCCCACCACGACTTGTGTCGGAACTCGACGACGTTTCGCCGGCGGGGGTCGAGCTGCTTCAAGATGCGCGAGAGCAGCGGGGCGGAGTAGCGGACGGAGGGTGGGAGCTGGAACAGGAAGCAGCCCATGCGGGGGCCGAGGAGGTCGGCGATGTGGCCGAACGCGCGGACGTCGTCGGCGGTGCGGGCGAAGCGCTTGGTGTGGGTGATCAGCTCGTTCACCTTGACCGTGTAGGTGAAGCGGCGGCGGCCGGCCTGGCGGATCCAGGTGGCGACGGTCGCGGGCGTGGGCCAGAGGTAAAACGGGGCGTTGAGCTCGACCGTGCGGAAGGTCGACGCGTAGTGGTCGAACCACTTGGAGCCGGGGAGGTCGGCGGGGTAGAAGTCGCCCTTCCAGTGCCAGTAGTACCAGCCGGAGCAACCGACCTGGAGGGTGGAGGGCGGGGGCGGCGGCGCCGGGGACGGCGCGTGCGTCAGTTCGTAGGCGGTGCGGAGCGCGTGCATCTGCTTGGCGCGGACGACGTTCAGCGCGCGTTGCTTTTCTCGCCGTTCCTCACGCCGCTGGCGCCAGGCGAGGCGGGCTTCGGGGGAGAGGGCCATCGCGCGATTGTCGGGAATGCACGGGATGGCGCGGAAGGGGGAAAAGCGTTTGCGGCTTGGTCACCTTTGGTGACCATGTCTGCGACTG
>DASPKW010000067.1:0-5790 GCA_035627895.1 Tepidisphaeraceae bacterium | reverse complement strand
CGAGGCCAAGACGCTCGCCCACCGCATCGTCGGCAAGCTCCCGACCTCCGTCGGCAACACGATCGAGGCCGTCTGGCACCACCTCAAGGAAGGCCTCAAGCACGTCTTTTGGCCCGGGCAGATCTTCGAAAACCTCGGCCTGAAGTACTTCGGCCCGATCGACGGCCACGACCTGCCCGGCATGATCCAGCTCCTCGGCGAGCTCAAGCACGTCAAGGTGCCCGTCCTGCTGCACGTCAAGACCGTCAAGGGCAACGGCTACGAGCTGACCTGCGCCGAGCCGACCAAGTTCCACAGCCCCGCCTCGTTCACCGTCCAGGGCGACTTCGAAGTGCAGGGCTGCCGCGTCGAGATCAAGAAGGGCACCGGCAAGAGCTGGACGGCCGCTTTCGCCGATGCGGCGATCGCCCTCGCCAAGGACGACAAGCGCGTCATCGCCCTGACCGCCGCCATGCCGGATGGCACGGGCCTGTCGAAGTTCGGCGCGTCCTTCCCCGACCGCTACTTCGACACCGGCATCTGCGAGAGCCACCTGATGGGCATGGCCGCCGGCATGGCCAAGACCGGCCTCCGCCCGATCACCGCCGTCTACTCGACCTTCACCCAGCGCGCCTTCGACCAGATCTGGCAGGAGGTCGTGCTCAATAACCTGCCCGTCTGCGTCGCCATGGACCGCGCCGGCTTCGTCGGCGACGACGGGGCCGTCCACCACGGGTTCTGCGACATCAGCTTCCTCCGCCCGCTCCCCGGCATCGTCCTGATGGCCCCGAGCGACGAGGCCGAGCTCAACCGTTCGCTCCGCCTGGCGATGAAGCTCGACGGCGCCACCGCCATCCGCTACCCGCGCGACAACGTGCCGGTCACCAACTTCGAGGAAACCGTCGACGACTCGCTCAAGGCCCAGGCCGCCGGCGAGTGGACCGTCGGCAAGTCCCGCGTCCTCCGCGAGGGCACGGACGCGACGATCGTCTCCTACGGCGCACTCACGCAGAACGCCCTGCTCGCCGCCGAGCAACTGACGGCCGACGGCCTGTCGGTCGGCGTGGTCGACGCCCGCTTCTGCAAGCCGCTGGACGCCGACATGCTCACGCGCGTGCTGGCCAGGCAGGCCAGGGGCCACGCCGTGCTCACGCTCGAAGACCACGCCCTGGCGAACGGGTTCGGGACGGCCGTCGCCGAGTTCGCGATCGCCCACCGCCTGCCGACGCACGACCTGACGCGGCTGGGCATGCCCGACCGCCTCGTCGAGCACGCGACGCGCCCGCAGCAGCTGGCCGAGACCGGCCTGGACGCAACGGGCATCGCCAAGAGCGTGACGGACGCCGTCCGCGCCGCCAAGGCCGCCGTCGCCGACCCGGTCGACGCGATCTAAGACGCGTCAGTAGAAAATCCAACCATGCGCCTGCCCATCCGCCTGCCCGAGCACCAACCGGTCCAGCGGCTGCTGACGGCGTGCGCGATCGCCGTTGCCTGCGCGGGCGTCGGCGTCCTGTTGGCCGGGCCGTGGGGCATCCTCGCCCCCCTCCGCAAGCTCGACGACGTCTTCTACGACTCGCTCTTCACCCTCCGCAAGCCCGAGCCCAAGCTCGGCGCCGACGTCGTGATCGTCGCCGTCGACGACCAGAGCATCGAGGCCGTCGACGCCGTCACCAGGTTCGGCTGGCCCTGGCCGCGCGAGTACTGGGGCCACCTGATCACCTACCTCAAGGCCAGCGGCGCCAGGGCCGTCGCGTTCGACCTCCTGTTCGACCGCAGCAGCGTCTACAACAACGCGAGCGACGACGACGCCCAGTTCGCCGCCGCCATCGACGCCGCCCAGGCCGGCGGCCTGCCCGTCGTCTTCGCCACCCGCACCCGCCCGGACGGCTCGCTCTGGGATTTCGCCCCGCCCGCCAAGGCCCCCCTGCTCGGCGTCGCCAACGTCGTCCGCGAGGACGTCGTCCGCGCGTACGACCCCGCCCCCGTCGGCCGCGCGAGTTTGGCGAGCGTGACGATCGACAAGGCCGGCATCGCCACGCCCGAGTGGGCCCGCCGCCCGTTCCTGCTCCACTACTACGGCCCGCACGAGAACGCCGGCACGCCCGCCACGTTCACCTACATCCGGGCCGCCAGCGTATTGGCGGCGGCGATCGGCAAGCAGAAGCTCACGACCGCCGCCCAGACCGGCGTGTCGCCCGAGATGTTCCGCGGAAAGATCGTCCTGATCGCCACGATTACGGCGGCCACCTACGACCTCAAGTCGTCGCCCACGAGCCTGAAGTATCCCGGCGTCGAGATCCACGCGACCGCGATCCAGAACATGATCGAGAACCGGCGCGTGATCCCGGTCGGCGCGGGTTGGCCGGTCGCGCTGGGCGTCTTCGCCTGCCTCGTCGGCGCGGTGATGACGGTCGTCCCGCGCCGCGCGCCCGGCAAGGTGCTGGGCGGGCTCGCGGGGCCGGCGATCGTGCTGGGCACATGCGCGGCGCTGTTCATGGGCGGGCGGGAGATCCGCTGGCTCGCCCCGGCGGCGCCGCTGACGGCAACCGTCATCGCCGCGTTCGTCGCCATGGCCTACAGCTACCTGACCGAGCTCCGCCACCGCCAGTTCATCCTCAAGGCGCTGGCCCAGAGCGTCTCGCAGGAAGTCGCCGACGCGATCGCCAAGGACCCGAAGAAGCTCGAGCTGGGCGGCGACCGCCGCGAGATGACCGTGATGTTCACGGACCTGGCGAACTTCACCACGCTCAGCGAGCGGATCGAGGTCGAGCGCCTGGCCGACACGCTCCACTACTATTTGGAGGAAATGTCCGGCGTCGTGTTCGGCGAGAACGGGACGCTCGACAAGTACATCGGCGACGCGATCATGGCCTTCTGGAACGCCCCGCTCGATCAGGGCGACCACGCCGTCCGCGCCTGCCGCACCGCTTTGGAAATGCGCCGGCGCGAGGCCGTCATCCAGCCCGCGATCCGCGAGATGGCCGGCACGGAAGTCTACAGCCGGATCGGCATCAACTCCGGGCCGATGGTCGTGGGGAACATGGGGAGCAGCTACAAGTTTTCGTACACGGTGCTGGGCGACTCGGTGAACCTCGCGGCCCGGCTCGAGGGCGCGAACAAAATGTACGGCACGCGGATCATGCTCAGCGAGACGACGGCGGCGATCGTCCGCGATAAGTTCGCGATGCGCAAGCTCGATCTCTTGAGGGTGAAGGGCAAGCTCAAGCCGATGGGCGTGTACGAGCTGATCGCCGAGGGTGCGGTCGACGAACGGACGGCTGAGTTGATCCGGCGGTACGAGGCGGCGCTGGCGGCGTACCAGGCGGGCAAGTTCGACGAGGCCCGCGTGGAATTGGAAGCAATGTTGGAGAGTCACCCGGACGACGGGCCGACGATGGTGCTGCTGAAGCGCGTGCGGAAGTTGATCGAGGACCCGCCCGAGGCGTGGGACGGGGTGTACGTGGCGAAGGAGAAGTAGGAAGGACACGGCTGCAACGCAACGCGTTGCTGACGCGCGGTCCGACCATGCCGCGTTGATCCCAGTCGCACTGGAGACGCGACGCGTCAGCAGGTCGTTGACCTGCAGCTAACTGAGTGGACCCGTCCCCTTTCCGCACGCGTGGCCGTATGATGGGGTGATCGAACCAGAGGAGACCGCGCGATGAGAAGACTTGTCGGAATCGTTGCCGTGTCGATGTTCGCGGGCGGGGCGCTCGCCGAGGACGTGTTCGTCAAGCAGGCGCGCGTCGTCGTGCGCGAGGGCAAAGGCGCGGCGTACGACGAGGTGACGACCGTCGCCAAGGGCGACCGCCTGCAAGTGGTCGGGCGGGAGGGGCCGTGGATCAAGGTGCGGGCGAAGGGGCGCGAGGGGTACGTGTTCGAGACGGCCGTGGCGGACCAGAAGCCCGGCGAGGACCTCGGGGCGAGCCTGGGCAAGATGCTCGGCGGGAACGCGCAGGCGTCGAGCGCGTCCGACGCGGCGGCCGGCAAGGGGCTGGGCGAGGCGCTGGACCTGGCCAAGTCGCGCGGCCAGAGCACGGCGGGGCTGCAGAAGATGAAGGCGATCCGCAAATCGGTCAGCGGGAAAGAGTGGGAACAGTTCACCCGCGAGGGGAACGTGGGGCCGGATCGGAAGTGAAGTTTACAGTTCGGCCGAACCACCGTCATCCTGAGGTACTCCGAAGGATCTTGCTTCGAACGGCGGGGCCGGTGCGACGTTGGCGATCGGTTCTCGAACACGACTCGCGAACGTCGAACGGGCCTCCGACTGCCGGCCAGATTCCTCGGAGTACCTCGGAATGACAATTAGGGACGGGCAATGAGAATTCAGAGACAACTGATGCATAAGCAAATCATCAAGACGTTCCTCGCCGGCGCCCTCGTGTTCGCCGCGGGGTGTAATCAGCAGCAGATGGCCGCCGGGATGAAGATGGGGTCGGCGGTGACGATGTCCGAGGAGAAGGAGGACGAGCTCGGGCAGTCGGTGGTGATCGCGGCGACCAACCGGTGGCCGATCCTCGACCGGCCGGCGCTCAACAAGTACGTGACGCTCGTCGGACTGACCGTCGCCGGGGCGACCAACCGACCGGACGGGAACTGGCAGTTCGCGGTGATCGACACCCCGGACATCGGGGCGTATTCCGGGCCGGGCGGGTACGTGCTGGTCACGCGCGGGGCGATCGAGGCGATGGAGGACGAGGCCGAGCTGGCCGGCGTGCTCGCGCACGAGATCGCGCACGTGGCGAACAAGGACGGGTTCGAGGCGGTCAAGCGGGCGCGGTTCAACGAGGGGGCGCTGCAGTTCGCGGCCGCGTCCGACTCGCGCCTGGCGGCGTTCGGGAAGGAGACCGATTTGCTGGTGAACACCGTCCTGACCAGCGGGTGGAACCAGGACCAGGAGACCAAGGCCGACGCGTCGGCGGTCAAACTGCTCCAGCGGGCCGGGTACGACGCGGGCGGCCTGCCGCGGTTTTTGGCCCGGATGGAGCAGCGGCGAGGCGGGAGTGGGCGAGGCAAGGCGTTCGGCACGCACCCGGGGACGGCCGACCGGGTCGCCAAGACGACCTCACAGATCGGGTCTGCAAAACCTGGCGCGACGAACCGGGAGCGTTTTGCCCAAGCGAAGGCCGAGGCTAGACTCTGAGTGGTCCGGGGGCGTGCGACCCGACGTCGCGCGCGGTCCGGACCGTTCCCTCATCCCGGTACGCGGGAGTCCGACTCTTCAGGAGTCGGCGGAACTGGGCCGTCCGCGCGCGTTCGAGGAGTTGCACCCGGTGACGACGTTGTCGAGCAGTATCAGCCGTGTCGTGAAGCTGGGGATGGCCGCGGGGGCCTGTGCGCTGATCGGGGGGTGCGTGATCGAGACGTACTCGGACCCCATCGTGGTGCCGCGCCCGGCGACCGTGCCTGCGACGACCTACGCGCAGGGTGCCGCGTCTACGACGTGGCCGGCGACCAATCCCGGCGGTCTGCCGACGACTCGGCCGACGACGACGCTCGCCCCGGGGACGCACGCGGTCACGACCACTCAGCCGGCCGGCCCCGTCGCGATCGACGCGCGGACACGCGACCAGATCGGGCAGTCCGCGCGCGAGGCGATCCTGCGCCGGTACCCGGCCGCGCGGGACGCGAAACTCAACGATTACCTGGTGCTCGTCGGGAGCCTGGTCGGCATCGCGTCGAGCAACCCGAACGCCGATTTCGATTTCGTCCTGCTCGACACGGACCAGCCGGTCGCCGGGGCGACCTGGCCGAAGACGGTGGTCGTGTCCCGCGGCCTGCTGACGCGGATGGAGGACGAGTCGGAGCTGG
>DASPKW010000066.1:0-18405 GCA_035627895.1 Tepidisphaeraceae bacterium | reverse complement strand
AAGGTCGGCTGGGTCCTGCTCGCCACGATCGTCGTGGCGTTTCTTATCTTCGGACTGGCAGACGTCCGCCGGCTCAGCTGGGTGCGCATTTCCGCGATCTCGTCGGTCTCGTTCGACGAGTCGATCCGCCGGCGAGTGCTGTGGGTAACGCCGCTGGCGATCGTCGGGGCGGTCGTCGTGAGCCAGTTGCAACATGCCGCCGACCCGCAGGACGCCATCCGCCAGACGACGCGCATCTGCCTCTTCGCCACCGGGTTGGTCGTGACGCTCGTCGCGATCGTGCTCGCCTCGAGCAACCTGCAGAAGGAGATCGAAACTCGCGTCATCTACACGATCGTCACCAAGCCGACGACCCGCCTCGAGATCGTGATCGGCAAGACGATCGGGTTCGCCCGCACCAGCGCGCTGATCCTGCTGATCATGGGCCTGTTCGCCTACGCGTACCTGCGCGTCAGCGCCGCCCAACTGACCGCCGTCATCACCGAACAACTCGCGCTCCCGACCGCCCCCGAGGTCGGCCGCCAGACCCTCGAGCACTACAAGGCCCGCGGCCTCCTCCAGGCCCGCACGTTCGCCACCCCCGCCGACCTCCAGGTCTACGCCGCCGTCCCCAAGCCCGGCGACCCGGTCACCTGGACGTTCGGGGGCGAAGAGCAGGTCGTCATGTACGCGTTCGACGTCCCCGACCGCGTCGTCGACGACCGCGAGGGGCTCGACACGCAGATCAACATCGAGGTCAAGGTCGCCGTCAAACAACGCCCGCTCGGCACCGCCGAGCAGGCCGAGGCCGAGGCCGCCGGAACCACGACTGCCCCCGACGGCGCTACCGCCGCCGCCCGCATGCCCGGGCCCGCCTACCTCCAGATGTCCATCCTGACCGAGAAGTGGTTCCCCGCGGTGCAGTCGACCCAGCTCATCGACGCGCGGAACACCGACCCGTTCAAGCTGAACGCCAGCGAGGGCGGCCCCACCGGACAGTCCGCGCGCCTCCGCCCCCCCGCCGGCCAGCCCGAGCAACCCGCCGAGCCCGACAAGGTCGTCCAGCTCGAAGCCCTCCTCGTCATCCCCCGCGCCGTCGTCCTGGAGCGCATCCGCCCCATCCCCGAAGGCCCCGGCGGACAGCGCCGGATCGTCGTGTCCATGTCCGGGCGCACGCCCGGCACCCAGTACGGCTTCGCCCCCGACTCCGTCACCGCCCGCGTCATCCAGAAGACGTTCGACGTCGACCCGGTCTCCAAGCGCCCCGTCAACGTCCGCGACATGCCCCCGCTGACCCTCAAGCAGGTCGACGTCGCCTCCCCGTCCGGCACCCCCGCCCCCGTCCTCTTCCGCGCCCGCACCAGCACGACCGGCGGCCAGCAACTCCGCGGCGAGACCAACCCCGCTCAGGCCCCCGTCGCCGTCTACCGCTTCCGCGGGGCCGACCTGTCGACCGGCGGGGACGGCGTCCCCTTCGAGTTCCGAGCCAAAATCGAGCGGAGCGGGGCCGCCGCAACGGAGGCGGAAAACGCGTCGGTCGTCCAGTTCACGTTCGTCGACGCCAAGACGGGCACCGAATCCACGCCCGTCACCGTCGTCCCCGAGTCGGACCGCCCGGCATTTTTCACCGTCCCGCGGGCCGTGCTCGGGTCGGGGGATTTCGACGTGCACGTGCGGTCGCGCACGCCGGGCCACGTCGTCGGGCTGCGCGGCGGGAAGGTCGCGTCGCTCGCGGCCGTCACCCGCGTCAACAGCTTCGCGTTCAACCTGGTCAAGAGCCTGCTGGTCCTGTGGCTGCTGTCCGTGCTCGTGGTCGCGATCTCGATCTTCTGCTCGACCCTGGTCAGCTGGCCGATCGCGGTCGTGCTGACGCTGGTCATCCTGCTCGGGCGCTGGTGCGTGACGCAGGTCGGTGAGCCGGCCACGCCCGACCAGATGGCCGCCGACCTGCTCGGCCAGAACGCCAGCACCACCGGCAAGCAATTGTTCGCCGGCACCGTGTCCGGCCTGAACGCCGGCCTGAAGGCGATCGCCAAGTTCCTGCCCGAGACCGAGCGGTTCCGGGTGACCGAGGACATCGACCGCGGTGTGAGCATTCCCGCGAGCACGATCCTCGAGGCGCTGGGCGTGCTGGGCGGGTACGCGGTCCCCGTCCTGCTGCTCGGATACCTGCGGCTACGACACAAGGAGGTGGCACCATGAGCACGACGACGACGACGACGACGACGACAACGACGCCCGCGGAGCGCGAATACGCTAACGACCCGGCCGGCGGCGACGCGGCGCGCGGGCGGCGGCGCGGGAAGCTGCTGACGATCGTCGTGCTGATCGCCGCGCTCGTCGGCGCGTCGCTCACCCAGGACGCGGCCCACGCCTACCGCCTCGCCGCGATCAACCGCAACCAGCCCAAGGGCGCCGCCCAGTCCACCGCCGACGCCTCGCGCACCGCCAACCTCGACAGCTTCGCGCTCTCGCTCATGCTCGGCGGCCTCCGCGGGCCGCTGGTCATGTACCTGTGGACCAGCAGCGAGTCCCAGAAGACCGAGAAGGAGCTCGACTCGTTCGACACCCAGATCGAGCTGATCCGCCTGCTCCAGCCCGAGTTCGCGTCCGTCCACCTCTTCCAGATGTGGAACCTCGCGTACAACATCTCGGTGCAGATGACGTCCCTGGCCGGGAAGTACGGGTGCATCCTGGGCGCGATCGACTACGGCCGGCGGACGAACCAGGGCGACCTGCCGAACAACGTCAACATCATCTACCAGATCGGCAGCCTGTACGGCGACAAGCTCGGCGCGAGCACCGAGAAGGCCTACTACATCCGGCGGGTGCGGACCGAGACGCTGCCGGTGTACCGCGTGACCATGCCGGCGGCCGCGGCCGACGCGTTCGAGAAGGCCGCCCAGCAGGTGTACGCCGGCGCCGACCCGCTCGCCCCGACCCCGCCGCGCGTCGTGCGGGAGTCGAACGGCACCGCGACGACCACGGTCGAGCTGATCCAGGGCGACCAGATCAAGGCCGCGATGGGCGCCGGGGCGTCCGGCGTGACGTTCGCGGCCGTCCCGCGCCAGTCCCTCCGCAAGGCCCAGCGGAGCGGCGGCCGCCCGACCGAGCACGACACGCTGCTCGACGCCGGCGGCCGCATCCTCCCCGCCTACCTCGCCGCGACCACCCCCCTCGCCGCGGGCCAGGAGGGGAACAACGGGGCCGAACTCCAGTACCTCGAGCAGTACCAGCCGTTCCCGTACGGCGTCCCGCCCCAGGCGTTGTCCTACAACTACTACAAGCGGTCGCAGATCTTCCAGACGGTCGGCAAGCAGCGGCACCTGCAGATCAGCGAGATGGTGCTCGACCGCCAGCCGGCGATCGGCCTCAAGTTCTGGGCCGAGGAGGAGTGGCTCCGGGCGCGCCGGCTCGAGGCCGAGGCGACGATGACCGCGGCCGACGTCGACGCGGGCCGGCGGCGGCACAAGGACGCCACCGCCCCGGAGGACCCCAAGCGGGCGTCGGCGTACGGGCTGATCACCGCCGGCCTCAAGGCCGACGCCAAGGTCCTTAAATTCGACGCGCTGGCGGCGGCGATCTTCTCGTACGAGCGGGCCGCGCGGGTCGCGGCCGACGGGGTCGCCGAATACCAGCGGCACGTCCTGGTCTTCACGAGCAACTTCCAGAACTACCAGTCGCACATGGACCACTTGCGGGCGATCGGCGCCGCCGCCTCGGCCGACGCCAAATTCCTCCGCGCCCTGCAGGCGACCGGCGCCGACCGCGCCAAACTCTTGGCCGAGGCCCGGACGCTGTACGAGGACGCCGAGAAGTGGTCGGCCCTCACCACCCTCAAGTACTACGTCGAGGACGTGGACGCCAAGGCGGCCGGGTACGATCGGGCGGCGGTCGACCGCATGTCGCTGCCCGAGCTCCGCACCGCGCTGGGGCGCACGCTCGCCCACCTCAAGGTGAAGTATCCCCAGCCCGAGTTCATCCCAAGTGGGGACGACCAGATCGAGTACGTGAATACGGTCGCCCGCAGCGCCGAGCGCCTGAAGGCGATCGGGCGATAGGATTCGAACATGCCGGGGCAAAGTCGTACGGGCTTTGCCCGAAGCGCCGCCCGGGATCCCGTGTGTCTGAAGGGAACTTCCCCCCCTAAAACGCGTATAACTCGTCAGAAGCCCCGTCGCACTGGCGTGCGGGTTTCGTTCTGGCACAATGTTTGTGCGTCGTCCGCACATCAACGTCTTTCGGAGGTGAACTATCGCCAGCCCACGCACTATCGATCGGTCGGTCCAGGATGAGGTTCAGGAGGGCGCGCCGGGGTCCGCGCTCCCCCGCGGGGTGGACCTGGTCGCGCAGCGCGAGCGGGCCCGGCAGTTGGCGATCGAGCAGGCCCGCCTGCTCGACGGCATGCGCTGCCACAACGTCGCCGTGCTCGACGTCAGCGCCGTCTCCCCGATCACCGACTTTTACGTCATCGGCACCGGCTCGAGCGCCCGGCAGATGAAGAGCATCATGAAGGACGTCGAAGACCTCGGCGACCAGCGCGGGAGCAAGTGCCTGGCCCGCAGCGGGTACGAGGGCGAGACGTGGATGCTGTGCGACCTGGTCGACGTGGTCGTCCACGTGTTCAACCAGGACGCCCGGATGTTCTACGACCTCGACTCGCTCTGGGGCGATGCCAAGCGCGTCGAGTGGCGCGAGCCGGCGAAGGCGTGAGGGCGTGAACGCGATCAGTGGGAGCCCAGCGACTTGTCGCGGGACGGAGCTCGATCAACGTCGCTCTCGCGTGCCATTCGCGAGCCGCGTTGCTCGGTCTCCGTCCCGCGACAAGTCGCCGGGCTCTCTTTTTTCGTCCGCGACTACTTCTTCAGCGCCTCCTCGACGTGCCTCGCCACCTGCTCGGCGAGCAACTGCGACCCCCGCTTGGTGAAGTGCACGTTTACGCTCTGCTGGATCTCCTTCAGCTTCGGCTGCGCGAGCGCGTAGAGGTCGTTGACGGCGACGCCCTCCTCGGTCATCACCTTCAGCGCGACGGCGTTGTACTTCGGGACGTCCGCCGGGTCGCGCGCCGGGGTCACCTTGCCCTCGGGCACCGGCGTGGTCGTCGCGAAGATCAGCTTCGCCCCGGTCTTCTTCAGCCGGGCCACGATCGCGCGCAGGTTCTTCTCGTACTCGTCGAGCTCCACATGCCGGGCCCCGCCGGCCATGATCTTCACGTCGTGCAGGCCGTGGTTGAAGTGGATCACGTCCCACTTGCCGTCGCCGAGCCACCGGTCGAGCGACTTGACGCCGTTGCGGGTCGTCTCGGCGTTGTACGGGTCCAGGTTGCGGTGGACGTTGGCCTTCCCCTTGAGCAGGTCGCGTACCGGCAGCGTGTACCCGATCGAGATCGAGTCGCCGATCAGCAGGACGCGCGGGAGGCCGGCGACGTCGGCGACGGGCGCGAGCTCTTTGCGAACGGCCGCGGCCCCCGGCTCGGGCTTGGCGGGGGTGGGCTTCGCCGCCTCATCGGCGGCGATCGCGGGAACGGTCAACAGCGCGACGAGAATGCAAGAGAGAACACGTGGCATTGATGTGCTATAGCCTTCTTGCGCCGCCACGTTGCGAATTCGGCGCGCCGACCGTGCAGTCGAGATGGCGCGTTTGCAGTACAGGCTTCCGGCTGCCCCGATGAGCTTCATTCGCAGTTCTGGCACGGAACAGCCCCCTCGAAACGAGCGGGACGCTTGCACCACAAACGCTCGGCCGACGCCGGCGATTGCCGCGCGTGTGACGACTCCGGCTACGCCTGGTACGTTCCACCCGTCGGTCGTGACGAAGGCGCGCCATCAGTGGCACGGGGTCACCGACGGAACCATGTAGCCCGGCCGGAGGTCGCAGTCGATGTCAACGATGGTAGGGATGTGCCCCGCGTGTGGAGCGCCCGTCCAGTTCACGGAGGCGTTTCGTGTGGCCAAGGGAGGCCGCGCGGTGCCCTGCCCGGAATGTCGACGCCCGATTCATGTGCCGACAATCGACGCGGAACACGCCCGCGTCGCTACGGCAGACGTTCCGAAGATTGAAATCACGGCCCCGCCCGTCGTGGTGTACGAGCCCGCGCCGCAGACCCACAGGACCGTTTGCACGGACGGCCGCGACCTGTGGGTGCCCACCGGAGCGGTGTGCCCGCCACGGTGCGTGAAGTGCAACGCGCCGGCCGATCGTGCCTGGACGAAAGAGTTGCACTGGGCGCCGCCGATCTACTTGTGGTTCCTGCTGCTCGGGGCGCTGCCGGCGGCGGTCGTGATCTACATCGTTACAAGGTCGGCGCGCGTGACGGTGTACCTCTGTCCCGAACACGAGCGACAACGGGCTCGCGCTGCCCGAAAAGCCTGGGGCGTCACGTCCCTACTGGCCGTCGGTCTGTGCGCCAGCGTGTGGGCGGGGATCGTCGCCGCCAAACGGCCGACTGAGACGATCGCAGTCGTTACGGGGATCCTATTCTGCTTCGGCATGCTGGTGGCGCTGTTCTGGGCGACCCGGGCGGGAAACCCGGTCGCACCGCGGGCGATCGACCATTACGAGGCCCGCCTGAAAGGTGCCGGCGCCCCGTTCCTCGCGTCGCTCCCCGCATTCGAGCCGCCGGGCGTCGCCGCGCCCCAAGCCCCGCCTCCCGATCGCCGATAATCCCCCTGTGAGCTCGTCCCGCGCCACCGGCCCCCTGCCGGCGGGCGGGCAGGCTCCCTGGAGGCCCACACGAGATGAAACCCATTCCCATCGGCGAGTTGCTGGTCGAACAAGGCGTCCTGACGGCCGAGCAGGTCGGGCACATCCTCAAGGTCCAGAAGGCGTCGCACCGCCCGTTCGGCGACCTGGCTGAGCGGCTGTTCGGGGTCAACCCCCAACTGGTCGAGGACGCGTGGGTCGAGCAGTACCTGCGGACCGCCGAAATCGTCGACCTCGAGGACGTCCGGTTCGACGCCGACTGCCTGCGGACGATCAACCGCCGGCAGGCGTGGCAGTTCCACCTCCTCCCGGCCAACCGAGACGGGGGCGTGCTGACCGCGGCGACCGACGCCGACAACCTGGTGCGCGCGGTCAACTTCTCGAGCCGGCGGATCGACGAGGCCGTGTACTTCCTCGTCGCCGAGCGCCAGCAGCTCCGCGACTTCCTGATGCGCCACTTCCCGGTGCCCGAGCACATCGCCGAGTTCGCCGAGAACCTCAAGGCGTAAGACGACGGCTACGTACGAACCTCGAAGCCCACGGAGCCCGCGCTCCGTGGGTTTGTTCGTTTCGACGTGCGGCACCCACCCGTGCCCCCGACCGTACCAACCGCTCCCTCTTGATCCCCTTTGCGCTCTTTGCGACTTTGCGGCCTCGCGGCAATTCCAACCAGTATGAAGGGCTGGTATCCTGACCCCCATGCGCCCCCTCGGTCATGCGCTGGTCCGGTACGGCGTCGCGGTCGCCGCGGTCGCGATGACGATCCCGATCAAGTTCGTCATGCACCGCACCCTCGCCCCCGACCTCGGCGAGCGCGAGACGCCGTTCATCCTGTCGCTCGCCGCCGTCATGATCGCCGGCTGGTACGGGGGGCTCGGCCCCGGGCTGTTCGCGACCGCCCTCGCCGCCGCGACCGGCGACTACTTCTTCATGAAGCCGTTCTACGACTTCGGCCTGGCCACCCGCATCCAGTGGATGCGGCTGATCATGTTCGTGTCCGAGGGCTCGCTGATCGCCATCCTCTGCCACACGCTCAAGAACGCGCTCCGCCGGGCCGAGATGAACGAGCGCGAGACGCGCAAGCTCCAGCGCGAGCTGCTCGAGATCACCGACTCCGAACAGCGCCGCATCGGCCACGACCTCCACGACGGCCTCGGCCAGCACCTGACCGGGATCGCGTTCATGTCCAAGCTCGTCGAGCAGCGGCTGGTCGGCAAGCAGGTGCCCGAGGCCGCCGACGCGGCGAAGATCTCCTCGCTGATGAACAAGGCCATCGGGTGGACCCGCGACCTGGCCCGCGGCCTCGCCCCGGTCGACCTGGACCGCGAGGAGGGGCTCGCGTCCGCCCTCCGCAAGCTGACCGAGAGCACGGCCGACATGTTCGGGGCCAACTGCCGGTTCGAGTTGGTCGCCGAGGCCGGCCCCGTGCGGGATCCGATCGCCGCCGGTCACCTGTACCGCGTCGCCCAGGAGGCGATGAACAACGCGATCAAGCACGCGCACGCCAAATCCATCGTGGTTCGCCTGACGCGCAAGCCCCGGGAAGCCACGATCACCGTCGAGGACGACGGCAACGGGTTCGACCCGGACGCCGTGCGAACCGGTGGCATGGGATTGAGAATCATGCGGTACCGCGCGAAGATGATTAACGGGCGGTTCGCCATCGGCCCCCGCGACGGGGGCGGCACCGTCATCTCATGCACCTGCCCCCTGCCCGCCGAGCCCGAAAAGGAAGTCCGACATGCCGATCCAGAACAAGCCGCTCGTCCCGAACCTGCCCGTGGGTAAGGCCAAGGTCCTGCTCGTGGACGATCACCCGATCGTCCGCCAGGGGCTCGGTCAGTTGATCAACGAGGAGCCCGACCTCCAGATCGCCGGCGAGGCCGAGGATTTCCAGGAGGCCCTGCTCGCGCTCGACCAGGTCCAACCGGACGTCGCGATCGTCGACATCTCGCTCAAGGACCGCAGCGGCATCGAGCTGATCAAGGAGATCAAGGCCAAGCGGCCGGAACTCCCGATCCTCGTGCTGTCGATGCACGATGAATCGCTGCACGCCGAGCGCGTCTTGCGCGCCGGGGCCAAGGGCTACATCATGAAGCAGGAGGCCACCGAGCAGGTGATGGGCGCAATCCGCAAGGTGTTGCGCGGCGAGGTCTACCTGTCGGACAAGATGGCCTCGCGCATGGTCAACCGGCTGGTCTCGGGCCCCCAGAACGTGGGCGGCTCGCCGATCGAGCGCCTCAGCGACCGCGAGTTCGAGGTCTTCCAGATGATCGGCCACGGCGTAGGCCCCAGCGAGATCGCCGAAAAGCTCGGCCTGTCCGTGAAGACCGTCGAAACGCACCGTGAGCGCATCAAGGAGAAGCTGAACCTCGCGAGCGGCAGCGAACTGATCCGTTACGCGATGCAGTACGTGATGGACGAAGTGCGAGACAAGCGATAATCAATAGTGATTTAAATTACATTCGTCCCGGACTTTTTCTGTCGGGGAAATCCGGTTTCGATGTAGGGGTCGACACGTGTCAGATTGGACCTGTTACTCAAATGAAGCAGGCCTCGTCACGCGATGTGCGCTACCAAGCCTGCGTCACTTTAGTGACCGGGCGTTTGACGCGCCCGACCTATCTTCCTCAACTCCGCGACCGCGCGGCGCCGCGCAGGAGTTCCTGGGCCGAGCGCTGCGGGGGCCACGCCTCACCCGAATTGAGCGCGGGCGAGTCATCCGCATCCGGCATCGGGGCCGCGGGCGTGATCACGCGCCCCAGTTCGTCGCGCCGTAGCAGCGTCGCGCTCCGCTGCCTGACGACCAGGTGCTTCTGCAGGAAGCCGACGATCTGCTGCTGGCGGACCGGCCGGGCGAACCCGTACGACTCGCCCGAGTCGTCCAGGAGCAGGCAGTTGCGGTGGCGCATGAGGACGGAAAAGCGGTCGAGGTTGATCGAGTCCGCATCGACCTTGTAGGCCCATTCGAACCCGAACTTGCAGAACGGGCGGAGCCAGCCGAGCCAGGACTGCTTCGGGGCCAGGCGGTCGGTCAGGACGTCGTCGAACTGCCGGACCGGGTGGTCGACGACCATGACGTTGATCTGCGCGTCCTGCTGGGCGGCCAAGAGGCAGGCCGTCGCCCCGGTGCCGACGCCGAGCACGCCGACGGCGTCCGGGTCGACGAACGGACGGCGGCGGAGCAGTTCAACCGCCGCCCGCACGTCCTGGGCCTCGTTGATCCCGAACGTCGACCCGGCCTTGCCCGACTGCCCGGCCCCGCGGAGGTTGAGCACGAGCAGCACATACCCGGCCTCGTGCAGCGGCCCGACGATCGGGAGCAGTTGCTGGCGGGTCGCGCCGTGGTCGTGGACCAGGACGACCGCCGGGTAGCGCTTGTGGAGCACGTCCTCGCGCTCGACGAGCACGCGGCGGGCGTCGACGACCGGGACGAGCCAGCCCTCGAGGCGGGTGCCGTCGGCCGACAGGAAGTCGACCGGGTCGTAATACGCGCCCTGGCTCCCGGGGTCGGCGACGGCCGGGCCGGTGTGCGGGTGCGTGCCGACCGTGACGAGCGTGCCGACCGCCGCGACGATCAGCACGGGGACGAGCATCAGGCGGTAGAAGACGGCGCGCAGGGCCCGCGAATACCACGGGCGAGCAGACGTGGAGGCGGCGCGCCGGGGGACCAGGCGCCGGGCGAGGAGGTCGACGAACACCAGGCGCAGCGTGCGGCCGACGAGCGACAGCAGGCGCGCCCACCAGGGCGGCCCCTCGACGAGCGGCGGGGCGTCGTCGAGAAAGCTCGGGTTCATGATGGGGCGTTCCATGGCCACACTCCGGGGGACAGGGGCGGACGACGCGCGCCGGCGTACGACGTAGCCGCGGCGCGGGCGTCCGCTCGTGTTGATCTACGATACATTTGCCGCCGGTGCGGGCCTGCTCGGAACAAGCCGGGGCAGAGTCGCCCGGGCTTTGCCCGAAGCGCCGCCCCGGATCGCGCCTCAAGCCGGGCGGGTGCGCAAGAGCCCCGTCCTCCATCGGCTTGACCTGATTTCGGGTGAGCCGTAAGTTGGCCCGGTGGGCGGACTCACGTTCGCCCCGACGGTCGGGCGTGCCGGAACTGCCGTGTTTGAGGCGTTTTCCGACGCGGCCGGCCCGACGAAGATCGGTGGCGGAGCCGCCGACGGGGTTACGGACCGGCACGCGACGCGCGCCGGGTCGGGCGGACCGATCGCCGGGCAGACCGGCGGCCGGCACGGCCGATAACCAGAAAGGTCACGGATGGCCAAGGGCAAGTATTCCACCGCGCTGTTCGAGGTCATCGCCAAGGGGAAGCTCCCGCCGCGCGGGAGCGGGCCGACGCGCCCGGACGCCTACGACGCGGGCGCCGCGCCGTCCCAGTCGTCGGCCGGCGGGAGCCTGGCGACGCCCAAGTGGTGGTTCAAGTCGCGCACCAAGACCGAGTCGAAGACGATCGCGCCTGGCCAGGCGGTGTCGGCCGCCACGTCCGTCGCCGTCACGCCCGAACCCGATGATGCGCCCCGGCACGAGGAACCGGTCGCCCGGCGCGAGACCGCCGCGCCCGCAGTCGTGTCCGGGATCGAGATCCCCGGCGAGACCACGATCACCGGCGCCCGCGTCCAGCCGGTCAGCGTGCGCCTGGACCCCGAGCGCCAGCAGATCAACCTGCGCCTGTCGTACACCAGCGCGATGATCGGCGGGTTCGGGCTGGTCGTGGTGATCGGCCTGGCCGTGCTGATCGGCAAAGGCCTGTCGCGCGGGCCGACGCCGGCGATCGCCGGGCCGACGACCCCGCAACTCCGCCAGGGCCCGGCGAACCCGAACGTGTTGAACGTGCCCCCGCGCCGCCCGGAGACACCGACCGGGACCGGCTCGACCGGCGCCCGCTCCACCCCCGCGGGCACCGGGACGTCCGCCGGCGGCCGCGCCGCGCCGCCGCGCGGTAGCGAGCCCGCGCCCCCCACGACGTTCTTCACCGACGACCCGCGCCGCACCGTCGGCCTGAACTACGTGATCATCCAGTCCTACCCGGACCGCGACACGGCCGACAAGGCCGCCGAGTTCCTGACCAAGCACGGCATCGCCTGCACCGTCGAGAAGGGCCTGCCCGCCTGGCCGCTCCCGTGGCCCGAGGGCGTGACGGTCGTCGGCATCCGCGGGTTCACCCGGATCACCGGTAACCCCGACGCCGAGGCGTACGTCGCCTCGATCAACGCCGCCAGCCAGAAGTTCGCCGGCAACCGCGGGATCAAGGCGTTCCAGCCGCTCTTCTACAAGTGGCGGAAGAGCAACTAGGCAGCGCCGACGTTCAGGGGGGCGGCTGCTCGAGCCAATGCGGCGGGATCTCGAACCCGGCCGCGATCGTCACCAGCAGCTGAATCGGGGGCAGGGCGTCGAACTCGATAATGGCCGGCCGGCTTCGCGTCGGGCGCCCCCGCGCGTCTCGCACCTGGGACTCGCCCACGTCCGCCCACGCGCCGATCGGCACGTCCCGGCGTCCGCCGGCCCGGTCGAAGTTCATCGCGGCCGCGTCGCCTGTGCCTGGGTTGTTCGGCTCGCCGGGCGCCCAGTGGGTGTGGGCCAGCGTCTCGTCGTTGTTCCACCGGAACTTTCCGTCCGTGCCCTGTAACCAGTGCCCGGGCAACTCGGACAGCCCGATCCAAAACCAGTCGCGGTCGGCGGCGGGGCCGGCGAGGAACGTGCGGTTAAGGAACTCCTGCTCGGCGGCCGAGCCGACGGTGGCCAGGTACCCGCCCCGCGCCCACGATTCCCACAGCAGGCAGTGCCAGAAGTCGACGTCGTTGGTCAGCGTGTAATAGTGCCCGTTGCCGCCGGCCGCGGCCGGCCATTGATGGACGGCGCTCCCGCACGTCCCGGCCTCGCGTGCCTCCGCGCCACTCTTGGCCCACGCGCGCACGAGGTACCTGCCCTCGGCGGCGTAGACGTGCGTCGCGGCGTCCGCGCCACCGGCGACGTGCTCCAACGGCCCCTCGCCCCAGTCGATCACCCACTCCTCGACCCGCGCGGTCGAGCCGGCGTGGAGTCGGAGCACGTGGGGCGTGCCGGGCAGCGTGTAGAGCCGGCCGTGCACCCACGGGCCGCCCGCCACCGCGGGCAGCGAACCGGGCACCGACGGACGACTCGACGGCGCCGTGAGGGGGACGCGGGCCGAAGGGGCCGAGACGCGGCCCGGCCAAGCCATGTACGCCACCCCGGCGATCGCGAAGAGACCAGCGGCGAGACCGGCCCAGCGCGCGCGCCGCCCGATCCCGCGCGCCGGCTCGTTCGTGGCCCGAGCCCGTGTCAGCGGCGACAGGCCATCCAGGTGGCGCCGGATCGCGGCGGCGAGCTCGCCCGCGTTCCCCGGTCGGTCGGCCGGGTCGGGCGCGAGCGCGGCCGCCACCAGTGCTTCGAGCTCGGGTGACGCGTCGGGCTTGAAGTCGCGAAGACTGAGGGCCGGATCTCGAGCCCGCTCGGCGTCGGCCGCCGCCGAATGCGAATTGGGAAGGGCGCCCGTGAGCAGCTCGAACAGAATCACGCCCAGCGCGTAGACGTCGGCCCGCGGGTCCGCCGCCCGGCCCGACGCCAACAGGGCCATGCGCTCGGGCGGCATGTACGCGGGCGTGCCGGCGACGTCGCCGTCGAGGGTCAGCATCGCGTGGTCGCCCGCGACGGGGTCTGCGGGTCCCGACCCGTGCAGGGCTTTCGCGAGTCCGAAATCCAGCACGTGCGGCACGCCGCCCGAGTCGACCAGGATGTTCGCCGGCTTGAGGTCGCGGTGGACGATGCCGCGGGAATGGGCGTGGTCGACCGCGGCGCACGTCGACGCGACGAGCTCCAGGGTCGCGCGCTCGCCGAGCCCGTGCTCGCGCGCGTACCGGTTCAGCGGCAGCCCCTCGATGAGCTCCATCGCGTAGTAGTAGGCCCCCCGGTGCAGGCCGCTGTCGAAGACCGGGGCGATCTGCGGGTGGGACAGGCTGGCGGCCAGCCGCACCTCGCGTTCGAACCGCCGCCGCGCCGTGTCGGACGCGAACGCGCCCGCGGCCATGAGCTTAAGCGCGACCGGCCGCCCGGTCGCCAACTGCACCGCGCGCCACACCACGCCCATCCCCCCCTGCCCGAGCTGTCCGGTAACCCGGTAGCCGTCGATGTACGGCGCGGCGTGGGGCTCATCGGCTACGAGCGGGCCGTCGGTGCCGAGCGTCGGCGCCGCGTCGTTCGCGAACGTCGCGGAGACGAGGCGGTCAACGACCGGACTCGCCCACGTTTGGGCCGCCACCCAGGCGGCGTCCTCCGCCGACGGTGCGGGGCCGACGCCACCGCCCCGCGACTCGACGAGCACCCTCAGGACGCGCGCGACCGCCGGCGGCAGCGCGGCCCCGGGCTGCGCCTCGGCGCGGCGGGCGAAATCCGCGGCCCACCGCAGCAGCGCCGCCGGCGGTGACGGGTGCGCCAGCAGGTCGCCGAACGTGACGACTGGCGGGTCTGCGCACGCGGCCGACCGCACCAGCGCGTCCGCCCCGTCCGCGCCCAAATCGGCGATCAGGTCGCCCCGCAGGGGCGCGTCAAATTGGTGCGCCAGAACGGCGGCGCACTCGTCGTCACGCCAATCGGCGCCGCCGACGACGAGCGTCGACCCCGGCGGCAACGGACTGTCAGGGAGGGGGTGCGTCACGATGCGGTCCGGTCGGGCGTACCGGGCGCCGCCCGGGCCGCGATCGCCCACAGTTCGTTCAACTCCGACTCGACCTCGGCCGGGTCGCACGCGTACTCCCCGATCACCCCGCGGAGGTGCCGGGCGAACGAGCGCTTGCCCGTCACCAGCGCGTTCGACGCCTGCGTCGGCGACGCGAACCCCAGCTCCCGTACCAGCGCCGCGTAGTGGGCCGGCTCGGCCCCGTCTCGCACCGGTGCGAGCACGCGCCGCTCGAACAACTCCCATACCCTGGCCCGGTCGGCGTCCCGCCCCGCCTCCGCCGCCATCCGCGCCGCCGCCTCGGTCAGCACCTGGCGGGCCCACTCGAGCTCGAACACGTCGGCGGCAACGGGCGCGGGCGGTTCGGCGCGGCCGGCGTCGCCCGCGCCCTCGGGCCCCACGTCGAGGCTGAGCACCGCGGCCCCGGGCGACCGCTTCCGGGCCCGGCCGTGTCGGCGCACGCGCGACGCGTAATGCTCCAGTGCCGCGAACAACAGGCCGCGCAGCCGGCCGCGGGTCCGGTCCGCCCGCGCGATCAACTCGGCCGCCACGACCTCCTCGCACACGAACCCCTGGAGCACGTCTTCCGCGTCGTGCGACGACAGGTTGCGCCGGCGAATCAAATGGGCGCGGAACGCCGGCAGGTAACGGGCGATCAACCGCCCCAGGGCCTGTCGGCGGAGCTCGGGCTCCGCGCCGGCGGCGCGCGCGACCTCGCTCCACTGCGTGGTCGGCAGCCCGCTCGCGCCGGCGTGGCCGTCGGCTTGGTCGCCCCAATGCGCCATAAGTCCACGTCCCGGAAAGTCCTGCGCCGGATCGTTCGAACGGCCTCCGACGCCCCGAATGTCGCCGACCCGGGATACGCCGTCAAAGAAAATCCGCCGGGCGCGCAGGATCGGCCACCGTCGCGCTCACGTACGGGTGAGGGGATTGGACCGGACGAAAATTCGCGGGCGTGTCCGGACGGGCGCCGATGGCTGCCGCCCGTCCGGCCGCCCGTCTCGCGATGGACTTAGGAGCGATGGCCATGGGTATTTCTCTCGGCGGACTGCGTGCACACGACGGCCGCGAAAACAACTTCGACGCGATCCGCCTCGCCATGGCGCTGCTCGTCGTGTTCTCCCACTCGTTCGCGCTTGCGACCGGCCGCCCGTTCGCCGGGCTGACGACGGTGTCGCCCGGCGCGTTCGGCCGCGCCGTGTTCTTCGCCGTCAGCGGGTTCCTCGTGGCGCGGAGCTGGGAGCGCAGCAAGGGCGCCGCCGACTTCCTCCACCGCCGGGTGCGGCGGCTCCTGCCCGCGTACGTGGTCGCGTTCGCCTTGTCCGCGTGGGTCGTCGCGCCCCTCGCGTCCGACCGCCCATCGAGTTGGCTGGGCGCCGAGGGCGTCGGCACGAACCTCGGCCGGCTCGCCCTGCTCCACCACGTCGAGGGCGACGCCTTCCGGGCCAACCCCTACCCGTCGAAGGTCAACGGCTCGCTCTGGACGCTCCGGTTCGAGTTCGGGTTCTACGTGCTCGTCGCCGGCGCGGGCCTGGCCGGCGTCATCTCCCGGCCGAGGACCGTGATCGCGGCGTTCGCCGGCGTATGGGGCCTGATGATCCTGGCCGCGTGGAAGACGTTCGACACGCGGGCGTCCGCGGGCGTCGCCCACGTGCTCGGCCACCCGTGGAACTGGATCGAGTTCGGCACCTGGTTCTGGGCCGGCGTGACCGCGTACGCGCTCCGCGGCCGCGTCCGATACCCGGGCTGGGGCGCCGCGCTCGCCGCGGCGGCGGTCGGGTGGACGCTCGTCCGGCAGGACGGGTCGCACATTTACGTCTGGCCGATCGCCGTGCCCTACCTCACCCTCTGGGTCGCCTTCACCCCCCGCGTCCGCCTGCACGACGCCGTAAAGTGGCTCGGCGGCGACTACTCGTACGGCGTGTTCCTCTACTCGTTCCCGATCCAACAGGCGTGCGTCGCATGGCTCGGGTGCGCCGGCCGGCCCTGGCTCCTGTTCGCGGTGGCCGTGCCGCTATCGCTCGCGGCCGCCGTGCTGAGCTGGCGGTGCATCGAGCGCCCCGCGCCGCGCCGGCCGCGGGCGACGGCCGGGCCGTCGACCGGGACGCTATCGATCTCGAGCGCGGTCGTGCCCGTGCCGACGGCGACGGTATGAGGCGACCACGCGCGGGCCGGCGCGGCCCGCGCTGGTGCGCGAGAAACGAGAGGCGGAGCGCTACTCGTCGCGATCCTTCGCGCCCTTCCCCTCGCCCTTTCCCTTCTCCGAGTTCCGCGCGTACTTCTGCAGCTCCTTGAGCTCCCGCGCGGTCAGCTCGCGGAAGTCTCCGGGTTTCAGGCCTTCCAGCGTGAGCGGGCCCATTTTCACGCGGGTCAGGTCCTTCACCTTGTGCCCGATCTTGGCGAGCATCCGCCGGACTTGGCGGTTCCGGCCCTCGCGGATGATGATCTCCAGGACGCTCTTCTCGCGCATCCGCTTGACCACCTTGATGAACGTGCGCCCGGTCTTGAAGCCGGCGCCCTCCTTGTCCGCCAGCCAGATGCCCTTGGACAATTCGTCGATCATGGGTTGGTCGACCCATCCGTCGACGATCGCGCGGTAGGTCTTGGAGACGCCGTACCGCGGGTGCGTCAGGCGGTTGGTCAGGTCGCCGTCGTTGGTGAGCAGCAGCAGCCCCTTGGAGTCGGCATCGAGCCGGCCGACCGGGTAAAGGCGCGGGTGGCCGGGCGGGAGCAAATCGATCGCCCGCCGCTGCTCGCCCTGGGCGACGTTGGTGCTGTAGATCCCCTTGGGCTTGTTCATGATGACGTAGACGCGCGTCTCCTTAGCCCGCCGGTCGCGGAGGCGGATGCGCTCGCCGTCGACCTCGACGTGGTCCTTCTCCGGGTCGATCAGCACGGGCAGTTCGTAGACCGTCTTCCCGTTCACCGCGACCCGGCCCTGCAGGATCATCTCCTCGACCTTGCGCCGCGAATCGACCCCGGCGGCGGCGAGCACTTTCTGGATGCGTTCTTTCACGCGGACGATTATGCCCGAACTGGGGCCGGTTGGGTACGACGGGAGATTCGACACCGATGCGCGGGGCCGTGCACGGCCTCTCACGCCGGGGTGCCGAGCCCGAGGCGAGACGCCGGGATCGTCTCGGACGGCCCTCGAGTTAGGCGCACCGGGGCCGACCGGGTATCGTCTGCCCCGACCGTTCACGTCTGTCGCGCGGCCCGGACGGAGGGAACCCCGAATGCTCGGCACACTCGCGGGCGCACTGCGCACCACACCCGACCTGCCCGTGCGCGTCGCCGACCCCGCCGAGGTTGATCGGCAATACCGCTATTGGCGCACCCGCATCCTGACGACCACGATCGTCGGGTACGCGCTCTACTACTTCGTCCGCACGAACATCGGCGTCCCGCTCAAGTCGATGGGCGACGAGCTCGGGTACTCCAAGGCCCAGCTCGGGATGATCACGACCGTCGGCGGGCTCGCGTACGGGGTCTCGAAGTTCCTCAACGGCCTGCTCGGCGACCACGCGAACCCCCGCTACTTCATGGCGTTCGGCCTGATCGCGTCGGCGCTGATGAACGTGTTATTCGGGCTGTCGTCGGCCCTGTGGCTGCTGATGGCCCTCTGGTTCGCCAACAACTACTTCCAGGGAATGGGGTTCCCGCCGTGCGCCAAGTCCATGGCCCACTGGTTCAGCCCGCGCGAGCGGGCGACCACGTTCGGCGTGTGGCACACGTCGCACATGATCGGGGCCGCGCTCGTGTCGGTCCTGACCGGGTACGTCGCGCACCACCTCGGGTGGCGGTGGTGCTTCTACATCCCGGCGGCGATCGCGGCGGGCGGCGCGGTGATCGTCCTGATCTTCCTCCGCGACACGCCCGGGTCGATGGGCCTCCCGCCGGTCGAGGTGTACAAAGGGGAGGAGACCGAGCGCGAACTCGCGAAAGAGCTTGGGGTGACCGAGCCATCGTCCCCTGTCGGCGCCGACAACCCCACGCCGACTCCTGTGGAGTCGGATTCCCGC
>DASPKW010000065.1:0-32902 GCA_035627895.1 Tepidisphaeraceae bacterium | reverse complement strand
GGCCAGCCCGCCCGCCATGTCGCCGTAGAGGGTGCAATACCCGGTGGCGATCTCGGACTTGTTACCGGTGGTCAGGAGGAGGTGGTTGAAGCGGTTGGAGAACGCCATCAGCGTGACGCCGCGGATGCGGGCCTGGAGGTTCTGGTCGGTCAGGTCGTGCGCGATCGTGCCGGGCGTCTGACCGGGCTCGTTGAACAGCGGGGCGAGGGCGTGCTCGTAGGTGTGGTGGAACGGGTCGATCGGGACGACGTAGTAATGGATGCCCAGCGCGCGGGCGAGGGCGGCGGCGTCGTCCAGCGAGTGCCGGGACGAGAAGCGCGACGGCATCGCGACGCCGGTGACCTTGTCGCCGCCCAGGGCGTGGGCGGCGAGCGCGCCGACCAGGGCGGAATCGATCCCGCCGGAAAGGCCGAGGACGACGGATTGGAAGCCGCACTTGCGGACGTAATCGCGCAGGCCCAAGAGGAGGGCGCGGTAGAGGGATTCCAGACCCCGCGTAGGGTGGGCTCCGCCCACCGATCCGCCGGATCGCGCTTCGCCGCCCCTCGACTCGACCGCCGACGATGCCCGACCGCCAGAGACAACCGGCAGATCGACCACCAGCAAGTCCTCCTCGAAGTCCTTCGCCTGCGCGACGAGGTCGCCGTTCGCGTCCAGCACGTGCGAGTTGCCGTCGAACACGAGCTCGTCGTTCCCGCCGACCTGGTTGACGTAGACGAGCGGCTTGCCGAACCGACGGACCTGTTCGCCGAACAGTTGCAGGCGAAAATCGTGCTTGCCGATCACGAACGGGCTGGCCGAGCTGTTGACCAGCACGTCCGCCCCGGCCGCGTTAAGGTCGGCGATCGGGTTCTGGTGGTACAGCCTTCGCGCGATCAGCTTCTCGTCGTTCCAGAGGTCTTCGCAGATCGACAACCCGATCGTGGTCTGCGCGCCCGCTCCCGTGGAAACGGTGACGAGGTTCTCCGTGTCATTCACCGGCCCCGGCTCGAAGTACCGCGACTCGTCGAACACGTCGTACGTCGGCAGCAGCGTCTTGAAGTGCCGCGAGTGCACCCGCCCATCCCGGAGCAGCGCCACCGCGTTGTGCAGCGGCCGGCCCACGGGGTTCGGATTCCGGTCCGCGTACCCGACGATCACGTCGATCCCGCCGACCTCCTTCGCGATGTCGTCGAGGGCCGCGAGGTTGTCGGCCACGAATGACGGCTTGAGCAGCAGGTCCTTGGGCGGGTAGCCGATCAGCGACAACTCGGGGAACACCACGAGCGTCGCGCCCTGCGCCCTGGCGCGGGCGATGAAGTCGACGTGCTTGCGCGCGTTGGCGGCGATGTCGCCGACGGTCGGGTTGATCTGGGCGAGGGCGATGCGCATGAAGCGCATTGTAGGGACGCAGGCGCGCATTCGGGAGGGCGAGGCTCCGTCCGAGCCGTTCGGAGTCGCGACAGTCGTTCGGGTGACGAAGACGAAACCGCGTTCGATCACGCCGGACGCGTCCCCACTGTCATCCCGAGGTACTCCGAGGGATCTGGCCGGCGCGTAAGGGCCCGCTCGACGTTGGCGAACAGTGTTCGCGAACCGATCGCCAAAGTCGAACGGGCCTCAATGTGGAACCCGGATTCCTCGGAGTACCTTGGAATGACAGTCCAAACGCCACCCGCGACACCCTGCAATTCGTGCCGCCTACGGTCGCGCCGTGCGCCGCTTCGCCCGAGCCTCCGCCAGGTGCCGGGCGTCCTCCGCCCGGTGCTTAAACGCGTGCGCCTGCAGCACCCACCCGAAGCCCGCGGAATGTCGCCGGTACGCCAGCCCCAGGTGCCAGCACGCCAGGTGCATGAAGTAGATCGACAGCCCGATCGCCGGCAGGCGGATGCCCAGCAGGTTCATGTAGATGACGTTGGGGTGCTCCGCCCGGAACCACTCGGGCAGCAGGAACAAATCGAACAGGCTGAACGCGAACATCGGCAGCGCCAGGCCCCACAGGATCAACGCCGTCACGTACGACCGCCCCATCGCGCGGGCCGTGCGCAGCACGCGATCGGGCCGGAGGTTGTTCATCGTGCCGGCCGTCACGGTCGTGATCAGCACCGCCGGGAACGCGATCAATCCCGCCCCCGCGAGCAGGATCGTCAACGGCCAGGCCGACCGGTCGCCGAACGCGTTCAGGAACATCGCGGGCGTGAAGCACAACACGATCGCGGCGGCGAACGAGACGAACGAGCCCCAAACGTCGTCCGCCAGCCCGACGCCCCGCAGCGGCCGCGGGAGCTCGTCCTGGTCGTTCCGGCCGATGTCGTCGATCGTGTTCGCGTAGTGCGCGAGCAGGAAGAACGCCATCAGCACGTTGGCCGCGCGCGGGTGCCCCCCCGCGTACATGATGATCGGCCCGAAGAACCCCTCGACGATCAAAAAGAAGAAGTAGAAGAGGAACGTGAACAGCAGGACGATCATGTTGACCGGCATGAGCATCTCGACCATCACCCGGCCGAGCGTGAACCGGGGGGCGTTCGTGCCGACGGTCGCGTAGTCGATCGCCCGCTTGGCGACGGGGATGGCCCCCGCGGCGACCTCGTCGGCCGGCAGGGGGGCAACGGGGATCGCCCGCACCAACTCGCCGGTCTCCGGGTCGTACTTGGGGACGACGCGCTTGGGCTTGGGCACCGACGGCCCGCCGGGCGCAAGCGGGATCGCGTCGGGCACGTCGGTGTCCTGCAGCGGCCCGGCACCGACGGCGGCCAGGTCGGCCCGGGTGTTGCGGAGGTCTTTGTCGGTCCGCCGGCTGAACGTCTTGGCGAGGTCGGCGACGCGGTTGGCCTCGACGCGCGGGGCCGGGTCGTCGCGCAGCAGGACGGTCCCGTCGGCGTCGTACGACCGCAGCTCCTGCAGCGACGGGATGTCGTTGAGGATCCCGCAGGCCGGGCACTGGATCGTGTCGCCGGCTAGGTCGGCCGCCAGCGCGAAGCGGTGCCCGCAGTGACACGGGAAGCGGAGGGGGGTGGGGTCGTTCGGATCCACGCGCCGCGATTATAGTGCGGAACTCTCGTCCGCGCATCCCCCGCGCCAAGATCGGCGTGCTCACTTCAGTGAGGCACGTTTCCGTAGACGATCGCGCCAGCACGTTCCCCGCCCCCACCAATCCCGCTAGCCCCCCGCCGCGCGACTCCGTAGAATGCCCGCAGTCGCGCTGGCTGAAAGGAATTGCGTATGTCGAGGTCGTGGATGTCGCGGGCCGTCATGGCGGTGTTCGCGGTAGTGGCGGTCGAGGCGGGGTTCGTGGCGGGCGGGGTCGCGCGGGCGGGCGCCCAGGAGCAGCCGAAGTACGAGGTGCTCAAGAAAATGTACGACGACGCGATCGGCTCGCTCAAGAGCGCCCAGGAGACCAAGAGCCAGCTCGCGGCCAAGAACGAGGAACTGACCAAGCAGGTCGCCGAGCTCCAGAAGCAGCTCGAGGCCGCGTCGAAGGAGCGCGACGAGCTGGCCCGCCAGACGGCGGCCCACGCGGAGAAGACGTACGCCCTGCGGGCCAACTGGGCGGCCTGGCAGGAGTTCCTCAAGCGCTACCCGACGCTCAACGCCCGCTGGCGGGCGTTCCTCGAGACCGAACTGCTCAAGGCGGGCCCGGACGCCGCCCCGTCCCTCATCGACCCGGCGTGGCCCTTCAAGGCCGAGGGGTAGGCCGGGAATGACGAAGGGCGAAACCCGAAGCTCGAATCAATGACGAGATTCGAAGGACGAATGACGAAACACCGACGGACTTGATCGCGCCACGTACGTCGGAACCTGTCATTCCGAGGTAATCCGAGGAATCTGGCTGGAAGACTACGGCCCGTCCGACTTTGGCGATTCGCACTCGAATGCGATCCACCGATGTCGAGCGGGCCATTTCATTCGTGGCCAGATCCCTCGGCGTACCTCGGGATGACAGGTCCCACGCACCCGGCCGGAGTCACGCGCTTCGTCATTCGTCCTTCGAACTTCGACATTGATTCGAATTTCGGGTTTCGACATTCGTCCTTGTCCCGATCATTCCGAATCAGCATTTCCCCATCGGTAAAACCGCCATTATCGGCCACCCCCGTCTGCCCGGCCGCCCCGTCACAGGCGTCTCATCTTGCCGCACCGTCAGAGGGGGCAGAATCTGCGCCGCGCGCTTAAGTGCCCCCCCCGGCCCGACGATCAACTCCTTGTCATGGGCGTGGAACTCCGGGCCGAGTGGCCCGGGAGAGGCGTGTGCCTCGCTGCGGCGGTTGCCCCCACGGGTCGTTGACGCAAGTTGTGAAGGAGTCGGTCATGAAGAAGCTTTTCGTCAAGCTGATGAAGGATGATAAGGGCGGCGAAGTGCTCGAGTACGCGCTCATCGCCGGCCTGATCGTGGTCGCCGCGATCGCCGTCATCGGCACCGTCGGCACCAAGGTCCTGGCCCGCTGGACGTCGCTCAACAGCTCGATCTAAGTCTGGGTGACTTGGGTCGTGCTTCGCGGGTCGGTCGCGCGGGCGCGGCGCTGGTACGGGCCGCGGCCGGAGCGTCCGACACGATGGGCGCGTGCCTCGCGGGCCTCGAGGGAATCCTCTCGACGGCCGACGGGGCCGATGCGTGTGTCGGGGCAAGGAAGAAGAAGATTCGAGAGCAACCTCGGGGCCCGGCCGGGCAGGACGCACGTCCTCGCCCGGACGGGCCCGACGGTTTGCGCCCCCGCCCGGCGGCGGTCGGCTTTCCGGCCGGCGCACGCGCGGGACGGGAGAATCGGAAGACCGAGAGGGCATTGCGCAATGCTGAACTCACTCAAGTACGTGATCGGTGGAATTCGCCGTCGGTCCGCCCGCGTCGCCCGGGACGAGCGCGGGGGCGAAGTCCTGGAGTACGCCCTGATCCTCGGGCTGATCGTCGTCGTCGCGATCACGATCATCGGCACGGTCGGGACCAAGGTCCTGGCGCGGTGGACCAGCGTCAACTCGAGCATCTAGTCGTACGCCCGACCGGCACGCCGGACGGCCGCTGAGCAGATGACCCACACCCGCGAGCTACTCACGTTCGTCCCGCTGGCGGTCGCCCTAGTCTGGGCGGCCGCGGTCGACGTGCGCGCCCGGCGGATCCCGAACTGGCTCACCCTACCCCTCGCCGTGGCCGGACTGTTCGCCGCCGGCCTGGGGTACGTCCCCGTGTCCGGCGCGCAGGCGTGGGTCGGGGCCGGCGTCGGGTTCGGCCTCGCGTTCGCCATGATGGCGATCGGCGCCATGGGCGGGGGCGACGTGAAACTGATGATGGCGATCGGCGCCTGGGTCGGCGGGCCGAGAGTGCTGCTGATCTTCGCCGCCGCCGCGGTCGTCGGGATGGTCCTGGCGATCGTGCAGGCGGCCGTGACCGGGCGCCTGGGCGAGCTCGTCCGCGGGAGCGCGGCGTTGGCCGCCCGGGCCGCCGTCACGCGCGACGTCACCTGCCCGGACGGCCTGGGCCTGTCGGACGCCCCCGGGTGTGCCGACGCGCTGGGCCGAAAGCCCGTCCCGTTCGCCGTGCCGGCGCTCGTCGGCACCGTGCTGATCCTGTTCCTGGGTGCCTGGAGGTAACCGTTATGAGCCACCCAATCCGGAAAACGACCCTGGCGACGAACGTCCGGGCGCGCGGGCGCCGGTCCGGCGCGGCCGTGCTCGACATGGCCCTCGTCCTGCCCGTCCTGCTCTACCTCGCGTTCGGCACCGTCGAGTACGGGTACTACTTCTACGTCAAGCACAACGTGCAGTCGGCCGCCCGCGAGGGCGCCCGCGCCGCCATCGTCCCGTCCGCCACGGCCGGCGACGTCACGACCGCCGTGCAGAACGTCATGTCCGCCGCCGGCCTCCAAAGCACCGGCTATACGGTCACGATCACCGACACGAGCAACAACGCGATCAACGTCACGACCGCGACGGCCGGCACGGCGATCAAGGTCAACGTCCAACTCACCTGGGGCTCGGTCGGCGTCCACCCGCTCCCGACCGCCCTCGGCGGCATCAACACGGCCAAGCTCGTCCGGGGCAATACCGTTATGCGCAAAGAAGGCTAACCCCGGCGCGCCGGCGGGGCCGCTTCAGCGGCTCTGCTCACAGTCGAATTCGGACGAAGAGAACCCACGGAAGAGAACCCACGGAACTCCCGTGGGTTCTTCGTTGCGCGCGCCCACCCGCACATGCCACCCCCGCCGGATTTGTGCGGAATCTCGTGCGGAATGTCAAAGGCCGCCTAAACCGCACCGCCCGACCGGACGACAGGAGAGGAGAAGAAGCCTGCGGGCAGGTCGGCGCGTACATCGCGCGACGGCCCGGCGTGACCCCGGTGTGATCCGGGCGGCACGCGCCGAACGTGCGAGTCAGAGACGCGAGACGCGTCAGTGCGGGAGCGAACATGAACATGAAGACCGTGATCCCGTTGGTGGTGGCCATCGTCCTGGCCGTGGTCGCTGCCAAACTGGGCAAGGACATGATCGCCAAGGGCAAGACCGAGACAGGCCCGAGCCTGAAGGTGGCCAAGGTCGTCGTCGCCAAAGTCGACCTCGCCCCGGGAGCCGTCCTCCAGGACGCCGACCTGACGACCGGCACCGTCCCCGCCGAGGGCGGCCCGCTCGGGACGTTCGCGTCCCCGTCCGACGTCGTGGGGCGCGTGGTGACGGCCCCGCTGGTCAAGGGCCAGGCGGTGCTGGACTCGCTGCTGGCGGCCCGCGGGGCGACCGGCGGCGCCCAGGCGATGATCCCCAAGGGGATGCGGGCCGTCACGCTCGAGGTCAATGAAGTGAACGGCGTCGCCGGCCTGCTCGCCCCGGGGTGCCGGGTCGACGTCGTCCAGACGCTCCGCATGAAGGAGCAGGACGCCGACGCCATGATGGCCAAGACGATCGTCGAGAACCTGAAGATCATCGCGGTCGGCCGGCGGACGACGACGACCGGCCCGGAGCCCGAGCAACTCGCCCGGAGCGTGACGGTGCTGGCGACCCAGGAGCAGACCGAGGTGCTCGACTTGGCGTCGCGGATGGGCCAGCCCCGCCTGGTACTGCGGAACACCCTCGACGAGCTGAAGACGGGCGGGAAGGGCGTGACGGTCGCCACGCTCCGCGGGACGGCCGTCGACGGGGACGGCCCCGACGCCGCGGCCCAGTCGTTCCTCAAGATGTTCGGGAACCCGACGACCAAGCCGTCGGCCAAGGGACAGCCGCAGGCCGAGGTGCCGGTGAGCGTGTCCCCGCCGGCGCCGGAGTTCCGGTCGGTCGAGGTCATCCGCGGCGGGGCGACGAGCAACGTGCGGTTCCCGGTGTCGTCGTCGACGACCGGTGCTCCCGGGATCCCGATGACCAGCGGGTCCGACAAGATGGACGCGGTGGTCCCCGGGTCGAAGTAACACCGAGCAGTGCTTCATAGCCGAGGGCGGAAGCCCACGGTCGAACACCAGAACACGAAATTAGTCAAAGTGGGTCGCGAGCGGAAATCGGGCGGGTCTCTCCTTACAGAGGTCGAGTCATGGTTGCTGAGACGAAGCAGAACAAGTTGGCGCGTGCGGGCAAGGCGGCGGCGGCGGGCCGGCGGCGGTACCGAAACGCCGCCCTGAGCCTGGGCGCGGTCGGTGTCGCACTGGCGGTGTCGATCGCGGTCATGGCCGCCGACGCGCGCCCGGTCGCGCTCTCGGTCGCCCCCCCGGCGCCGGGCGAGAAGACGATCCTGGTGACGGACGGCCTGGAGGGTGGCCGGCTGTCGCTGGTCATGAACAAGAGCACGGTCCTGGTGACCCGGGCCCCGTACAAGCGGGTGAGCGTGGGGTCGCCGGAGATCGCCGACGTCAACCCGATCGGCCCCAATAACGTCTTGGTCACCGCCAAGAAGACCGGGACGACCCAGCTGATCCTGTGGGACGACATCGACCGCTCGCAGGTCGTGGACGTCGCGGTCGGGGTCGACATCGAGGCGCTGAAGAAGCAGCTGAAGGAGATGTTCCCCGGGTCGAAGATCGACGCGACGCTGACCGGCGGGCAGCTCGTGCTCCGCGGGTCGGTGCCGAACCTGATCGTGGCCGACCAGGCCGCCCAGCTCGCCGCCCCGTTCGCCCCGAAGGTGCTGAACTTCCTCGAGGTGTCGGGCGGGCAGCAGGTCATGCTGCAGGTGCGGTTCGCCGAGGTGTCGCGGTCGGCGACGAACCAGCTGGGCGTGAACTTCGGGTTCACCGACGGCGGGGCGTTCGCGGGGAGCAACATCGGCCAGGTCAGCCCGCTCGGGGTGGCCGACGGCCCGGCCCTGGGCGTCCCCGGCCCGTCCGCCGCCGTCACGCTGTTCGGCCGCGGCCTGCTCGGGCAGAGCGCGTTCAACTACTACATCACGGCACTCCGGCAGAACAACCTGCTCCGCGTCCTGGCCGAGCCGAACCTGGTCGCGATCTCGGGCCAGGAGGCGAGCTTCCTCGCCGGCGGCGAGTTCCCGATCCCCGTCACCCAGGGCGGGGGCGGGCAGGGGGGCACGGCAATCACCATCGAATACCGGTCGTACGGCGTCAAGCTGAACTTCACCCCGCTCGTGCTGGGCGACGGTCGGATCCGCCTGAAGGTCGCCCCGGAAGTGTCGGACCTCGACTTCACGACGGCCGTGCGGTTCGGCGGGTTCGTGATCCCGGGCGTGACGCAGCGGAAGCTGTCGACGGTCGTCGAGCTGGGCGAGGGTCAGACGCTCGCGCTGGCGGGGCTGCTGAACAACAACGTGTCGACGACCAAGGACGTGACGCCGGTGCTGGGCGACCTGCCGGTCGTCGGGGCGCTGTTCCGGAGCGTGCGGTACCAGCGGAAGGAGACCGAGCTGGTGGTGATCGTCACGCCGCGGATCGTCGAGGCGCTGAACCCGGCCCAGGTGCCGGTGCTGCCGGGCGAGAAGTGGCGCGACCCGAGCGAGGCCGATCTGTTCTGGAACCGCGACCTGGGCGGCGTGGCGGGCGACCCGCGGCGTGCCCCGACGGCGCCCCGGGCGGACGGGAAGGCCCCGCTGTTCCGCGGCCAGTACGGGTACACGCCGGTCAAGAGCGAGGAATAACCGCAAGCTCGCGACGGATGGGCTCTAAACCGCCCGCCGGACGTACCCGATAAACCTCCCAGACGGTTAGGTCAATTCGACGACTCGTCGGGGGATAGAGGACCGAGAATGTTTGTTCAGCTCAACGCCATTGTGGTCGACGCCGACGCGGGTAACCGCGACGAGATGAGCGCGTTCCTGACGCAGCACGGGGTGCACGTGGCGGCCCGCCTGGGCAGCGCGGACACGCTCCCCAAGCTGTTGCAGGCGGGCGACGCGCCGCAGCTCGTGGTGATCAACCTCGACCCGGGCGCGCACGACGCACTGAAGAAGGTCGGCCACCTCCCGCGGCAGTTCCCGACGATCAGCTTCTTCGCGATGTCCCACATGATGGACGCGCACCTGCTGATGGAGGCCATGCACCTCGGGATCAAGGAGTTCATCCCGATCCCGCTGAACGTCGAGAAGTTCGCCGCCGCGATCGAGCGGGTGGCGGGCGGGAACGGCATGGGCCGGAAGGCCAAGGTCGTGCACGTGATCCCGACGGTCGGCGGGTGCGGGTCGACGACGATCGCGTGCAACGTGGCGGCGGCGCTGACCAAGGTCGGGAAGACGGCGATCCTCGACGGCGATTTGATCCGCGGGGGCGTGGCGAGCTACTTCGACCTCCGCCCGCGGTACACGATCGCCGACGTGATGGACCTGACGTCCGGGCTGGACATGCAACTGCTGGACAACGCGCTGGCCCGGCACGCGAAGAGCGAGCTCTCGGTGCTCGCCCGGCCCGACCTGCCGGAGGACACGCAGCGGGTCAGCCCGGCGGGGTTCAAGCGGCTGATGGGGACGATCGGTCGGATGTTCGACTTCGTCGTGATGGACTCGGTCATGAGCATCGACCCGGTCTACAACGCCGCGATCGCCGCCGCCGACGTGAACGTAATCGTGATGCAGCTCAACGTCCCGTCCGCGAAGAACGCCGAACGGTTCGTCGGGTGCCTGCGGCGGATGGGGATCGAGTCGAGCAAGATGAAGCTGGTGGTGAACCGGTACGTGAAGAAGGGGTGCGACATCGACCCCGACGAGGTCGAGCGGGCGCTGGGCCTGAAGATCTCGTGGATGGTGCCGAACGACTTCAAGACGGCGATCGACGCGATCAACTTCGGCGAACCGATCGTCACGCGGGCCCCGCGGACCGAGATCGCGACGAGCCTGTCCGGGCTGGCCCAACTGCTGCACGCCAAGGCCTCGGCCATGGCGGCGTAACGGACCCGGCGCGGGCCACGACGACGACGACGACGACCGACGACCTTTTCTCAGACGGCAAGGGACCGAGCCCATGGGACTGTTTTCTCGAAACAACGGCAACGCAGCGGTCGCGACCCCCCCTCCGGTCGCCCCGGCCCCCGCGGGCGGGCTCGGCCTGGGCACCGGCGCCACGCCGGCCCCGGCGGCGGCGGCGACCTCGCTCGGCCTGGCGGCCGCCACGATCTCCGCACCGCGCCCGGCGCCCGCGGTCTCGGTCACGTCCGTGTCCGCCCCGCGGGGCGAGCGCGAGATCTACCTCGAGAAGATGAAGGTGCGCATCCACCAGCAGCTGGTGGACCGGCTGGACGTGACCAACCTCAAGGCGCTGCCGCCGGAGACCGTCCGCCTCGAGGTCCGCGCGCTGATCCGCGAGCTGTGCCAGTCCGAGAAGGGCCTGCTCAACACGGCCGACCAGGAACGCCTCATGGACGAGGTGATGGACGAGACGTTCGGCCTCGGCCCGCTCGAGACGCTCCTGAAGGACCCGACGATCAGCGACATCCTGGTGAACCGGTGGGACCGGATCTACGTCGAGCGCAGGGGCCGGATCGAGCTCTCGGACATCCGGTTCCGCGACAACCAGCACTTGCGGCAGATCATCGACCGGATCGTGGCGATCGTGGGCCGCCGGATCGACGAGGTCAGCCCGATGGCCGACGCCCGCCTGGCCGACGGCAGCCGCGTGAACGCGATCATCCCGCCGCTGGCGCTCGACGGCCCGGCGATGAGCATCCGGCGGTTCGGGTCCAAGCCGCTCCAGCTCGAAGACCTGATCCGCGCCGGCGCCTTCCCGCCCGCCGTGATGGACTTCCTCGCCGCGGCCGTGCAGGCCCGGTGCAACGTGATCATTTCCGGCGGCACGGGCTCGGGTAAGACGACCCTGCTCAACTGTTTGTCGAAGTTCATCCCGGCCGACGAGCGCGTGATCACGATCGAGGACGCGGCCGAACTGCAGCTCCAGCAGCCGCACGTGGTCCGCCTGGAGACGCGCCCGGCCAACATCGAGGGCAAGGGCGAGGTCGCCCAGCGCGACCTGGTGAAGAACTGCCTGCGCATGCGGCCGGACCGCGTGATCATCGGCGAGTGCCGGGCCGGGGAGACGCTCGACATGCTCCAGGCCATGAACACCGGCCACGAGGGGTCGATGACGACCGTCCACGCGAACAGCCCGCGCGACGCGATGGCCCGGCTCGAGGTCATGGTGTCGATGTCGGGGTTCGACATCCCGATGCGGGCGCTCCGACAGCAGATCTGCAGCGCGATCAACATCATCGTTCAGGCGAATCGCCTGACCGGCGGCAAGCGGAAGGTGACTCGCGTGACCGAGATCACCGGCATGGAAGGCGAGCAGGTCCAGCTCCAGGACATCTTCACGTACGAGCAGACCGGCATGGACGAGAACGGCATGGCCAAGGGCCACTTCACCGTGACCGGCATTCGGCCCAAGTGTTTGGACCGCATCGTCGCCCGCGGGATCGCGCTCCCCGGGGACCTGTTCCTCCGGCGCACGATCGACGTTTAAAACGCCCCGGCCCGAACGACCTCGAACGAACGAACGACCAACCCGCGGTAAACGCCCATGGAATCGGAATCCCTGTTCCCCATTCTCGTCGCCGGGTGCGTGGCGATCGGCGCGTGGATGATCACGCTCGTGGTCGTCAACCTCGTCAAGGGCGACCGGCGGAAGCTGTCGCAGCGCCTGTCGGGCACGAGCGGGTCGACGGGCATGGCCAACCCGGCCGCGTCGATCGTGATCGAGGCGGACGACGCCGGCCTCCCGCCGGCGCTGGCCCGGATCAAGTTCGTCCGCGGCTTGCACCGGTGGCTGGTGCACGCCAACCCGAACGCGTCGGTCGTCAAGTTCCTGGCGATCTCGGCGGGGCTGGCGGTCGGCGGGGTGATGGTGATGACGGTCGTCCTCGACTCGGCCGGGCTCGGACTGGCGGGCCTGGCGGGCGGGTACTTGCCGACGCTCGCGGTCGGCCGCAAGCGCAGCAAGCGGCAGAAGATGCTCTGCGACCAACTGCCCGAGGCCCTGGACTTCCTCCAGCGGATCCTGCGGTCGGGGCACTCGCTCTCGACCGGCCTGGCGATGATGGGCGAGGAACTCCCCCAGCCGCTCGCCAGCGAATTCAAGACCTGCTACGACCAGCACTCGCTCGGCACGCCCCTCGAGTTCGCGATGCGCGAGATGGCCCGCCGGATCGACTCGACCGACTTCGCGTTCTTCGTGACGGCCGTGCTGATCCAGCGGCAGACGGGCGGCGACCTCTCGCAGGTGCTCGGGAACATCTCGGGCATGATCCGGCAGCGGACGCGCCTGCAGCAATACGTCAAAGCCAAGACCGCGGAAGGCCGATTCACCGGGTACATCCTCGTCGCGTTCCCGATCCTCATGTTCTTCATCGCCGCGTCGATGAACCCGGACTACAAGAAGAACCTGCTCGAGGACCCGACCGGGATCATGCTCCTGTGCGTGGCGGGCGGCCTGGTGCTGCTCGGGTTGTTCGCGATCCGGAAGATCACGACGGTACGCGTCTGACTTCCGACTTCCGACTTCCGACTTCTGACTTCTGACTGCTGACTTCTCATGCTCGACGAACAAACACTATTCCTCGCGTGCGTCGTCGGGGCGGTCGCCCTGGGGGCGTTCTTCGTCGCCAAGATCGCCTTCGGCAAGGGCGACGGGAAGCTGCGCCAGCGCCTGTCCAACCGGCCGTCGGAGGTCGAGGCGGTCAAGGCGGAAACCGGCGCGGGCCGGGCGAAGGAGATCTTCCAGAAGATCGGCACCGCGGCGGCCAAGCCGTTCATGCCCGAGACGCGAGAGAAGATGTCGGCGCTCCGCCGCAAGCTGAGCGCGGCCGGCATCTACTCCCCAGCCGCGATCCGCACCGTCACCGGGATGAAGGTGATCTTCCTGGCGGTCGGCGTCATCGGCGGGTACGCGGTCGGGATGGTGGCGGACAACCTGATGCTCGGCCTCTCGCTCGGCGGGCTGGTCGGGTACATGGGCCCGTCGATGTGGCTCAAGATGGCGATCAAGCGGCAGCAGCGGGCGCTCGACTACGCGCTGCCCGACGCGCTGGACCTGATGGTCGTGTGCATCGAGGCCGGGCTGGCGGTGGACGCGGCGATGCAGCGGGTCGGGGCCGAGCTGTCGATCGCCCACCCCAAGCTCGCCCGCGAACTGGAGATCAGCCACGCCGAGACGCGGCTGGGCGTGAGCCGGGGCGAGTCGCTCCGCAACCTCGGCATCCGCACGGGCAACGTCGCCCTGCAGTCGCTCGCGTCGATGCTCGTCCAGGCCGAGCGGTTCGGGACGAGCATCGCCAACGCGCTCCGCGTGCACGGCGACTCGCTCCGCAACACCCGCCAGATGAAGGCCGAGGAAATGGCCGCCAAGGCGAGCGTCAAGATGAGCTTCCCGCTCGTCCTGTTCATCTTCCCGGCGACGTTCATCGTGCTCGCGGGCCCGACGGTGATCGGCCTGATGCGGTCGCCGATGTTCAACGGCGACTAAGTCCGAATTGTGTGCTCCGACTTCCGACTTCCGACTCCCGACTCCCGACTTCTGACTTCTGACTTCTGACTTCTGAGGATTGCCATGAAGAACTTCCTGCCCGCCGCCGCGTTCGCCGCCGCCCTGTTCCTTGGCGGGTGCAATTACAACTCCGAGCAGTTGGACCCGACGCTGGTCGACTTCTTCCCCAACGACAAACAGCAGGCCAAGATCACGCAGATCGCCGAGCTGCAGGCGGCCGCCGGCGCCCGGTACGACGCGATGCTGTACGGCCTCCACTTCGACGGCCCGGCCCTGAACTCGCTGGGCGAGGACAAGCTGGCGCTGATGCTTAAGGACGACGACGCGCCGGGCCCGGTGCTGGTCTACCTGAGCGTGGACGAGAAGGGCCCGACCTCGGCGGACCGCAAGGCGGCCGTCGTCACCTTCCTCAAGGACAAGGGCCTGGAGGACGGGCAGATCAAGGTCGCGTACGGCGACAACCCGGCCACGCGCACGCCCGCGGCGCGGGCGCTGGCGAACCAGTCCAAGCTCGAAGGCCAGGCGACGTCAGGCCCGGGCAGCGTGACGAGCACGACCGGCGCGAGCGGCGGCACGGCGGGTGGCGAGCCGGTCGGGGCGTCGTTCAAGTAAACCACGGCCAGGCGGGGCCGCTTCAGCGGCTCTGTCTGATGCACGAATCGATTTGGTGTCTTCCGGAGAGGAGATACGAGAACCGGCGCGGGTGATCGCAAGATCGCCCGCGCCGGTTTCATTTGCTCGTAGGGTGGGCACTGCCCACCGATCGCCTACGCCGCCTTCACGGCCTTAACGACCTTGTCCGCCGCGTCCGTCAGGTCGGTCGCCGAGATCAGCGTCGGCATCGTCGGCTTGGCCGCGTCCAGGATGACGCGCGCCTCCTTCGAGTTCGTCCCCTCGAGCCGCACGACGACCGGGACCTTGAAGCCGATCTCCCGGCCCGCGTCGACCAGCGCCTGGGCGATCAAGTCGCACTTGGCGATCCCGCCGAAGATGTTGACCAGGATGCCCTTGACGTTGGGGTCGGCCAGGATGATGCGAAAGGCCTCGGTCGCGCCCTGGGCGGTCACGCCGCCGCCGACGTCCAAGAAGTTCGCCGGCTCCCCGCCGTGCAGCTTGATGATGTCCATCGTGGCCATCGCCAGCCCGGCGCCGTTGACGAGGCACCCGATGTTGCCGTCGAGGTTGATGTAGTTCAGGTTCGCCTTCTTCGCCCGCACGTCGAGCGGGCGCTCCTGCGACTCGTCGGCGAGCACCTCGATGTCCTTGTGGCGGAAGAGCGCGTTGTCGTCGAAGCTGATCTTGGCGTCGAGCACGGTCAGCTTGCCCTCGGTCGTGATGACCAGCGGGTTGATCTCGGCCAGGTCGGCGTCGTTCTCCTTGAAGATCCGGGCGAGCGTGAGCATCAGGTTCGTGACCTGCGTGGCCATCTTGTCCTTGAACCCGAGCTGGAACGCGACGTCGCGCGCCTGGAACGCCTGCAGGCCGAGTGTCGGGTGCAGCGGGATCTTGAGGATCTTCTCGGGGTGCTTGGCGGCGACCTCCTCGATCTCCATGCCGCCCTCGGCCGACGCGATCAGCGTGACCGTGTTCCGCGCCCGGTCGATCGTCAGGCCGAGGTAGTACTCGTCGCCCGCGGGCTGACCCTTGTCGTCGACGCGGCCGGGGCGGGTCGCGATGTCGACGCCCGGCGCCACGAGCAGCACCGAAACCGGCATGCCTTCCGGCCCGGTCTGCGGGGAGACCATCTTCGTCGTCAGCATGAACTTGGCCGCGGCCCGGGCCTCGTCGGCGGTCGTCACCTTCTTCACGAACCCGGCCTTGCCGCGCCCGCCCGCGTACACCTGGGCTTTGACCATGCAGTACTGCCCGCCGAACTTCTTGAACGCGTCGGCCGCCTCGTCGGGGGTCATCGCGACCTCGGCGGGGGGGACCGGGATGCCGGCGTCGGACAACAGCTTACGGGCTTGGTATTCGTGGATCTTCATGGGCGTTTGGGGTGCGTCGGAATGTGGGGTGAGAGCGCGATCGTTGATCGGCCCGGCAGGATACGGGCGGAGCCGAAGCGAGGCAACCACTCCGACGCGCCCGATCGGCCTTCGGAGAACCGAGAACCGGGCGAGCACGCCTCGGCACGCGCGGCGGCGCGCCCCCGGGGCTCCCCCGGGATTCTCAATCCGCCTTGCGTCTGCTAGATTCGCCCGACCTGCCCCGGGAGCGTGATGAGCGACGGCGTTCGGAGGACAGAGGGCGAGACTCCCGCGGCGCGCGGGCTGGCGGAGCGCGCCCTGATCGACTCGCCGATCTGCGGGATCGTCGTCGCCGACCTCTCGGGACGGGTGCTCGACGCGAACGACGAGTTCCTGCGCATTACCGGGTACGCGCGCGACGACGTGGCGGCGGGGCGGTTCGACTGGCGCGCGCTAATCCCGCCGGACCAGGCCGCCAAGGTCGCCGGCGTGATCGACGAGATCCAGCGCACCGGCCGCCACGCCCCGTACGAGACGGAATACGTCCGCAAGGACGGGTCGCGCGTCGCCGTGCTCGTCGGCACCGCGCCGGCGCGCGACGGCGGGCCGGAGGGGACCGGCGTCGGGTTCGTCCTCGACCTCTCGCCCCACCGCGCCCTCCAGGACGCCGTCCGCCGGTCGGAAGACCAGTTCAAGCGGTTCATCGAGCAGTCGCCGCTCCCGACGATCATCGCCTCCCCGGACGGGCGCATCGCCCACGCCAACCCGGCCTGGCTCCGGATGTTCGACGCGACGATCGAGCAGACCGTCTGGTACAACGTCTTCGCCGACCCGCAGATCCAGGCGCACGGGCTGATGCCGCAGATCGAGCGCGGGTTCCGCGTCGAGCCGACCGTGATCCCGCCGTTCCGGTACGTCGCGCCCGGCGGGGGCAAGACCGGGCAGGTCATGTGGCTCGGGGCGCTGGTCTACCCGGTCAAGGACGCGGCCGGGCGGGTCGAGCAGGTGATCATCGTCGAGCAGGACGTGACCGAGCAGCGGCAGGCGCAAGAACAGGTCCGGGCCGCCCTCGACCGCCTCACGTTCGTCCTCGACGCCGCCGGCCTGGGCGACTGGTCCTGGGACGCGGCGACCGACCTCGTCACGCTCTCGCCGCGGGCGGCCGAGTTCCTCGGTGCGCCCCCCGGTACGCACCTGACCCGCGAACAGCTTAGCCAACGCGTCGACCCCGAGGACCACGCCCGGGCCCGCGCCGCCGTGAACGCCGCCACGGCGCGGGGCGACGATTACGAGGTCGAGTACCGCGTTCTCGGCACCGGGTCCGGCGGCGCGGACCGTTGGATCGTGGCCCGCGGCCGGGCCGCGTACGACGCCGCCGGCGCGATCACCGGAATGGCGGGCGTGCTCGCCGACGCGACCGCGCGCCATCGCGCCGACCAACTCCTCCGCGACGCCGAGGAGCGCCTGCGCCTCGGCCTGCTCGCCGGCAACACCGGCACGTGGGACTGGGACGTCGCGACCGGCCGGGTCACGTGGTCGGACATCCTCTACGACTTCCACGGCGTCGACCGCGACGCGTTCCCGGGCACGGTCGAGTTCTTCGCGCAGCTCGTCCACCCCGACGACCGCGACCGCGTCGGGGCGGCGATCGAACAGGCGCTGGCGACCGGCGAGCCGTACGCCGTCGAGTTCCGGATCATCCACGGCAAGACCGGCGAGGTCCACTGGCTCGCCACCCAGGGCCGGGTGACGCGCGACGCCGCGGGCCGGCCGGTGCGGATGCTCGGGGCCACGTCCGACGTCACGGCGCGCAAGCGCGCCGAGCACGAGCGCGACCGCCTGCTCGAGAGCGAACGCGCCGCCCGCGCGTTGGCCGAGCGCGCCCTCGCCCAGGCCGAGGCCGCCGGGCGCACCAAGGACGAGTTCCTCGCCACCCTGTCCCACGAGCTGCGCACCCCCCTCAGCGCCATCCTCGGGTACGCCCAGCTGCTGCTCGCGGGGGGTGCTGCGGGCAACCCGGAAGAGCTGGCGCACGGGCTGGGCGTGATCGAGCGGAACGCCCGGGCGCAGGCGCAGATCATCGAGGACCTGCTGGACATGAGCCGGATCGTCGCGGGCAAGGTCCGGCTCGAGGCCCGGCCGGTCGATTTGCGCGACGTCGTGCGCGCGGCGGTGGATACGGTGACCCCGACCGCCGACGCCAAGGGCGTCCGCCTGGTGGCCGACGTCCCGGACGCCTACACCGACCGCGTCAGCGTCTGGGGCGACCCGGCGCGGCTGCAGCAGGTCCTGTGGAACCTGCTCGCCAACGCGGTCAAGTTCACGCCCCGCGACGGGACCGTGACGGCGGCCGTCGCGGTCGGGGCGGACGGCGACGCGGTCGTCACCGTCGCCGACACCGGTAGCGGGATCGACTCCGCCTTCCTGCCCCACGTGTTCGACCGGTTCCGGCAGGCCGACGCGTCGACGACGCGCCGCCACGGCGGGCTCGGGCTCGGGCTGTCGATCGTCAAACAACTCGTCGAGATGCACGGCGGCACGATCGGCGCACAGAGCGGCGGGGCGGACCGGGGTTCGACGTTCGTCGTCCGCCTGCCGCCGTACCTCGGCCGCCCGCCCGCCGCGGAGCCCGCCGCCGCCGCCGCCGCCGTTTCGGCGCCCGCGCCCGGGCCCGAGCCGGCCGCCCGCCTCGCCGGCCTGCGCGTGCTGGTCGTCGACGACGAGCCCGACGCCCGCCACCTGGTCGTCCACGTGCTGACCGCGCGCGGCGCGGCGGTCGTCGCCGTGCCGTCCGCTCACGCCGCCCTCGCGCTGCTCGGGGCGCGGCCGTTCGACCTGCTCGTCAGCGACATCGGCATGCCCGACCTCGACGGGTACGAGCTCGTCCAGCGGCTCCGCGCGACGACCGGCGACGCCCACGGGAACGCCCGCATCCCGGCGATCGCCCTGACCGCCTTCGCCCGCACCGAGGACCGTACCCGCGCCCTGCTCGCCGGGTTCCAACTCCATCTGCCCAAGCCGGTCGAGACGCCGGAGTTGCTCGCCGCGGTCGGCGCCGTCATCGCGGCGCCAGTCGCGCGGTGAGGTGATCCGCGCCGTGAATGTCGTTGTCGAGCGCTCACGTGCACCTTCGGTGCGACCGCTCAGTACGGGCGGGGGCTTTGGAAAGTGCTCGCGCGGCGGCAGCGGCGCGCTTCACCCCCTGACAATTGACCACGGACAATGGACAATTGACCTTCATATGCGAATCCAATTCTGCGGCGCCGACCGTACCGTCACCGGGTCGTGTCACCTGATCGAGGTCAACGGGCTCCGCATCCTGCTCGACTGCGGCATGTACCAGGGGCACCGCGAGACCGCCGCCCGCCTGAACGGCTGGCTCCCGTATGACCCGGCACGGTTCGACGCGGTGATCCTGTCGCACGGCCACCTCGACCACTGCGGCAAGCTCCCCGTCCTCCTCCGCGCCGGGTACCAGGGCCCGATCTATTGCACGCCCGCCACGCACGGGGTCGCCCGGATCGTGCTGACCGACTCCGCCGAGATCCAGCAGGAGAACGCCGAGTACCTGAACCGCCGCGGCCGGGCGCCGGGCGACGAGCCGGTCACGGCGCTCTACACCGCCGCCGACATCCCGCCGCTGCTCCGCCTGTTCAAGCACGTCCCGTACGGCCAGCGCCACGACCTGGGCAGGGGGGTCGCGTTCACGTTCTACGACGCCGGCCACATCCTCGGCTCCGCCTACATTGTGCTGGAGTGGAGCGAGGGCGGCGCGGCCCGGAAGCTCTGCTTCACCGCCGACATCGGCCGGTACGATACGCCCATCCTCCGCGACCCGCACCCGCTGCCCGGACCGGTCGACGTGCTGATCACCGAGTCGACCTACGGCAACGCCCGCCACGCCCCGATCTCACAGGTCGGCCCCGACATCCTCGACGCGGTCAACTACGCGATCGCCAACCGCAGCCGCCTGCTCGTCCCCGCGTTCGCCGTCGGCCGGACGCAGACGATCCTCTGGTACCTCCAGAAGTTCATCGCCGACAAATCGATGCCGCGGATCCCGATCTTCGTCGACAGCCCGATGGGCGTGCAGGTCACGCACGTGCACGACGACCACCCCGGCGAGTACGACGAGCAGACGACCGCGATGGCCGGCGGCCGCGAACTGTTCGACGCGACCGGCGTCACGTTCGCCGTCACCGGCGACGACAGCCGCAAGATCAACCACACGGCCGGCCCGTGCGTGATCATCGCGTCGAGCCCGACGTGCGAGTTCGGCCGCATCCTCCACCACCTCAAGCTCAGCGTCGAGCGCGAGAAGGACCTGGTCCTGTTCACCGGCTTCATCCCCCACGGCACGCTCGGCCGGCGACTCCAGGAAGGCCAGAAGCGCGTCCGCATCCTCGACCGCTGGTACGACGTCCGCTGCCAGACCCGCACGGTCCACGGCCTGTCCGCCCACGCGGACTCCGAGGAGATGCTCCGCTTCCTCAAGCCCACCCTCAACCCCCAGACCACGGCCTACGTCGTCCACGGCGAGGAGCCGCAGTCCGAGACGTTCGCCGCCAAGCTCATCGCGGCGGGCGTGGGTCGGGCGCACGTCCCGGCCATGGAATCGTCGGCCCTCCACTTCGCGGCCCCTCCGGTCAAGGACGTCAGCCCGAGCACGATCAAGGGGGAGATGTGATCAGGAGGAGAGGGCGGACAGGATGATCAGGATGATCGCGATCGCCGCGCCCACGGCCAGGCCGAACGCGATGTATTGCCACGTGAGCGCCGCGACGCCGAGCGCCATCCCGACCAGCGCGAGAGGCCGCCCGCGCCGGTGCCGCCACGACAGCGCCCCCGTGACCATGCCCCCGACCGCCAGCCCCGCCGCCGCGAGCGTGAACGGCTTGGTCGGGTTGACCGGCTCGGGCTCGGCCGGCTTGGGTTGCTCGACGGGCGTCCGCTTGCCGCCGATCGTCAGGTCGACGCCCTTGATAGTCACGGTGAGCCCGCCCTTGCGCGTGGTCGGAGCGACTTCGGCGCCACGCTGCCGATCCTTGCGCTGCCAGGGGAATGGCTGGTCGTACGCGATCGCCGGAATGACGACGAGCCCGAGCGCGACCGCGCCGAGCAGCAGGGTGATCACGGACAGCACGCGCGGGGTCACCGGACCTCCCCTCGTCACACCCCGACCTTCCGCTTGTCCACCACCGCGTTCCCGCGCACCTCGAACGGGCACGACGAACACTGCACTTGCGCGACCGCCGGCGCCGCGTGGTGCTCGGGCTTGGGGACGACCACGCCCGGCTCGCCGCTCCGGATGCTCCCCCGGCACCCGTCGCACAGCAGCCCGTTCCCCACGCAGTGCGACGCCCGCTTATTGAGCAGTTCGAGGATCAGCTCGTCAATCCCCAGCGGCATCGTGACGTGGTAGCGCGTGCCCGGGTACGCCTCGGCCGCCTCGGCCGTCAGCCGCGGGATGTCCGTCGTCCAGTGCTTGCCGGGGCCCAGGAAGAACGGGCAGACGACGACGTTCGTCGCCCCGCGCGCCACGCACCGCGCGTACGCGGTCGCGATCGACGGCTCGCACAACTCCATGTGGGCCGGCTCGACGACCTCGAACGACTGCCGGAACCGCTCGCCGAACAGCGCCGCGACCTCCTCCAGCATCCGGTTGGATTCGGTCCGCCGCGAGCCGTGGTCGACGATGATGATGCCGGTCTTCATAGAGTTGCGGGATGGTATGCGCCGCGCACGCGCGGGGCAAAGTGAATTAGTCAGCTGCGACGTAACGCGTTGCCGACGCGCAATCGCCTCCGGGAGGGCGAGGCTCCGTCCGAGCCGCGGGGGCACCCCGCGCACCTCGGAAAACGGCTCGGACAGAGCCTCGCCTCCTGGACCGTTCCAACTCAGTAATCCCGTCGACAAAACACCCAGCACGCGAGCCCCAGCACCACCGCCTCGAACACGAGCGACGTCCCGATCACCCACCCGGTCGAATTCCCGCGCATCACCCGGGTCGCCTCGCGGAGCACCTCCGAGTCGCGCAGCCCGACGTCCGTCCGGTCGCGCAGGCCGCCCAACATCATCGAGTCGCGGGCGGCGGCGGCGGCGGCGTTGCGCTCGTCGATCTTCCGCAACTGCTCCTCGTCCACGCTCGTCGTGTCGACGTTCATCCACCGCACGAGCAGCCCGCCCGTGTCGGCCGGCTTGGGCAGCCCGGCGTAAATCGCTCGGAACACCGCGACGGCCGTGTCCACGTTCTCGCGCGCCGGCTCGCTCGCGACCCGCCGCGCCTCCGAGTCGACCCGCTGCCGCCGCACCGTCTCGAGCGACGCCTTGGCCGGCGCCTCGCCCGCCGCCACGCGCTGCTCGAGCGTCGCGATCTGCCGGTCGAGGTTCGCGTGTTTCGCCTCGTACGCCCGGCGCTCGATCCGCCCCGCCACCTCGGCCGTCGTCAGCCCCCCGACCGTCGTCCTGATCGCGAACGCGAGCATCCAAAACAACAGCGTCAACAGCGTCGCCGCGACCGTCGACCGCGTGAGCACGCCCAGCAGCACGCACACCGCCGACAGGTAGCTGAACACCAGCACCGTCACCGGGATCGCCAGGAAAAACTTGACGTCCCACGACCCCGTCCGCACCCCCACGCACACGAAGCACGCCGCCGAGAACACCGCGACCTGCAGCGCCGCGAACAGCAGCCCGCTGACGTACTTGGTCAAAAACAGCCGCACGCGCGACACCGGCTTGGACAGGTACAAATCGACCGACCCGCCCGCGATGAACTCGGGAAAGATCCCGCCCGTGGTGACCAGCGCCAGGGCCACCCCGATCCAGTTCAGCCACCACCCGACGCCGTATACGCCGTACACGTACTTGTAAAACATGTCTGGGCTGATCAGCCGGGCATTGAAGTTACTGCGGAACTCGAACCACAAAAGCGTGATCCCGCGGTCGCTGAGCCCGACCATCGCGAACGCCGCCACCACGATCCCGCTGAGCACCAGCGACACCCAGAACAACTTCCGCGCGTTCATCTCGCGGTACGCGTCGAGGAACAGCGCCAAGGTCTGTCGAACGATCACCGCCCACCCCCGTTCTGCGCCACGGCCTCGATGAACAGGTCCTCGAGCGTCGGCCGGACGAGCTGAACGCGCGCCAGCGTCATCCCCGCCGCCCGCAACTTGTCCAGGATCGGCTGGAGCGCCGCCGGGTCCGTCAGCCCCACGCGCACCGTCGCGTTCTCCACCTCCGCCCACGTCCCGTCCGCCAGTGCCCCGCGCAAGAACGTCCGCCCCACCGCCGGTGGCCCCCAGCCCGCCCTCGTCGGCGCCGCTGGCGTGATCGTCACCGGGGACACCTGCGCCCCGAGCACCGTCGCGATCCGCTGCGCCACCTGCGGATCCCCGCTCCACGCCACCTCCACCTCGTACCGCTGCTGGTGGCTCGTCAGGTCGGCGATCGTCCCCTGCATCGCCACCCGCCCGCTCAGCAGGATCGCCACGCGGTCGCACACCATCTCGAGCTCCGACAGCAGGTGGCTGTTCACGAACACCGTCTTCCCCTGACCCCGCAGCACGTTCAGCACGTCGCGGATGTCGCGCCGGCCCACCGGGTCCACGCCGTCCGTCGGCTCGTCCAGCAGGATCAGGGCCGGGTCGTTGATAAGCGCCTGCGCCAGCCCGATCCGCTGCGCCATGCCCTTCGAGTAGGTCGAGATCTTCCGATCCGCCGAGTCCGCCATTCCGACGAGGTCGATCAGTTCGCCCGCCCGCTTCCGCCGGGTCGGCCGGTCCACCCCCGACATCGACCCGAAAAACTCGATGATCTGCCGCCCCGTCAGGTACCGCGGGAACCGGTGATTCTCCGGCAAATACCCCACCCGCGCCAGCGTCCCCTTGTGCCCGACCGGCCGCCCCAGCACGGTCCCGTGCGCCCGCGTCGGCCGCACGATCGTCATCATGATCTTCACGAGCGTGCTCTTGCCCGCCCCGTTCGGCCCCAGCAGCCCGAAGATCTCCCCCCGCCGCACGTGCATTTCGATCCCCTTGAGCGCGTCGACCTTCCCGCGATAGCGCTTGGCCACGTCGCGCAGGTCGATCGCGAGGTCATGGGGCGCCGCGCCCGTTGCCGCGTACGAAATCGTCGATTCCATAGTCTTCGTTCCCGATCTCACCGTGCCCATCATAGCCGAGGGCGGCAGCCCACGGTTGCCCTCGCCCACCAAACCCCTTCCACCACCCCGCACTCCCTGTATCATCCTTCCCTTCGCGTTCTTCGCGCCTTGCGACCCAACCCTCTTCCCCCCACGACCATGCCCAAACCCATCGGCGTCGCCATGATCGGCTGCGGCGGCATCGCCCTCGCCAACCACATCCCCGGCCTCGCGCTCTGCCCCCAGGCCAAACTCGTCGCCCTCTGCGATTCCAATCCCGCCACCCTCGACCGCGCCAAGCAAGCCAGTGGCGTGTCGACGACCTTCTCCGACCCCGAGCAGGCGATCGCCCACCCCGACGTCGACGCGATCATCATCGCCACGCCCAATGTCGTCCACGCCCCGATCGCCCACGCCGCCATCCGCGCCGGCAAGCACGTCATGAGCGAGAAGCCGATCGCCATGAACTACCCCGAGGCCGCCGAGATGGTCCGCGCCGCCGACGCGGCCGGCGTCCGCCACCTCACCGCCTTCACCTACCGCTTCGTCCCCGCCATGCGGTACATGAGCCACCTGGTCAAGAAGGGCTTCATCGGCACGCCCTACCACTTCCGCGCCCAGCGCTTCCAGGACTGGGGCACCCGCAACCTCGCCTGGCGGCAGGTCAAGGCCCTCGCCGCCACCGGCGAGCTCGGCGACATGCTCTCCCACCGCATCGACTTCGCCCACTTCCTCATGGGCCCCATGTCCCGCCTCGTCGCCCGCCTCCGCCAGTACGTGTTCGACCGCGGCGGATCGCCTTCCGACCTCGACGACTGGGTCTCGATCATCGCCGACTTCGAAAACGGCGCCACCGGCGTCCTCGAGTCCACCAAGCTCGCCACCGGCCGCGGCGAGGGCGGCAAGTCCCCCGACGTCTGCGAGGTCAACGGGTCCGAGGGCACGCTCGTCTACCAGGTGACCAAGCCGAACCAGATCGGCATCGGCCGCAAGGGCGCCGAGACGCTGGTGATGGAAGACGTGCCCGAAGAGTTCCTCAAGCACCCCCGCTCCCCGCGCGACGTCCGCCAGGGCGACCCGGTCGTCACCTTCCGCTACGACCAGAACTTCGAGTTCATCGACGCCATCGCCAACAACCGCCCCGCCAGCCCCAGCCTCGCCGACGGCGCAAGATGCCAGGCCGTCATGGACGCCGCGGTAAAATCCGACGAAACCCGCGCCTGGGTCGACGTACCGAAAGTGTAAATGAGCTGTAGCGCCCCCCGTCATCCTGAGCGCAGCGAAGGATCTAGCCCCGAATCGTGAGAACGTGTCGATGTTGGCGCTCGCCCTCGAACGTCGATCGCCGACGTCAAACTGTCCAGTGAGCACCGGCCAGATCCTTCGCTGTGCTCAGGATGACGGTCGTCACCGTTTCCCGATGTGAATCCCATGAGCACCAAACTCGCCATCGTCACCGGCGCCTCCTCCGGCGTCGGCCGCGCCACCGCCCACGCCCTCGCCGCCGCCGGGTACGAGGTCGCCTGCCTCGCCCGCCGCCGCGAAGCGCTCGAGGCCACCGTCGCCAACGACCCCGCCCGCCTCCACGCCTACCCCTGCGACATCACCGACCGCACCGCCGTCGACGCCACGGTGGGCTCGATCCTCACCCGCTTCGCCCGCGTCGACGTCCTCGTCAACGCCGCCGGCACCAACCTCCCCGACCGCACGCTCGCCAACATGACGGACGAAAAGTTCAAGGCCGTCTTCGACGTCAACCTCTCCGGCGCCCTCTACGCGATCCAGGCCGTCCTCCCGACCATGCGCCAGCAGCAGGGGGGCACGATCGTCAACATCAACTCGATCGCCGGGCAAAACGCCTCCCTCCTGTCCGGCGCCGCCTACGTGATGAGCAAGTTCGCCCTCGCCGGCCTGACGCAAACCGTCAACCTCGAAGAGGGCAAGCACCACGTCCGCGCCACCAGCATCTTCCCCGGCGACATCCACACCGAACTGCTCGAAAAGCGCCCCGTCATCCCCGACGCCGCCGCCCGCGCCAAAATGATGCAGCCCGAGGACATCGCCGCCTGCGTCATGCTCGCGGTGAATCTGCCCCCGCGCGCCGTCGTCGAAGAACTCCGCATCGTCCCGCGCGGATAATGGCGGTAACCCCCGACCGTCATCCTGAGGCACTCCGAAGGATCTAGCCAGAGCGTGGCGGCCGCTTCGACGTTGGCGGTTCGCTCCCGCATACGCGCCAACGAAAACGCCCACGGAGCGAGCTCCGTGGGCTTTTGCGACTTCTCTCGCGTCCTCTGCGCCTCTGCGGTGAATCTTCTTACTTCACCGCCGCCGCGCCCGCCGCGGCCACCGTGTGGTCGTTCTCGACCGTCGACCCGCTCACGCCGATCGCGCCGATGATCGTCCCGTCCGCGCCCTTGATCGGCACGCCGCCCGGGAACGTGATCAGCCCGCCGTTCGACACCTCGATGTTCCACAGCGGCCCGCCCGGCTGGCTCAGCTTGCCGATCTCGCCCGTCGGCATGTCGAAGAACCGCGCGGTCTTGGCCTTCTTAATCGAGATGTCGATCGACCCGATCCACGCCCCGTCCATCCGCGCGAACGCCTTGAGGTTCCCGCCCGCGTCGACGACGGCGATGTCCATCTTCGTGTTGATCTCGGCCGCCTTCGCCGTCGCCGCCGCCAAAATCGCGTGCGCCTGGTCCAGGCTGATGTCCGTCGTCTGGATCGCCTTGGCCGGCTGCTTCGTGATCGTCTTGGGCGCGTCCCCCGCGCGCGTCGGCATCTGCCCGAGCCCCAGCGCCAGCCCCGCGGCGGCCACGAACGTTGCGACGGCGATCCGAGTCGTCTTCCGGTTCATCTGCGTCTCCTTCCGATAATGAGTAGGGTCCGTAACGTGCCGGCGTTCTCGCCCGCCGCCCCGAAGTTGTCAACGCACGTGCCCCATCGACTCCGCCCCCAAATCTGCTCCTGAACCCCGAACCCTGAACCCTGAACCCTCTCACGCGATGTGCCGATAATCCGGACAGATGCCCCCGCGCCTCTCGATCATCGTCCCCACGCTCAACGAGGCCGCCAACCTCCCCGAGCTCGTCCGCCGGATCGCGGCCGCCGTCGGATCGACGCGCCACGAGATCCTCATCGTCGACGACCAAAGCACCGACGACACCGCCGCCGTGTGCGCCACGCTCGCCCGCACCCACCCCGTCACCCTCATCTCCCGCCAGCCCAAGGACGGCCTCTCCGGCGCCGTCCTCGAAGGCCTCGCCCGCGCGCGCGGCGAATACCTCCTCGTCATGGACGCCGACCTCCAGCACCCGCCGGAAAAGATCCCCGACCTCCTCGCCCCCCTCGAACAGGACCGCGCCGATTTCGTGATCGGCTCGCGCTACGTCCCCGGCGCCACGACGCGCGAGGGCTGGGGCGCCCTCCGCAAGCTCAACTCCCGCGCCGCCACGCTCCTCGCCCGCCCCTTCGCCGGCCCCACGCGCGACCCGATGTCCGGCTTCTTCGCGCTCCGCCGTTCCACCTACGCCCGCGGCGACTGCCTCACGCCCCTCGGCTACAAGATCGCCCTCGAGCTGATGTGCAAGTGCCGGGTCGCCAAGGACCGCATCGCGGAGATCCCCATCGAGTTCGGCCTGCGCCACGCCGGCGAGTCCAAGCTCTCGATCAAGCAGCAGTTCCGCTACCTCGAGCACCTCAGCCGCCTGTACGACTTCTTCTTCCCGCGCGGCTCGCCCGTGCTCAAGTTCCTGATCGCGACCGCCGTCGCGTGGGGCGTCGGGCTCGCCGTCTACGCCGCCGCCCTCGCCAAACCCGCCGCCGACGGCCAGGTCGCCCCGCCCCCCGCGATCGCCATCGCCTACGCCGCCGCGATCATCACGACGGCCGTCTTCCACCTCCGCTACACCCGCACCCAGCGCGAGTTCATCCCCCAAAAACGCCCCTGGCGAGACTTCGGCGCCATCGCCCTCTGCGAATGGGCCGCCGCCTGCGCCACCGCCATGTTCGCGTCCCACCGCGTCATGCACGTCACCGCGGCCGAGCTGTTCCTCTGGAGCTTCGCCGCCGCCACAATCGTACGGTACGTGCTCCGCAAAGAACTCGCCCAAGACCTCCGCGGCGTCCGCAAGCGCCTGACGATCCCTCGCCCCTCGGAGGAGATCCCGCGCCGCAAGGTCGCCTGAAGCAGCTCAACATGCCGTCGTTGACGACCGGCGCTCCAACCGGCGTGCTCATTTCAGTGATGCACGAGCCGCGGAGCGGCGAAAGCGCGCCCGTCACCATCCGCGCGCTACCCCCGCACGGACTCATTCCAAAAAAATTTCCATCGATCGGACGCGACCATCCCCACCCCGTGCGCCGCGTTCGCCACGCCGACGGGACACCCCCCGTATAACGGGAACGCGCGCTCTTTGACATCCCATTCCAACCAGTCCCCGCCGGGTACCGTTTGGGTACCGAAAGGTACCGAAAAGTCCCGATTTGTACCGAAAATGCCCGGTTTTGCCCGGCCGCCGAAACGCGCAATCCCTGTCCGCGAAACGACTTGCCAATCCGCACCCGCCCCGGACGCCAAATTGCAAAACCCACCGGCCTCAGTTCTCCCCCTCCCTCACCTTCCGCGGCAATCCCAACGGGTTCGCGATCACGCCCCTCTGACAACTCGCGCACACCCGGAACTCGAACCGCCGGTGCACCTGGTCCTGCAAGTCTTCGGCGGACATCCCCTCCATCTGCTTGAGCAGGTCCGCGAGCTTCGCCTCCACGTCCATCTCCTCCAACTCGGCCGTCGACACCGGCGGCACAGCCGGGTCGGCGTACACGTCGATCCGCACCACGTACGACGCGGGCGTGTGCAGCACGGCGTTGCAGATGTCGCAGACGACGCGGTCGGGCATGCGCCCATCGTACGCACGACTGTGTGCGCAGCACACCCGCTTGCGGGTTAGCGAGCCCACCCGCCCACGCAAACCAATGCCCGCCATCGCCCCCAGCGCTCCCTCTTTTCATCCTTCAACCTTCCTCCTTCATCCTTCCCCCCGTCACACGCCGCCTTGCCTGATCGTCTACCTTCCCGGATAACCGCCCCCGTCATGCCCAAGCCCTTCTACATCACCACGCCCATCTATTACCCCAACGGCGAGCCCCACCTCGGCCACGCCTACACCACGCTCGCCGCCGACGTGATCGCCCGCTACCACCGCCTCGCCGGCGACGACACGTTCTTCCTCACCGGCACCGACGAGCACGGCATCAAGATGGTCAAGACGGCGGCCGAAAAGGGCGTCACGCCGCAGCAACTCGCCGACGAGAACGTCAAGATCTTCGAAGACCTCTGGAAAGAGCTGAAGGTCGAGAACGACGACTTCATCCGCACGAGCTCCGACCGCCACAAGACCGCCGTGCAGGAGATCGTCCGCCGATTGACCGCGACCGGCGACATTTACCTCGGCGCCTATGAGGGCTGGTACGACGAGGGCCAGGAGGAATTCGTCACCGAGACGGCTGCCAAGGACCAGGAGTTCAAGTCCGCCGTCTCCGGCCGCCCGCTCGTCCGCTACTCCGAGTCCACCTACTTCTTCAAACTGACCAAGTACACCGACCGCGTCCGCCAGGCCATCGAGTCCGACCAGATCCTCGTCCGCCCCGAGTCGCGCAAGAACGAGGTGCTCTCCAAGCTCAAGCAGGGCGTCAACGACCTCTCGATCAGCCGGGCCACGCTCACCTGGGGCATCCCGATGCCACAGGACCCGGGGCACGTGCTGTACGTCTGGATCGACGCGCTGTCGAACTACATCACCGCGCTCGGCTACCCGCCCTCCGACTCGCAACCCGCAACTCGCAACTCGCAACTCTTCTCCCGCTACTGGCCCGCCGACGTCCACCTGATCGGCAAGGAGATCCTCTGGTTCCACGTCGTCTACTGGCCCGCCATGCTCATGGCCCTGGGTGTCGACGCGCCCAAACAAGTCTTCGCCCACGGCTGGTGGACGGCCGAGGGGAAAAAGATGAGCAAGATGCTCGGGAACTACATCGACATCGATCGCCTGCGCGTCGAGATCAAGAAGTACGGCCTCGACACGCTCCAGTATTACCTGCTCCGCGCCGCCCCCTTCGGCTCCGACCTCGACTGGAAGGAGGCCGAGCTCGCCGCCGCGCATAACGAGCTGGCCAACGTCGTCGGCAATTGCCTGAACCGCTCGCTCAACATCACCAACAAGAACCGCAATGCCATCCTGCCCGCGGCGGGCGAGCTTCAAGACCTGGACCGCGCCCTGCTCGAGAAGGTCGACAAGCTCCCAGCCGACCTCGCCGCGGCGTACGAAAAACTCGAGCTCCAGCAGGCGGCGCTGCTGCCGGTGGAACTCGCCCGCGCGACCAACGGCTACATCGACGCCACCGCCCCGTGGAAGCTGGCCAAGGACCCGGCCCAGGCCGAGCGCCTGAACACCGTCCTGAACGTCGCCACCCGGGCGATCTACGCGTCGCTCGTCGGCCTGCTCCCGATCCTCCCCGAGAAGGCCGCCGAAGGCCTCAAGCAACTCGGCATCGACCCCGCCGGCAAGTCGCTCTCCGACCTGTTCGCCAACCCGCCCGCCGCGAGCCACAAGGTCGGCGTCGGCTCCCCGCTGTTCCCGAAGGCGGAATGACCGCACCCCCGAGCCCGCCCGGCGGGGCCGCTTCAGCGGCTCTGTCTCCATCATGAAATGGGGTCGATCACGCTCGTTACCAAACCGGCAGCACCCACCCCCTCACCTCCCCCTCCCACATTCCACCCGTCCCACCCAAGCCCCTCCATCTGCTATATTGATCAAACCCATGCCCCCGCCCGCCGACGAGCCCGGACCGCTCAAGCCCCTCGAGGACATCATCGAGGAGGTCGGCCTCTACCCGCGCGAGGCCTTCCACTTCGTCCAGGCCGGCCTGTCGCACACGGCCAACAACGTCCACGGCGAGCCCGACGACCCCGAGGCGTCCCGGCACATCACCGGCCAGCAGCTCTGCGAGGGCCTCCGCCAGTTCGCCCTGGGCCAGTGGGGCATGATGGCCCGGACGGTCCTGGCCCGGTGGAACATCACGACGACCTACGACTTCGGCCGGATCGTCTTCGCGCTGGTCGACCACGGGCACATGGCCAAGACCGAGGACGACACGATCGAGGACTTCCGCAACGTCTTCGACTTCGCGACCGCGTTCGACGCGGGGTACAAGATCGAGTGCAAGTCATGAGCAAGTCAGTCAGCGCCGGCGCGAAGCCGAAGAATCCCGCCGCCGCCGCCAATGTCCCGACCGAGTCGGTCCGCCCGCTCAAGCCGCGCCGCGCGCTGTTCGCGGTGCTGCTGCTGTTCTTCCTCCTGTGGGTCGGCGGGCTGCTGTGGATGTGGTGGAAGACGGTCTACCCGATGCGGCATCCGGCGCAGCAGCCGGCGCCCGCGGCGCGGTCGTAGCCTCAACGCATATCGCACGGCCGGACGATGCCGGTATTCTCCGTCCCATGACGATGACCGAGCGCCTGTGCCGCCACGACGCCTGGACGACACGCGCCCTCCTCGTGCTCGCGCAGGACCTTCCCGACGAATCGCTCGACCGCGCGTTCGACGTCGGCCACCGCACCCTCCGCCGCACGTTCGCCCACGTCGTCGCCAACATGGAATGCTGGCACGACCTGATGGCCGGCCGCCCGCAGCGGGCGTGGGACGCGTCGCGCGGTCGCCCCGATTCGATCGCGAACCTCATCATCCGCCTCGACACCGTTGCCGCTGACCTCCTCCGCCTCGCCACCGAGTTCGACACGATCGGCGACGCCGACTTCACCGACTACCTCGACCGCCCGCCCCGGCGCAAGCCGCTCGGCGCAGGCCTGCTCCACGTCGCCACCCACGGAATGCACCACCGGGCCCAGTGCCTCTACCTGATGCGGATGCTGGGCGTGCCCAACCTGATCGAGGGCGATGCGTTGAGCTTCGAAGCGGCGCACCGCGGGCTGGCGACGTTTCCGACCGCGTGAGGCGACGTGTGAGATGCCGAGGCGCCGTTACGGTCGCACCGCGGTGACGTCCGGGTCACGTTCGCTCTGCCGAGCTTCAGTCGCTTCGCGACTCCCGCCCGCCGAAGCGGGCTCGCCGACGACCCGCCCCGGCGCGTCGGCGTGGCCCAACGCGCCCTTCAAATCCAGGACGTACGCGACCGACGTCAGGATCAGTTCGCCCACCGTCGCCCACAGCCGCAGCAGCACGCCGACGAACGCGAGGAACGCCGCCAGCACCGCGTCGTTCCCGTGGAACTGGGCCCGCACCCTCGGCGGGATCGCGAACATCATCGCCGTCATGAAGACGAACTCGCGCACGCCCAGCCCGCCCGGCGCCCAGAACGCGATGAACCCCGCGCACCACGCCAGGCAGTACGCCCCGCCCACGACCCACCACTTGTCCAAATCCATCTTCAGCGGCGACTTGACCAGCAGCCAGATCGCCAGACTCTGCCAGAGCAGCCCGACGATGGCCCAGACGGTCAGAAAGGTGAGCGTCTTCCCGCGCACGCGCGTGGGCGGGAGCTGCTTGCCGCGCCACGCCATGTACTTGGTCAGGCCAGTGTAGAACACCTTGGGGTGCAGCAGCGCCATCAGCAGGGGGGCGAGGGACGCGGCGACGACCATCAGCCACTGATTGGCCGCGTTCTCCGGCCGGTGCGCGAACCACGCCAGGCACCCCAGCGCCACCAGCACGTTGGCGAGCAGGAACACGACCAACTCGAGCAATTGGCTGACGGAGCAGACGGTGCCCCCGACGCCGTAGGGGCGAACCAGGTACACGCGCCCCACCACCTGCCAGATCGCCCCCGGCAAGTACCGCGCGAGTTCGCTCGTCGACCAGATCCGCGCCGCCGGTGCGAGCGGCAGGCGGTGCCCAAACCCGGAGAGGATCG
>DASPKW010000064.1:0-10581 GCA_035627895.1 Tepidisphaeraceae bacterium | reverse complement strand
CGCGAGCCACAGGGCGACGTTGAGGGCGGTCCCCTGGGGCCGTCCGGTCGCGTCGCCGGCGAGGGCGGTGAGGAACCAGAGACCTGCGAGCACTGCGGCGGCGACCGCGGCCGGCCCGGCGTACCGCGCGATCGACGGCGGGCGCGTCGCCGCGCGGGCGTCATCGACGAGCGCGAACGGCGGGAGACCGATCGCGGCGGCGATCAGCGCCGGCACGTCCCGCTGGCGCACGGTCAGCCCGCGCGCCGACGGCAGACCCGGGCCGAGCGCGATGAGCGGCGTGGCAAGGACCTCGGGCTCGGGCCCGGCGTGGCCGCCCGCGCGCGTCGTGCCGTGGTCCGACGTGATCAGGACGGCCGTCTCGGGCCCGGCGGCGCGCGCGAGTCGACCGACGGCGTCGTCGGCCCGCCCGGCCGCGGCGCGGTAGCCGGGCGAGTCGATGCCGTGCGCGTGCGCGGCCTCGTCGGTCTCGCTCAGATGGACGACGACGAGCCGGTAGGCGTCCGGCCCGGCCGTACGCAGCGCGGCGAGGGCGGCGTCCACGAGCGGGCCGTCCGGGGCGCCGAACACGGCCGCCTGCGCGTGCGAGGCCGCGATCCACCGCCCGTACCGCTGCGGCCAGAGCGCCGGGCCGGCGACGAACGACCGCCCCCCCGCCCTCGCGACCGCCGCGAAGATCCCGCCGTCGGCGGACGGGCCGGCGGAAAAGTCGCTCAGGAAGTCCAGCGGGGGCGACGGGCGGCCGGTCGCCAGCGTCGTGATGCCGGCGATCGTCGACGGGATCAGGTTCTCGACGCGCGCCGTGCCCAGGCCGCGCGCGGCGGCGAGCGCGGCGGTCTGGCGCATGAGGGCCGGGTCGGCGGCCGTGTCGACGCGCAGGCCGTCGACGACGATCAGCAGGACGCGCCGGGTGGGACCGCCATCGCCCGCCGGGAGCGCCGCCGCCGGCGCGGACGCCCCGCCGCGCGGGACGCCCAGCCCGGCCAGCAGCAGGAGCAGGACCGCCAGCGCGGTCGCGTTGCCGGCGGTCAGGGCGCGTCGAAGGCCGGGTTCGAGTCGGGGCATCGTGCGTCAGCCGGGTCGTGGGGGATAAAGGCGGCCGCGCCACGACGCGGGCCTGCCGATCAGGTGGCGGGCCAGCGCGTACCACTGCACCGCGACGAGCAACACGACGCCGAGCGGGTGGGCCGTCGCGCCGAGCCACGACTGGCGGAACCGGGCGGCGGCGGCGAACCGCACCGCGTAGCCGGCCACCGCGGCGGAGCCGGCGACGGCCAGCGGAACCGCGGGCGGCACGGAGGCAGCCGTCGCCATCACGATCAGCAACACGATCGGCAAGACCTGCCCACCCAGCAGGAGCACCGTCCACGGCACGATTGCGGCGGGCGCGGCCATCCCCTCGGTCGCGTTCTTCGCGAGCCCGTGCCACGTCTGCGCGGCCCCGGCGTACATCCGACATTCCGCCAGGCCGGTCGCGTCGAACAGGTCGGTCCGCAGTCCCGCCCGGCGATACGCCCGCGGGAGCATCACGCCGTCGTGGAGCGAGGCGCGGATCACCGCGTGCCCGCCGGCCCGGTCGTACGCACCCTTGCGCGTGACGAACCATTGCCCGCACCCCGCCCCGTACGCGGGCGCCGTCGACCGGCGCATCCGGCCGATCGGGAGGAACCCGAGCAGCACGAAGTGGATCAGCGGAAGGAGCAGGCGCTCGAGGAACGAGCCCGTGACCTGCCGGGGAAAGCCGCTGACCAACTCGCTCCCGCTGTGGTCGAGGAACGCGACGGCGCGGGACAAGGCGTCGGGGGCGAGGCGGACGTCGGCGTCGATGAACGCCAGCGTGTCGTGCGCCGCCAACCGCGCGAGCGCGTGGCAGGCGTGCTGCTTCCCGCACCACCCGTCGGGCAGCGGCGGGGCCCGCTCGAGGCGGACGCGCGGGTCGGTCGCGGCGTACCGGCCGACGATGCCCGCGGTGTCGTCTCGCGAGCCGTCGTCGAGCACGATCACCTCGAGGTGGACGCCAATGCTCGCGACGGCGGCGTCGAGACACGGACCGATCGCCGCCGCCTCGTCGCGGGCGGGGATCAAGAGCGAGACGCGCGGTGGAGTGGCGTTCAACAGGTCCGACGGCGGCGGCGGTGCAAACCGTCGCCAGTTCGATGCGAAAACGACCGCCGGCACCGCGGCAAGACCCAGCGCGACGATGGACAAGACCAGCAACGTCACGGCCGGCCACCCCCCGGCGCGGCCGGGCGCGGCTCGGGCATGTGGGCCGGGTCGAACCGCCGGCCGGAGACAGCCGCGCGGGCGCGCCGCCACGCGTCGTACGCCCAGTTCGTCCCGGCCGCCCCGCCGAGGAGCGTCGTGAACTGCGCGGGGTCACGCCCCATCGTCGGGGCGGACAGGGCGTCGAGGTTCACCTCCAGGCGGCGGGCGAGATCGGCCTGCCAGTCCTCGACGTCGCGCGCGGCCCCGCCCCCGTCGATCTCGATCGATTCGCCGACCCGCACGAGCACCTCAGGCGTCCGCTCGGTCCAGAACGCGTACTCGAGGGCCAGCGGCAGGATCCGAGCGCGTCCCAAACGCCGGGCGAGGTGCGCGAGCCCCGGCCGGAGCCGGAGCGGGCGCCGCCGGACGTCGGCAAACTCGCCCTCGGCGGCGATCCACAGGCAGGCGTCGCCGGGCGGCGCGAGCGCGGCGGTCGCCGTGCGGAGGAAGGACGCCCCGCCGCGCGCCGTCCCGGGCTCGACGCCGAAGAAACCGAGCTTGCCGAAGAACCGGTACTTCTCGAGCATCGCCGCATCGATCGGCCAGTAGTGCCGGCGGTCCGGAAACCACCGCCGGGCAAGGAATATCGCGACCATCGGGTCCCACCACGACGGGTGGTTCGAGTAGATGATTACCGGCACGTCACCGGGCGTGGCGGGGTCGGCGCCGGTCGGGTCGACACGGACCGCGTGGAACGACTTGCGCAGCGCGCGCTCGGCGTACCACCCGAACCACCGCCAGAGCAGCGGCGAGATCCGCGGTACGCGACCGCGCGCGTCGGCTGGGGCGATCGAAGTAGTGCCGGCGTCACCCATCACGAGATCCTCACTCCGTCGCCGCGGTCGCCGCCGGCGTCGCAATTACATCCCGATCGAGCGAGTCCGCCGCGATCCACCCGCTCATCAGCACCATCGGCATGCCCGGCCCGGGGTGGGCCGCGCCACCCGCGAGGTACAGGCCCGCTAGGTCCTTCCGCCGGTTCGCCGGCTTGAACGCGCCCAGGAATTTCCCGTGACTCGCCAGTCCGTAGATCGCGCCGTTCAACACCCGGTAACGGTCGTGAATGTCCTGCGGCGTCAGCGCCCGCTCGAACACGATGCGCTCCTCGATGTCCGCCATCCCGGCAGTCCGCTTCAGCTTGTCGAGGATCGTCCGGCGGTACGCCGGCAGCATCGCGCGCCAGTCCTGCCCGGGCCGGATGTACGGCGTGTGCACGAGGACATAGAGCGCTTCTCCGCCCGACGGGGCGACGGCCGGGTCGGTCGCCGCCGGGGCGGCGAGGTACGCCGTCGGGTCCGGGGCCGGCTCGCCCTTGCGGTAGATGTATTCGAACTCCTCGTGCGGGTCGCGTGAGAACACGAAGTTGTGATGGAGGAGGTGGTCGTACCGCTTCCGCAGTCCGAGATAGAGCACGACGCCCGAGCACGCCGGCTCGTACGTGCGCTTGCGGTCGAACTTCGCCGCGTGCGGGCCGCCGACGAGCTCACGGTACGTCCGCACCGCGTCCATGTTGCTGATGACCGCCGCCAGCGCGTACTGCCGGCCGTCAGCCAGCGTGACGCCCGTGACGCGCCCGCCCGCGTGGTCGATTCGGCTGACCGTCGCCCGCGTGACGAACTCGACGCCCAGCTCGCGCGCCAGCCGCGCGAGCGCATCGGGCACGGCCCGCGTCCCGCCCATCGGGTACCAGATGCCCTCGTCCGTCTGCATGTGCGCGATCCCGCACAGCACGGCCGGCGACGCGTCCGGGCAGCTCCCGACGTACTGCGTGAAGTGGTCGACCATCTGCGCGACCCGCGGGTCCTTCAGGTACGCGCGCACGGTCGACCCGACGCTCCGCCCCATCCGCATCGCCAGCACGTCGCGGAGCGTGGACAGGCTGAAGCTCCCCTTCACGTCCATCATGTCGCCGATGCCGCCGATCGACTTCCAGAAGTAAAACTTCTCGCTGATACGGTTGAGTCGCTGGGCGTAGGCGATGAACCGCTCGTAGCGCTCGCCGTCGGTCGGGTCAGCGGCGTACGCCTCGAGCGCCGCACGCATCTTCGGCACGTCCGCCGTCAAATCGAGCCGCGACCCGTCGTCGAAGAAGCACCGCCACTGCGGGTCGAGGGGGACGAGCTCCAAATAGTCCTCCAGCCGCCGTCCGGCCTCCTCAAAGATCCGCCGGAGCACGCGGGGCAGCGTGAGGATCGTCGGCCCCATGTCGAACCGAAAGCCGTCCCCCTCGAGCAGCGCGGCCTTCCCGCCGAGCCACTCGTTAGCCTCGAACAGGACGACGCGCCGCCCGCGCGCCGCGAGCGTACACGCGGCCGCCAGCCCGCCGAGCCCGCCGCCGATGATCCCGACCCGGTCTTGGTGATCGAAGTGCCTCGCGTTCATGAGTCGTGTGTCTCCGGTGGGATCAGGGGTTGAATGAGTTGCGAGTTGCGAGTTGCGAGTTGCGAGTGATTCCGTTTAGCCGCGACCCGGAGGGGGCGCCTCAGGCGACCCCTAAGGCGAGCGCGACGATCCGCCTGGACCGTCCGACTTCCCCCGTCGCATCAAGCCTTTGATCACCCGCCCCGCCGCCGCGATTCGCGACCAGATCGACCGCCCGTGCGCCGCCCGCAGGTAATCCGCGAAGATCGCTTCGTCCGCCGCGTGCGGCGGGTCGAAATGCGGCCGAAACCGCCCGCCGCGTACGACGACCGCCTTGGGCCGGGTCAGTTCGAGTAGCCCCTCGGCCCCGCGGGTCGCCCCGAACCCACTCGCGCGCCGCCCGGCAAGCGAAACGCGAGGGTCCGCGTGCGGCACGATCAGGTCGTTGACCACGACCACCCCCGCCGGGATCGCCGCGGCCAACCGCTCCGCCCCCGCCGCGTCCCCGAACACCGCCGCGCCCAGGGCGAACGGGCACGAATCATTGACCGCCAGCGCGCCCGCGTCGTCGTCCACCGTGATGAGCGAGATCACCGGCACGAACAGGTCCGACCGCGCCACCGCCATCTCGGCCGTGACGTCGGCCAGCACGGTCGGCCAGAAGACCCCGCCGCTGGCGCCGCCGGTCAGCCGGCGGGCCCCGTTAGTCACCGCGTCGCCGATCAGTCCCGTCGCCTCCGCGAACAACGGGACCGCGGGACGCGACGGCGCCTGCGCTTCGACCAGCGGCACGAGCCGCGCCGCCAGCGCGTCGACCCTGTCGCGCGAAACGAACACCCGCCGCGGGCCCACGCACGTCCGCCCGCCGTTGAACGACAGCGCGAATGCCAACCCGCGCGCGACCAGGTCGAGATCGGCCGTGCGCTGGACGAAGACCGCGTCACACCCGGAAAGTTCCATCACCGCCGGGGTCGCGCGCGGCGCCAGGTTCGCGAGCACTCGCCGGCCCGTCTCGGCCGAGCCGGTGAACAACACCTTGTCGACCCCGGCGTCGATTGTCGCGGTAGCCGCGGAGGGAGACTCGTCGAGGACGGTGAACAGGTCGGCCGGCAGCCCGCACTCCAGGGCGATCCCACGCAACCGATCAACCGGCCCCGACCGCCCCGGCGCCGGCTTGACGAGCACGGCGTTCCCCGCCGCCAGCGCCTGCACCGCCTGCACCCCGGGCAACAGCAGCGGGTAATTCTCGGGCGCGATCACGAGAACGACCCCGACCGCCTCGCGCCGGACCTCGACCGACGTGCGCGACAGCCACGCCGGCCGCCCCGCCCGCCCCCACCGCACCGGCCGCAGGACCCGCGCCGCGTACCGCTCACAGAACCGGATCGCGTCGGCCAGCGGGACGATTTCCGCCGCCAGCGACTGGGCCCGCGTCCGGTCCGGCCCGGCCAAGAGGTCGGCGAACTCTCCGCCGCGCTCGGCGATCGCGTGCCGCACCCGACGCAGGACGTTCAACCGCCCCCGGATCGGCACGCCCGCCCAAGCTGACTGCGCCGCGCGGGCCCGGGCGACCACCGCGGCCGGCGCGTCCGCCCCGGCGGTCCCCAGGCGGGGCGCCTCGCGGTCGAGGATGTCGTCGATCACCGCGGACATCTGCTCACCACCCTCCGTCGGTCGCGCCGCCACTGGCCCGGCCCATCGCCGCCACCGCGCCGAACGCCGGGGAGTCCTCGTGACACCCGTCCGGCGGGCACCGCAGCTGGGCCGACGACGCCGGCACGCCCAGGTCCTTCAACAGTAGGCGCGTGCTGATCCGGGCCGACTCGAAGATCACCGGCAGCCCGCTGCCCGGGTGCGTCCCGCCACCGACCAGGTACACGCGGTCCAGGTCCTCGAACCGGTTCTGCGGACGCTTGTGAAGCATCTGGTCGAGGCTGTGGGCGAGGTTGAACGTCGCCCCGCGGTACACGCCGTGCGACTCCCGCCAGTCTAGCGGGGTCAGGATCTTCTCGAACCGCACGCGGCGCTCGAGGTCGCCCAAGCCCACCTTGGCGAGCTGCTTGTAGAACAGCGCCCGGAACCGCGGGGCCTCCGCGCGCCAGTCGACGTCCCCGGTCAGGTTCGTCACAGGGGCCAGGCAATAGAGCGCGCTGTGTCCCGGCGGCGCCAGCGTCGGGTCCGTCCGCGACGCGTTCTGCACGTAGAACGACGGGTTGGCCGACGGGACGTGCCGCTCCTCGATGTCCTTGAGCCCCTCACGGTAGTCTTCCGACAGCCAGATCGTGTGGTGCTCGAGGTGGTCGAACCGCCCCTCGACGCCCAGGTACATCATGAATGTCGAGCAGCTGAATTGCTTGGCGTCGATCTTCCGATCCGTCCACCGCCGCCGCAGCGCATCGGGCACGATCCGGCCGATCGTGTGGGCGAAGTCCCCGTTGACCACGACCGCGTCCGCCCGGTGCGTCCCGCGCGCCGTTCGGGCGCCCGTCGCCGTGCGCCCCGAAAAGGTCAACTGCTCCACCGGCTCGCCCAGGCGGATCTTCACCCCCATCTCTTCGCACGCCTTGGCCATCGCCTTGGTCAGCGCCCCGCACCCGCCGATCGGGTGCCACACGCCGTACTCGTACTCCATGTACCCCAGGATCGTGAACAGACTCGGGCACCGGAATGGGCTCATGCCCAGGTACTTGCTCTGGAAGCTAAACGCGAGCCGCACGCGCGGGTCGCGGAAGAAACGCTTGAGGTCGCCGTCCACGCACTTGTGCAGGCGCACCTTCGACAGTGCCTTGAGCACGCCCGGGCGGAGCAGGTCGAGCCGCGACCGGAACGGGTTCTGCAGGATCGGCGCGAACGCCGCGAACTTGCCCCGGTTGTCGGCCAAATAATCCCGGAGACGGGTCGCGTCGACCGGGTCGAGCCGCGCGATCTCCCGCTCCATGCGCGGCAGGTCCGACGTCGCCCGCATCTCGCCCCCCTGCCCGAAGATCAGGTGGTACTGCGGGTCGAGCCGCACCATCTCGACCTCGGCGCGCAGGTCCCGCCCGCACGCGGCGAACACCTCCTCGAGCACCCGCGGGTACATGAAGAACGTCGGCCCGAGGTCGAACTTGAACCCGTCGTGCTCGAGCGTCGACGTCCGTCCGCCAACCCGGCCCTGCGACTCGAGCACGGTCACCCGACACCCGGCATTCGCGAGCAACATGGCGGACGCGAGCCCCCCGGGCCCCGCGCCGACGACGATCACTTCGGGTTTCGACATGCGTCTGATCCTTGGATGCACCTAGGAGAGAGCGATAATTCTTCCAATTCTTCCATAGTGTAGGCGGCTTCTGGGCTGGCGGCAAACGGCAGAATGTCCGAAGCTTCTGGAAATCCTGAGGGCCTCCGGTAGGATAAGATCGCCAATTCTTCCAGAGCACTCATGGATGACCCCGGTCGCCTGCTAACCCCCAAGGACCTCGCCGACGCCATCGGCGCCAGCGAGAGCTCGGTCCGCAGGTGGGTCGACGCCGGCCGCGTCCGCATGTCGCGGACCGCCGGCGGCCACCGCCGCATTCCGCTCGCCGAAGCGATCCGCTTCGTCCGCGAGACCGGCGCGACCGTCGTCCGCCCGGACCTCCTCGCCCTCGGCGACCTGACGATCGCGCCCGCGACGCCAGGCCGTTCCGCTGCCGCCGCCGGGTCCGGTGACGAGCCGCTGTTCGCCGCCCTCGCCGCCGGCGACCGCGATGCGGCCACGTCCCTGATCGTCTCCGCCTACGTCCGCGGGCAGGACCTCCCCGCCCTGTTCGACGGCCCGATCCGGTCGGCCTTCCACCGCCTCGGTGAACTCTGGCGGCACGAGGCGCGCGGCATCTTGGTCGAACACCGCGCCGTCGACCTGTGCGTCGCCGCCCTCGCCCGCCTCCGCGACCTCCTGCCCGCGCCCGACCCCCGCGCCCCGCTCGCGCTCGGCGGCGCGCCCGCCGGCGACCCCTACGTCCTCCCGTCACTGATCGCCGGCATGACGCTCGCCCACGCCGGCTTCCGCGACGTCAACTTCGGGCCCGACACCCCCCTCGACCTCCTTGCCCGGGAGGCCGTCGACCGCGGCGCCCGCCTCGTCTGGGTGTCCGCCAGCGCCGCCGGCAACCCCACCGACGTCCGCGCCGCCGTCGAAGCCCTCGCCGCCGTACTCGTCCCCCGCGGCATCGCGCTCGCCGTCGGCGGCTCACGGTCGTCCGCGTTCGCGCGGGCCGCCCGCGTGGCCCCGATGAATTCCATGTCCGAACTGACCGCCTTCGCCCGCGGGCTCCTCGTGACGCCCGCCCCCGCCAAGCCGCGCCCCAAACGCAAGCCCGGCCACACGCCCGACCCCACCGATTGATACCCACCGCCGCGCCTCGACGCGCAACCGCCCCCTCACACCTCTGACCAATCCAAAGAAAACGCCACCCAGTCCGGGTGGCGTCTTTTCGCTGCAAGCGCCCGTCAGCACTGCTTTAAGCCGAAGATGGGAGTTGAACCCACAACCCCCGCTTTACGAAAGCGGTGCTCTGCCATTGAGCTACTTCGGCGGTTGGATTGTCCGTACCGGCCCGGAGGCCGCCACGGTGCGGGAGTATGCCGCATTCCCGGGGCGTTTGCAAGGTGCCAGAGGGGGCCACTCGCACCGTCCGATACGGGCGCCCGCGGCCCGTCCGCACGCATCGATCGGGGTTGGGCCGCGTGCCCCGGACTTCAGGCCGCCAGGCTTGGGACCGACCGGGGTCGGGGGCCGCCTCCGACTCTCATACGAACGGGCGTGCCACGGGTTTGACGACGATTCGCCGAAATCGCTCCTGACAGAGTCCGTCCAGGAGACCTGCGCAACCGACGGCTTCCGCCGGCGGCTATCAGGGTGTTCCTACGCCAGCCCGATGTGCCGGTCGTGCAGGTAATGGGTCACGCGCTGGACGAGTTCCCGCAGGGCCGCGCGCCAGTCGCGCTGCCGGCACCGGCAGGTGAAGTCCCCGCCGCGCGCGTCGTGCATCGCCGCCCGCACCTCGTGCTGGTGGCCGACGCGTTGCATCGTGATCGTCAGGTCAGAACCCCCGAGACGCTCAACCAACTTTTGGGAGCGTTTGAGTTGCCCCATCACTTGCCTCCGGTGCGAAGGCTTGAGGAGCACGTTGCCGGCTTCGAGCTTAACCATTAGGCAAACTCCTTATCCTGGCGGTGTGTTCAACCTACCAAACGCAACGGGCGTACCCGGGGGAGAATCCGGCCGGTTCCCGCTGATTCTGCGTCCGGATAACCGCACCGCCCTACCGAAACCCACCAGGTCCACCCGACCTACGTCGGAGGCGGAGCCTCAGGCGACGCCCCGGATCGAAAACGGGACCCTCATTTTCCAAATGTCCGGCGCGCGCTGCCCATTTCCCGCGCATTCGCCCCCGCCGCGCCTAGACGCAAGGCCCCCTCCTTATTACCTTACCCGGTTCGTCCGATGCGCCGGCCCACGGCGCGTTGGTGACCCGCACACCCTTTGTGAAACCGGAAAGGAGCTAGCCGCATGGGTAAGCCGCGACGCCGACGTAAGATCGGTTCGAAGAAGCGCAAGGCCCGTCGCGATCGTCGCAAGCGGTAACGCATGCGTCTGGCTTGGGGGATGGAGCGAGACTTTCGCCCCTCCCCTGCCACACCGAGATCCGACGCCAGACGTCCTCCTTGGCTCCCGGGCTGGGGAACGTCCGACGCCAATCATGTTCGAGACTCACACAGGCCGCGCCCGACCGGATCGCCGGACGGGCGCGGCTCCATTTTGGTTGGGGCACGGTTACACAGGCGCGGCTCGCGCGGATAGCGGCGGCGGGGTAGCCTTGGCCCGTTCGATGCGCAATCGACTCCGCCTTGCGATCCGGACTGCGCCCGCCACGTAGCCGGCGATCCACAGGGGGCCCGCGATCGCTCCGTACCACGCGGGATAGCGGTAGT
>DASPKW010000063.1:0-55344 GCA_035627895.1 Tepidisphaeraceae bacterium | reverse complement strand
GCGGTGAACGTGTTCCCCTGCCGCGCGAGCTTGAGCCACGTCGCCCCGAACACCGGCGTGTTGCTCTTGGCGATATCCTCTCCGGCTCCGGCGCCCGCCCCGACCGCCCGGCGGTGCAATACCGTCGTGCCGTCCGGCCCGCGCCCGACCATCGCGCATGCGGCCGCGTCGCCGCCCGCCGCCCGCACGATCAGCCCGGCCCGCGCGCCCTTGCCGTCGTCCAGCGACCGCAGCCGGGCGACGAGCGTCACGTCCCCCGCGACGGTCTGCCCGAGCAGAAAGAAGTGGTCGAACGACGTGTTCTTCTTGTGCTTGTACGACCGCGGGCTGTACGGCGTGTCGAACAGCGTGACCACGCCCGCGTCGCGGTCGCCGCCGCGCCCGAACTCCACGCGCCCCGGCGCGACCTTCTCGCCCACGTCGGCCGGCGCCCAGTCCGTTGGCCGGGTGGACGCCAACGGCTTCTTCGCCGCCGCGATCGCCGGCGGGTCGAACGTCGCCGCCGCCAGTTCGGCCAACGGCACGGTCGCCTTGGCCCCACCCTTTTCCGGCGTGACCTCGATCGCATCGGCGACCCACGTGGCCCGGCCGGAATGGGTCTTGCCGGCTGTGCTAACGACGGCGTCGGCGCGGACGACCGGCGCGAGTGCGAACACCGCGACCCCCGCGAGGCGCAAGCCGACTCTTCTACAACCGCACATCGACATCGATCGCCTCTCGATAAGCCCCTTCGTGCCCACGTTAGTCAGCTGCGACGCAACGCGTTGCTGACGCACGGAAGTTCCAAGAGCGGCCTTGCACAACGCGCGAATCGGAACTCAGACGCGTCAGCAGGTCGTTGACCCGCAGCTAAGCTTCCGACCCGCGCCTCCCCCCTTACCTCGCATCCCCCTTGCGCTCGGCACCCTCCGCGCGGTCGCGGTCGCCCGCGCCGCGTTCCGCGCCGCCCTCGCGGCGGACCTCCCGGCCCGTCGTCCGGGCGTCGATCTCCGTCGTCACGCCCTCGACGGTCCGGCCCATCAGGAGCATGCCGGGCTTGACGTCGGCGAGCGTCCCGGGCTTGCCGTCGACCCACACGCGCGTCTTGTCGTCGGTCGCGACCTCGAACCCGGCCCGGCCCTCGCCGCCGACGAGCATGACCTTGGTGCCGTCGACGCTGGCGACCCGCCCGCGGGGGGTGCCGATGCGCAGGCGGACGTCCGCCATGCGGGCGGCGTCGGCGCGCCGCTCGCCCTCGGCGGGCCGGCGGTCGCCGTCACGGGCGCCTTCGCGCGGGCGGTCGGCGTCGCGCGGGCCTTCCTTCGGCCGGTCCCCGTCACGGGTGCCCTCGCGCGGGCGATCACCGTCGCGTGCGCCTTCCTTCGGCCGGTCCCCGTCGCGCGGGCCGTCGGCACGACGCTCGCCGTCACGTACGCCTTCTTTCGGGCGGTCACCGTCGCGCGCCCCTTCCTTCGGACGGTCCCCGTCGCGGGCGCCTTCTTTCGGACGGCCGCCGTCGCGCGCGCCTTCGACCTTGCGCTCGCCGTCACCGGCGCCCTCGACCTTTCGCTCCCCGTCGGCGCCGGCGAACCGGGCCATCCCCCGGCCCGCGCGGGCCTCGACGCGCGTCGTCAGGCCGTCTACCTGCCGGGCCGCGACGAACATGCCGTTCTTGAGATCCGAAACCTTCGCGGCCGCGCCGTCGATCGTCAGCGTCGTCCCGCCGTCGGTCGGGACGCGGATCTCGCGCCCGGCCTCGCCGACCGACAGGACGATCGTCGTCCCGTCGACGCCCATGACGCTCCCGTTTAGCGTCTTCTCGCGCTTGCCGTCGGCGGTCGTCGTGCCGCGCCCGCCGGGCTCGTCGGCCGTCGCCAATCTGGGCACCATCGGGAGGACGGCCAGCCCGGCCGCGATTACGCCGATGCGCCCGAGGAGAGAGAGTCGCCGCGCCTGCGTCGCCTTCATGATCATGACCAGCCTCCGCTTCAGTTCCTTCGCCGACACGCTCACCGCGCCGCTCGCCAAGCTCATTTGCCGCCCGGCCGGCGCACCGGCGGCGGCGAGGTAATCGACCGCGTCCACCAGGGCCGTCGCGTACGCGCGGCGGTTCTGTGCCGGCAGCGCCTGCACGACCCACGCGTCGCAGCACTGCTCCTCGGCCTCGCGCAACTGCCGCCGCCCGACCCACACGAGCGGGTGCCACCAGTAGATCACGCCCGCGAAGAGCTCGAGGTACCGCACCCAATGATCGCGCCGGGCGAAGTGCGCCAGCTCGTGGGCGAGCAGCGCATCGCGCTGGGCATCGTCCAGGCGCGCCCACAGGTCGACCGGCAGGTAGAGTCGCGCCCGCCCGAGCCACGCCCAGAGCATCGGGCTGACTGCGCCGTTCAGGAATCGCACGTCAGGGCAGCGGCGGAGGCCGAGATCGATCGCGATGCGCCGTCCGCGAGCGAGGGTCGCACGATCCGCCGTCCGGCCGAAACGCAACGCGCGGTTGAAGCTGAGGATCGCGCGGATCGCGACCGCTGCGACGACGGCCGCGCCGGTGAGCCACACCGTCATGAGGATCGCGCCCCAGGGGATCGATGTCGCCGCGGCTGTGATCAGTGGGGCAGACATTCTTGTCGGCCCTGGCGTCGCTTCGGGATACAGCGGCGCATCGATGTTCACATTGATCGGGGGCAGCGATTCGGGCAGCGCCAACCGGTGCGCGGGCACTTGAGTCACGTACGCGGGCGCGACCTTCGCTTCCGGCGAGAGCACCGGGATCCGCACCTCGAACACCGGGGGCGTGACCAGCTTGACCAGCGCCAGCAGCCAGAGCGCGTGGACCAGCGCCGGCTTGCCCCAGCGCCGCCAGACGACGACGGCCGCGCCCGCGGGGATCGCGGCGAGCACGGCGTTGCTGAGCAGCGTGGAGAAGATCCAGTCCATTCCCGGCCTCGCGTTCTTGGCGCCGCGCGTGACGCGTGACTACTTCTTGTTGGACTTGCGCCGCGGGCTTTCGTTGTCGAGCTGGTCGATCAAGCCCCGCAGTTCGGCGCGCTCCTCGGCCGACATACCCTCGGCCCGGACCAGGTGCGTGAGCAGCGGCGCCATCGATCCGCCGCAGAGTTGCTCGGCGACCGTCCGCAAGCGCCGGCCGATCAGTTCTTCGCGGCAAACCGCGGCCGCGAACGCGTGAACGGGCCCGGACCGATCCCGCGCCACGCACCCCTTGGCCTCGAGCCGCTCGAGCAGCTTCTGCACCGTCGCGTAGCACGACACGGTGCCCTCGGGGTACAGGCGGTCGGTGATCTGGCGGATCGTGCAGCCGCCGGCCCCCTGCTCCCACAACACTTGGAGCACGGCCAACTCGGCTTCGGTAACTTCCTGCGGCGTTCGCGCCATGACGAGTGCTGCTTCGCGAAATGACAAGACGTGACGTCTGACCCGACGCAGGCATCCTAAGACGGTGCGTCTGAGCACGCAAGCGAAAAATCGCGAAGTCGCGCGCGGGAGGGCGAGGCTCCGTCCGAGCCGTTTGCTCTGCACGCGGGGTGCCCCGCGGCTCGGACGGAGCCTTGCCCTCCCGATCCAAAAATGCAGAACGGGACGATCCTGTTGGATCGTCCCGTTCAATTCTTCTTAATGACGGCGCGCCTTACGCGGTCGCCAGTTCCTTCTTGGCCGGGCCCGTGATGTGCGGCTTGACCAGGGCGACGATCGCGTCGAACGCCTTGGGGTCGCTGACGGCCAGCTCGCTGAGCATCTTGCGGTTGAGGGTGATCCCGGCGGCGATGGCGGCGGGGATGAACCGGCTGTATTGCACGCCGCGCTCCTTCAATGCCGCGTTCAGACGGGTGACCCAGAGCGACCGGAAGTGGCGCTTTTTCTGGCGGCGGTCGCGATAGGCGTACTTGTCGGCCTTGAGCGTGAACTCGAGGGCGATCCGGTAGTTCGAACCCGGCGTGCCGGTGAAGCCGGACGCGCGCTTCAGGACGCGTTTGCGCTTGCGGGCGTGGGTAACGCCGCCTTTCGTACGGGGCATGACTCGATCCTTTCAAAAAGCCAGAGGCACGGTTCCCCGGGATGAAAAACCCCGGGAGGGCTTGGCTGCACCGCATCGGTGCTTTGTGTGCGTCCCGCGCCGACCGGCGCGGGCAGTGTTGGTTTGTTAAACGGCTTGCTCACCTTCGGTGAGCATGTCGCATTTAAGCAGCAGCGGGCGCCGCTTCGGCCTGGCGCTTGGCATCCAGCTCGCGGCGGGCCGCGGTCTGGTTCGGCCGGACGCCCTTGAGGCCCATGAACTCGCGCATGTTCTTGGCGTGCCCCTCGAACAGCACCGAGGCGCGGCGCAGCTTGCGGATCCGCTTCGACGACCGGCTGGAGCGCAAGTGCGACGTGAAGCTGTGGTTGTGCTTCACCTTGCCGGTCCCGGAGACCCGGAACCGCTTCTTCATCGCCTTGTTGGGCTTGTACTTGTAGGCCATGGCTGGTGCTTTCCTGACAAAACCGACCAAAAAGCAAAACCCCCTCGGAGTGAGGGGGGAGGGAAAGTACCCGAAGACGGACAGGAGATCAAGGGAGGTAACGGGCCATTGCGAACCGCACGGAAAACGACCCAGCCAGCGGCGCGGGATCGAATGCCCAAACCTTTGACGTTCGGTTTTCGGTCGGATAGATTTTTGGGCGACGGCCGCCGGCGAGGATGCAACGCCCGGCGGCACGGGTTCGCGAAACACGTCGGGGGGCGAGCGAGTGGAGGGAGCCACATGATCTCGATCGACGAAGCGTACGTGGAGTCGGCGGCGCCCAACGCGGACGCGACCAAGAACGGGCGCGGGCTGGTCGTCAAGGGGAAGTTCGCGGCGCTCAACGTCGACGCGGATGAGACCATCCTCTTCGGCAAGTGCCAGGGTTCGGGGAAGGAGCCCTACGCGTGCTCGTGCGACTTCGCGCGGCCCGAGCAGCCGACGCACCGGTGCACGTGCCCGAGTCGGCAGTTCCCGTGCAAGCACTGCGTGGGGCTGATGCTGGCCTGGGTACTGAAGCGGGCGAGCTTCAAGACGGCCGACGTCCCGCCCGACATCGCCGAGAAGCGCGAGAAGCTCGCGACCCGCGTCGAGAAGAAAAAGGAGGAGGCGACCAAGCCGAAGGTCGTCAACAAGGACGCGCTGGCCAAGAAGATCAAGGCGCAGCTCGACGGCTTGGACCTGCTGGAAAAGCTGACGCTCGACCTGACGCGCCTGGGGATCGGGAACACGAGCGCAAAATCGGCGAAGGAGATCGAGGAGAAGGCCAAGCAGCTGGGGAACGCGTATCTGCCGGGGGCGCAGGCGGCGCTGCACCGGTACACGAAGCTGTTCGGCGACGAGGCGGGGGCGTTCGACCCGAAGGCGCCCGGCGCGCGCGGCGAGGCGATCTTCAGCGAGGCGCTGGATCAATTGAGCCGGCTGCACTCGCTGGTGAAACAGGGGCGAGCGTACCTCAATCGCCGACTCGAAGATCCGGAGCTCAAGCCGGAGACGGACAGCGCGATCGCGGCGTGGCTGGGGCACGCGTGGCAACTGGCGGAGCTCAAGTCGTGCGGGCTTGTGCGGGCGGACGCGGAGCTGATCCAGCTCGCGTTCAACTCGCACGACGACGTGGCGCGGCAGGAGTACGTCGACACGGGCGTGTGGATGGACCTGGGCACGGGGCGGGTGCACGTCACGCAGAACTTCCGGCCGTACAAGGCGGTCAAGTACATCAAGAGCGACGACAGCTTCTTCCAGGTCGCGCAGGTCAAGGAGATGTGCGTTTACCCGGGCGACGTGAACCCGCGCGTGCGGTGGGAGGGGATGCTCCCGCGGCCCGTGGAACCGAAGGACTATCAGCGCGTGCGCGAGCACGCGCGTTCGGATTTCGCGGCCGTCGTCAAAGAGGTGAAAGGCAACCTCAAGGCGCCGCTGGCGGACAAGCAGCCGATCTACGCGCTGCGGTTCAAGCGGATCGGGCAGGTGGACGGCGTGCCGGTGGTCGAGGACGCCAAGGGCGAGCGGCTGGCGATGACGGACGCGGGCATGAGCGAGGAGCCGGCCAGCTGCCACCTGCTGCAACTGCTCCCGCCGGGGCTGTTCGAGAACCAGGTGGTGGTCGCGCGCTTCCGCCACGACCTGGACACGCGGAAGCTGCGCGTGAAGCCGCTGAGCATCGTGACGGAGACGGGCGTGGTGCGGTTGACGCTGTGAAGATATGTGAGGCTGCTCGACGCACCGTCATCCTGAGGTACTCCGAAGGATCTTGCTTCGAACGTGAGGGCCACATCGACGTTGGCGGATGGCCCTCGAACACCTGTCGCCAACGTGGAACGGGCCGCAACGCACCGGCTAGATCCTTCGGAGTACCTCGGGACGACGGTAACGACGGGCCGAGAGGAATCGATCGCGACTTTGGGTTCCGCACCCCTCAACGAGATCCACCGATGAGCATTCCGGTCCTTATCCAGGTGTACGACGAGACGCGGCGGCTGGCGATCGCGGGTGGGGCGGTCGCGGCGGGCAATTTCCGGCTCAAGAAGCTGGTCGAGCCGCTGGAGAAGTCGGGCGAGAAGGCGCCGGTCTTCGCCAAGGTCGCGCAAGCGGTCAAGGCGGTCGTCGAGAGCACGGAAAAGACGGCGTCGGCCGCGCTGCTCGAGCTGGCGACGCTCGTGAACGCGATCCTCTACACGCAGGGCGAGACAGGGGCGGCGGGCGAGCTCAAGCCGATCGAGACCGTCGACCTCGGCGGGCAGGCGACGCAGGCGAGCGCGCGGGTGCTCAAGCCGCTTCTGGAGGCGCTGACGTCGACCGGTTCGGGGCGGATCGAGCTGGTTAAGGATGCGGTCGAGCGCGGGACGTTCAAGGACCTGCGCCTGGTCAAGCCGGCGCTCAAGGCCCTGGACGACCCGTACCCCGAGATCGGGCAGCTCGTGGCCGAGAAGGTGCTGCCGACGTACGGCAAGGCGATCCTCGGCGAGCTGCGGTCGACGCTGAACATCAAGGGCAAGGGCGGGCACGTGCAGCGGCTGCAACTGATGCACCGGCTCGATTCGGAGGGCACGCGGGAGACGGTCAAGGCCGCGCTGGCGGACGGGTCGAAGGAAATGCGCGTCGCCGCGATCGAGTGCCTCGGCACGGGCGACGACGACCTCGCCTTTCTGCTCGAGCAATCCAAGGCCAAGGCCAAGGACGTGCGGGCGGCGGCGCTGCGGGCGCTGGCGGGGGGCGGAGCGGCAAAGGCCGACGCAGTCGCCGCGCTGAAGAAGGCGATCGCCGGGGATGATCTGGAATTGTTCGTAGACGCGGTCAAGCGGTGCACGATCCCGGAGATCGGGGAGCACGTCGTCGCGCTGGCCGAGGGACAGCTGGCGGAACTGCTGAAGACCAAGGACAAGAAGGCGCAGGGGCCGATCGTCAACCGGCTGATGCAGCTCGTGTCCGCGCTAGACGAGCGGACCGATGACAAGGCCGAGGCACTGGTGGTGAAGCTGTTCGAGCAGTCGGCGGCGCTGGCGGCGATCAAGTCGGACCCGGCCGGGGCGGACTTGAACGAGCTGGTGGCGCACGTCATGTCGCGCGGCACGCCGAAGGTGCAGAAAATGCTCGTGGCCCGACACAAAGACTTGGGTGGCGGGTCGCTGTCGCCGGCGTACTTCGCGGCGCGGGCGACGATGACGCCCGCCGCGTTCTACGACGAGTTCGCCCCCCTGCTCAAAGGGCTGGCCGAGAAGCGGACGAAGAAGAATGCCGACGAATACGACCGCGGGACGACGCTGCTCGGCGTGATCTCGGCATCGGAGGACGACGGGGACGGCGGGTACTCGTTCTGGCGCCCGTGGATGTACGGCAGCCGGTGGCGGTACGAGGAGAAGCCGGCCCGGGCGCTCCCGCCACTGGACCCGCGGTGGCTCGACGCGGCCGTCGACGCGTCGTCCGTCGAGCTGGTGTGCGAGCTGGCCCGCCCCGGGCACGCGAAGGCAAACAAGTTCCTGGCCGACCAGTTGGCGGCGTCGAAGAAGTCGCACGAGGCGCTCGACGTGTTGCGCGCGATGGTCCGCGTCGGCCACCCGGACGCGACCGACGCGGTCGTCGGTGCGCTCAAGAAGCAGGCAAAGGAGACGTCGCATTACTACTTCTCGTACTGGTACGGCCCGATGGTCGCGGACCTCCCGAAGGCCGCGCTGCCGAAGATCGAGGAGCTGCTCCCGACGCTCCCGGACAAAATGGTCGACCAGCTGATGGAGTCGGTGATGGCGTTGAAGAACAAGACGGCGTGAGGAGTCGCGAGTTGTCGCGCACGACCCCGTTTAGCCGCGACCCGAAGGACGAGCTTCAAGCGAGTCCGAAGGCGAGCGCGTCGAAGTGCGATTGGCTGTCCGCTACCGAGAGAACACGCATGGCAAAGAAGAAAGACGCAGTAGCAGACGACACGAACGGCGCCCCCGCGGCCGGCATCGGCGCCGCGGGCGACGTGCTTCGGGCGCCCGCCGAACGGCTCTTCGCGAAGGAGATCGACGCGCTGATCGCGGCCGACAAGTACGAGCGTCCGCCCGGGTGGCGGATGTCGCCCCGCGCGGTGCTGACGTACATCACGGGCGGCACCGTCGGCGGGACGACGATCACGCCCAAGTACGTCGGGTACCAGCGGCTCGTCGAGATCGCGATCTCGACGCTCGTCACCGACCGCGCGCTGCTGCTGATCGGCGAGCCGGGGACGGCCAAGTCGTGGCTGAGCGAGCACTTGGCCGCCGCGATCAACGGGGACTCGGGAAAGGTCGTGCAGGGGACGGCGGGGACGACCGAGGAGCACGTGCGGTACACGTGGAACTACGCGATGCTGATCGCGCGCGGGCCGAGCCCGGAGGCGCTGATCCCCAGCCCGATCATGCGGGCGATGGAGTCGGGGTCGCTCGCCCGGTTCGAGGAGATCACCCGGTGCGCGTCCGAGGTACAGGACGCGATGATCTCGATTCTGTCCGAGAAGACGCTGTCGATCCCCGAGCTCAAGACCGAGGTGCCGGCCCGGCGGGGCTTTAGCATCATCGCGACCGCGAACACGCGCGACCGGGGCGTGAACGACATGTCGGCCGCCCTGAAGCGGCGGTTCAACATCATCGTCCTGCCGACGCCCAAGACGGTCGAGAGCGAGATCGAGATCGTTTCGAAGCGCGTCCGCGATCTGTCCACCCACCTCGGCCTCAAGGCGAAAGTGCCGGCGGCGGAGGCGATCGAAAAGGTCGTGACGATCTTCCGCGAACTGCGCAACGGGCAGACGCTCGACGGAAAGGCCAAGCTCAAGACGCCCAGCGGCGTGCTGTCGACGGCCGAGGCGATCAGCGTGCTGGCCAACAGCATGGCGCTGGCGGGGAACTTCGGCGAAGGGGAGGTCGGCCCGGGCGACCTGGCGTCGGCGATCCAGGGGTCGGTGGTGAAGGACGAGGAGAAGGACAAGGTCGTCTGGCAAGAGTACCTGACGAACGTGCTCAAAAAGCGCGGCGCGGAGTGGCGGCCGCTGTATGCGGCGTGCGCGGAGCAGAACGAGTAGATGACGAAAGAAGGCGTCCCCGTTGTCATCCTGAGGTACTCCGAAGATCTGGCCACGAACGTGAGGGCCTCATCGACGTTGGCGGTTGGTGATCGAACGCTCACCCCCAACGTCGAACGGGCCCCGGTGGACCAGCCAGATTCCTCGGAGTACCTCGGAATGACAGGTAAGACGCCTGTTGCGCGAATTGCAGGTTTGATCGACGCCATGCCCACCCCCTGGCACATCAACGTCTTCGGCGTCCGCCACCTGTCCCCGGCGGGGGCGTGGCACTTGCGCCGGTACCTCGACCGCATCAAGCCCGACCTCGTGCTGATCGAGGGCTTGGCCGACGCGTCCGAGCTGATCTCGCAGGTGACGCGAAAGGGCAGTCGGCCGCCGATCGCCCTGCTGGCCTACACCGACTCGCTGCCCGTTCGGACGCTGATCTACCCGTTCGCGAAGTACAGCCCGGAATTCCAGGCGATGTGCTGGGCCGACGAGCGCGACACCGCCGTCGAGTTCATCGACCTGCCGTCGGACGTGTTCCTCGCGCTGCAGGACATCGAGCAGGAACTGCGCGAGAAGTTTCGTAAGCGGCACGCGCCGGACGGTTCGCCCCCGCCGGCGGATTCGGCGGCAACGGAGGAGGAGTTGCCGGACGTGGTGGCGACGGCGGCCACGCCCGAGCCGCGGGTGAGCGTGTACGAAGAGTTCGCCCGCCGCTCCGGCGAGGTCGACTACGAGACGTACTGGGAGCGGAACTTCGAACACAACGTCGACGAGGAGTCGTACCGGCTCGCCGCGTTCGAGTTCGGGCGGTCGCTGCGCGAGTTGGAGCAGGACGCGCCGCGGTGGCGGGCCGAGAACCTCGTGCGCGAGGCCTTCATGCGCCGGCAGATCGAGGCCGCGATCAAGCGGGGGGTGAAGCCGGAGAAGATCGTCGCCGTGGTCGGGGCGTACCACGCGCCGGTGCTGACGGGCGACTTCCCCCCGATGACGGACGGCGAGTTCGCTTCGCTCCGCCGGCGGGCGAGTAAGTTCACCCTGATGCCGTACTCGTACTTCAAGCTGTCCTCGCAGTCGGGCTACGGTGCCGGCAATCAGGCGCCGGCGTACTACGAGCTGCTGTGGGAGGCGCTGGAGGCGAACGATCTGGGCGGGCTGCCGTCGCGGTACTTGTCGCTGGTCGCGCGGCACTCGCGCGAGGCGGGGACACACCGGTCGACGGCAGAGGTGATCGAGGGCGTGCGCCTGGCGAACACGCTGTCGGCGATGAAGGACGGGCTGGCGCCGACGCTGGCGGACCTGCGGGACGCGGCCGTCACGCTGATCGGGCACGGAGAGCTCGCGGGCTTGAAGGACGCGCTGGCCCGGGTCGACGTGGGCACGGCGATCGGCGAACTGCCCAAGGGCGTGAGCCGGACGTCCATCCAGGCCGACTTCGAGCGCGAACTGGTCCGCCTGAAGCTGGAGAAGTACAAGACGACGGTGAAGCAGGAGCTGTCGCTCGACCTCCGCGAGAACCGGCAGGCGAAGGCGCCCGAGGCGGCTTTTCTAGACCTCAGTCGATCGAGTTTCTTCCATCGGCTGCGCGTCTTGGGCGTCGGGTTCGTCACACCGCTGCGGACGTCGCAGGCGTCGTCGACGTGGGCCGAGAAGTGGGTGCTGCAGTGGAGCCCGGAGAGCGAGATCCAACTGATCGAAGCGGTGCTGCTGGGCGAGACGGTCGAGCTGGCGACGGGGTACAAGTTCACCTCGATCCTCGAGTCGTGCGAGTCGATCGCCAAGGCCGCCGAGGTCGTGAACGACGCGTGCCAGTGCGGGCTGATGAAGGCGATGGACGCGGCCCGCAAGCGCCTGCAGGAGCTGAGCGCGGCGACGAGCGAGCTGACGGAGGTCGCCCACGCGGCGCACCTGCTCGGGCTGGTCGTGCGGTATGGGGACGTGCGGAAGTTCGACCCCGAGCCGCTGCTGCCGCTGGTGGAAGAATTGTTCGTGCACGGCGCGCTGGCGCTGCACGCGGCGGCCGGGTGCGACAACGAGATGGCCCCCAAGATGATGGTCGCGATCGACGAGATGAACCAGGTCGCGCTGGAGCACGCCGACCGGGTCGACGAGCCGCTGTGGGTCGACCGGCTTAGGCGGCTGAGCGACGCGGACGACCGCAACCCGCTGCTCTCGGGGTACGCCTGCGCGATTTTGCTGGAGCGCGGGCTGATCGAAAATGAAGACTTGGCGCGCGAGGTGTCGCGGCGGCTGTCGCCGGGTGTCCCGGCGGATTTGGGGGCAGGGTGGTTCGAAGGGCTGTCGAAGCGAAATCGGTACGCGCTGCTCGCCCGGCAGGTGCTGTGGGCGCAGTTGGCCGACTACATCTCGGCCCTGGACGAGGAGCACTTCCGTCGGTCCGTCGTGTTCCTCCGCCGCGCGTTCGGCGGGTTCAGCCCGCGCGAGAAGCGGCAGATCGCCGAAAACCTGGCCGAGCACTGGGGCGTGTCCGCCGACGCCGCGGCGACGGTGATCGAGGCCGACCTGACGGAGAAGGAAGAGAAGACGCTGAAGGATTTGAACGAGTTCAATTTCGACGATTTGTAGATGTTCCGATCGCGGAACCGCGTCCCCACTGTCATCCCGAGGTACGCCGAGGGATCTGGCCCCGAGCTTCCGGGCCTGTGGCGCTTGTCGAACGAGCCCCGACGTTCGGGGCCAGATCCCTCGGGAGTACCCTCGGGATGACAGTGGGACGCATTCACGCGATCAACCATTATCCGCAACATGCCCATCGACCCGTCCAACCTCGCTCGCTGGCGTTTGATCCTGGGGAAGTCCGCCGAGGAGCCGCTGCAGCAGATGGGGAACTGCGGCGGCCAGGCGATCCTGGGCGGGGACCAGGTCGAGCTCGACGAGGCGCTGGAGGCGATCTACTCCGGCGACGAGATCGAGAAGGACGAGTGGGAGAAGGGCGGCGCGATGACCACCCCGCACGGGGCGGTCAAGGGGCGCACGTTCCCGCGTGTCGCCCGCTGGCTGGACCAGATCCGCAACTTCTTCCCGAAGGACGTCGTCGTCCTGCTCCAGAAGGACGCGATCGAGCGCCGCGGGCTCAAGCAGCTGTTGTTCGAGCCGGAGGTGATGGCCAACATCGAGCCGTCGCTCGACCTGGCCGCCACCGTGCTGGCGATGAAGAACATGGTGCCGGAGAAGGCGAAGTCGGCGGCCCGGGAGCTCGTGCGCAAGGTCGTCGAAGACGTGCGCAAGCGGCTCGAATCGCAGTTCGTTCAGGCGATCCGCGGAGCGCTGCTGCGTAACCGCCACAGCGCGTTCCGAAGTTTGCCGAACCTCGACTGGCCGCGGACGATCCGCCGGAACCTGAAGAACTACGACCCGGACCTCAAGACCTTCATCCCCGAAAATTTGTCGTTCTTCAGCCGACAGCAGCGGCAGAACCAGTGGAACGTGATTATCGCGATGGACCAATCGGGATCGATGGCGACGTCGCTCATCTACGGCGGGATCATGGGCGCGATCCTGGCGAGCATCGGGTCGGTCGAGACGCACGTGGTCGCGTTCAACCACGAGGACGTGGTCGATCTGACCGAGCACTGCTCGGACCCGGTCGATCTGCTTTTCGGCGTGCAGCTCGGTGGGGCCGAGGACTACTGGAAGGCGACGAGCTACTGCGAGCGGTTCATGCACACGCCGGCCAAGACGCTGTACGTCCTGTTGGCCGATCTGCACGACACGAGCCCCAACACGAAGCGCTTCGTGAAGAAGATGGAGCATTTGCTGGAGAGCGGCGTGAAGGCGATCGGCCTGCTGGCGATCTCGGACCAGGGCCGCCCGTCGTTCAACGAGTCGCTCGCCAAGACGCTCGCCGAAATGGGCATGCCGTGCTTCGGGTGCACGCCCGAGCGACTGCCGGAGCTGCTGGCGGGCGTGATTCGGGGGGACAACCTCAAGACGCTGTCGACGAAGGTCGCGACGGGGGAGAAGGCCAAGTAGGCGTCGGCTCGGGAGGGCGAGGCTCCGTCCGAGCCGCTGGCAATTACGGAATGCGTCGGGAACCTCTTGTAGCCGCCCCGCTTGCGGGGCGCGTCCAGATGTTTCCCCACGCCTCGGGGGTTTCGAACAACGGGCGTCGCTAGACGCGCCCCGCAAGGGGCGGCTACAAGAGGCGGATCGCGCTTCGCGCCCATCGCGAACGGCTCGGACATAGTCCCACCCGCCCGAAAATAGGCCCAAGTTCCCGGCCGTTACGGCTTTTCGCTATTGAGCGATTCAGGTATGGTGTCCGCCGCTCGCCCCCGGTCCCGATCCGGCGGTAAGCGTCCGATAGCCTTCCGGCCCCCCATTTCAGCCCTCCGACCGAGCGCGCGTCACGCGCTCGCCCCTCTCCAGAGTCGGACCGGGCACCCGGCGGGTCACAGCTATCACGTCGGCCCGCGGCAGGTGATTTAGCCCGTCGCATCCGGGTCGGCCCCCGTTGTTGCCATCTCGCCGTAGTGGGTTCTGCCGGGTCGAAACGGCTCTCCGGCTCTCCGGCTCTCCGGTCGACTCGTTCGACCGGTAGATCCGGAACACGTTCCCACCCGCGGCGAAGCCTTCGAAAAACTGCCCGGTAATGTCGGGCTTCTCAGTACAGGCGGGTCGTGTGCCCGTCGATGGAACCTCCGTGTCGCGATTCGCGCGGCGGCGCGTCACCTGCGTGACGCGGGCCGTGGGGCTCGCCCGGAGGGAGATCGAACGATGAAGTCATCCGCGAACTCGACGAGCCGTTTTGCCCGCCGCCCCGCCCGCCGGTCGGCCGCCGCCGCGCGCCCCAGCCCGGTCGAACCGCTCGAGTCGCGCCTGCTCCTGACGACCTTCACCGTCACGAATAATCTGGACAGCAGGTCCGTCGCCCCGGTCGGGTCGCTCCGCTGGGCGATCGTGCAGTCGAACGTCACGCCGGGCCTGGACACGATCGCGTTCAACCTGCCCGCCGGGCAGCGGGTGATCAAGGCGCTCGGGCATCTGCCGACGCTGACCGACCCCGTGGTGCTGAACGCCGCCACGCAGCCCGGGTACGCGGGCAAACCGCTCGTGCAGCTCGACGGGTCGCTCGCCGGCCGCGCCGTCTCCGGCCTCCGCGTCTACGGCGGGAACACCGTCCGCGGCTTGGCGATCACGAACTTCAACGCGTCCGGCATCGACCTGTTCGCGGGCGGGCCGACCGCCAAGCCGAGCACGATCGTCGGCAACTGGATCGGGCTGGACCTGGCGGGCAACGCCGCCGGCAACAACGCCAACGGCATCTACGTCGCCTCGCCCGGCAACACGATCGGCGGCGCGACCGCGCTCGACCGCAACGTGATCTCCGCCAGCCGCGCCGCCAACGGCGTCTTCGTCCAGAACGCCACCGCAACGGGCAATGTCATCAAGGGCAACTACATCGGCACCGACCCGACCGGCACCCAGGCCCGGGCCAACTTCCACAACGGCGTCGGCACGCAGAACGCCCCGAACACGCAGATCATCAACAACCTGATCTCGGGCAACAACGACGACGGGATCATCCTGCAGGGCGCGGGGTCGACCGGGAACGTCGTGCAGGGGAACCTGGTGGGCGTGAACGTGACCGGCACGGCCGCGTTGCCCAACCGGCTCTGGGGCATCGAGATCCAATCGGCGAGCAACACGATCGGCGGGACGCTCGGGTCGCAGCGCAACGTGTTCAGCGGCAACGGCCAGTCGGGCGTAGTCTTCTACACGCTCGGCTCGACCAAGAATACCGTCGCCGGCAACTACATCGGCACCGACATCACCGGCACCGTCGCGATCCCCAACGCCTACCAGGGCATCGCCGCCACGGGCGCGACCGGCAACTCGGTCGTCCGCAATCTGATCTCGGGCAACAAGCTCGAGGGCATCGGCATCTTCCCGTCCAGCTACATCACGGTGCAAGGGAATACGATCGGGTTCACGTCGGCCGGTAAGGCGATGCCCAACGGCACGTGGGCGGTCGTGATGGTCGGCGGGGGCATCGGCAACGTGGTCGGTGGAACGGCCGCCGGGCAGGGGAACTACGTCGCCACCCATTCGAAGAACCCGGCGATCTATAACTCTGGCGGGACCGCAAACACGGTCGTCGGCAATGTCTCGACGCCGCCGACGACGGTCACGCCGACCCCGACGCCCACCCCGAACCCGACGCCGACTGCCATTGCGGGTCAGTTCAAGCTCTCCGTGGGCAACTACTCGGCCCGCGAGAACGCCGGCAGCATCACCGTCACCGTCACGCGCTCCGCGGGCACGAACGTCGCGGCCAATATCGGCTACGCCACCCAGAACGGCACGGCCCTCGCCGGCGTCGACTACACCGCTGTCTCGGGCACGCTCAGCTTCGCGGCCGGGCAGACGTCGAAGACCGTCACCGTCCCCCTGCTCAACGACGCGGTCGTCGAGGCGAACGAGTGGCTGGCGTTCAAGTTGTTCTCGCCGACCAGCGGCGCGACGCTCGCCACGCCGAACGTTGCGACGCTGTCGATCACGAACGACGACGGCCCGACCGCCACGCCCGCCGCCGCGACGGCCCCCGCGGTCGTCGAGTTCGCCAGCGCGGCGTACTCGGTCGCCGAGGACAACGGGTTCGTGAAAGTTACCATCGTCCGCTCGGGCGACCTCTCGACGGGCTTCAGCGTGAAGTACGCGACGACCGGCAAGTCCGCCCGCACCGGCAGCGACTTCGCCGCCAAGGCCGGCACGCTCTCGTTCGCCCCGGGCCAAATCGCGGCGACCCTCCGGATCCCGATCCTCGACGACGCGACCGGCGAGGCGAGCGAGGCGTTCACGGTGGCGCTCGGCAACGCGCACGGCGCGCTCATCGGCCGGCCGTCGGTCACGACGGTGACGATCCTCAACGACGACTCGCGCCGGTCGGCCAAGATCGCCACGCCCGCGGCCGCCCGAGCCACGACACCGTTCGCGGCCGGCCCGAGTGCCGCCGCCGACGAGGACTGGGTGGGCGAGCTCGCCGACGCGCTCGCGTCGTAGGGCGTCGGACACCCCCGCGCGGCCGAAGTCCCCGTTTAGCCGCGACCCGAAGGGCGCGCTTCAAGCGACCACGGAGGCGAGCGCGCCGAACGCCGGACGACGTCAGGAGCCGAAACGAGAAACGCGGGTAAGGCGCAATCGCGCCTTACCCGCATTCGAGTGTCGATTGGAGTCGCTCGCGAAATCCGCGCTCGCCTCCGGACTCGCCTCGGGCTCGCCCTACGGGTCGCGGCTAAACAAGTGCAAGTGGGCAATGCAACCTTACGGGTGCGCGACCATCAGGTTCACCGAAGCCGCAGCCGGCTCGGTGCTGACCGGCTCGTCTGTCTCGGCGACCTCATCGGACGCTCGGGCCGTCGATTCGTCCTGGGCCTCGGCCACCGCGCGTGCCGCCGCCTCGAAGATCTCCGGCCGCATCGGGATGACCGTCACCGCCCCGGGGATGACCGGCGCGACCGGCAGGGTGCTCGCCATCGCCGTGCCGTCGTAACTGATCGACGCCGGGTCCTGGTTGCGCTCCAGGCGGATCACGTGGGTCGCCGGCGACTGCAACCGAACGTTCGACAGATCGCCGCGGAAGATCACCAGCTTCACCGACGGGTGGATCACCAGGATCGTGTTGCTGTACTCGTTGTCGATCAGTTCGAGCCGGTCGATGTTGGCGAACTCGGTCGTCGGCGGCGCATTCCGCCAGGGGTCCTCGGCGTAGATGCGCTTGAGGAACTGGTCGGACGTCTTGAACCGGCATCGGGTGAACGTGACCGTGCCGAACGCGCCCTCGCGCAGGCACAGGAGCTGGTGCTGGGCGTCCTCGAACGCCGAATCGGTCGCCGCGAACGACCCGACGATCGCCCCCTGAGACTCGGCCGCGACGGCCTTGTTGTTCATTCCCGCCCAGATATTCGTGAACACGCAGTGGGTCAGCGTGACGCTGTTGATCTTCCCCGTGAGCGTCAGGGCCGACAGGTCCGTGATGCCGGAGATGTAGACCTTGTGGAGGAAGTAGTCCTCCGGCTGATCGAGCACGATCGGCTCGTTGATCGTGCGGTCCTTGATGTGGACTGCGCCCTGCGCCGACGGCGTCACAATGCCGGCCGCGCAGGCGAGGGCCGCGAAGAAACAACCCATGGTACGAACGGGGGCCGACGGGGGCATGCAAATCCTCCCACGGAGGGACGCGGTGCGGGTGGTCGGAGTGTGAGCTAGCTTAGCAGGGTGCGTTAGCGAAAGCTACAGACATCTGTAACGCGTTTGTGACGCGCGGGCTCGGCCTGCCCACCGTGCGACCGCCGTGCGACCGCCGCGCAACCGCCGTGCGGTTTCGACCTTCAACTGACGCTTTGAACCGGTAAAGGTTCCTGAGCATTCCCATCCCCCGGTTTTGCTAGGGGCCGGTACCATGTCGTCGATGCCCCCGAAGAAAGGGAAAAAGCTCCGCAACGTGCTGATCGCCTTGGCGGTCCTGGTCGGCTTGACGTGGTTCGTCGGGCCGCGGATCGCCGCCCCGCTGATCCAGCGCAAGCTCCAGGCGATGGTCGCCAAGCACCTGCACGCCGAGCTACGGATGGACTCGCTGACGTACCACTTCCCCTACGGCCTGCGGGCGGTCAACGCCTCCCTGGTCACCGGCGGCCGCGATGGCCGGCCCGTCGAGCTCATCCGTGTTGGCGACCTCGAACTGGCGCTCGCGGAGATCCCCTGGGGGAGCGGGCCACTGGTCATCGAGAAGATCATCATCCGCAAGCCCGTCGTGAACCTGATTCGCGAGTCGGGCGGGGTGCGCGAGGACGGCAGCCCGCGCGACGAGGGCGAACTGCTCGGCGAGCACATCGTCCGCGACGACGAGAAACCGGACGACGAGAAGAAGGGATTAAAGGTCAAGCCGTCGGCCTACTTCCGCCTGCGCTACCTGTCGATCGAGGACGGCCAAGTGGCGTTCCGCGACGCCGACGGCCCGTCGCCCGCGGAGGCCAAGGTCGTGCAGGTCGCCAGCGCGGCGACGACCGCCCCGAATACGCCCCGCCCGCCGGTCGTGTGGAAGGGGATCAATGTCGAGATCAAGGCCCAGCCGACGTCGGGCGCCGAGTACGCGTGGGAGATGGCCCTGCGGAACGCGCCCGTCGCGACCGCGAACGTCCGCGGCAAGGTCGACGTGGACGCGGCCACGCTGGACGTCGAGAAGTTCGTCCTGTCGGTCAAGGTCGGCGCCGGCCGCCCGCCCGACGTGCTCCCCGCCGCCCTCCAGGAGGCCCTGACGCGCCTGCCCGTGAACGGGTCGGTGTCGATAGGCGGGCAGGCGCACGTCCCGCTCACGAACGTGAAGGCGAGCGTGTACGAGCTCGGCGTGGACGTGGGCGGGTCGGTCGAAGCGATCCCCGGGCACGGCGGGCGAATCGACCACGCGTCGATGAAGTTCAAGCTCGCCAGCGGCGAACCCGACGCGGCCGGGAACCCCAAGACCCACCTGACCATCGGCCTGATCGACCTGACGACCGGCGACACGTCCGTGCGGGTCGAAAAGGGCGAGGCGACGTTGGACGGTGCCGCCCGGACCTGGGCCGCGCGCGAGATCCTGATCAAGGCCGAGGCCGGAAAGGATCGGGCCGCCCTGCCCGCGCCGCTGGCACGGCTCGTCGAGAAGTACGACGTCGCGGGCAAGGTGCAGGTCACCCTGGCCGGCACCGGGCCGACCAAAGCGGCGGACGACCGCCCGTATCTCGACCAGATCGACGCCGAAGGCCTGGCGTACGCGCGCGACGTGTCGTTCAAGCCGGCCAAGTTCGACCGACCGTTCACCAAGGTCTCGGGCGCGATCCGCCTGGGCCGAAAGGCCGTCGCGATCGAGAACGCGCAGGGCCGCTACGACGACGACGAGTTCTTCCTCACGTCGGCCCGCATCCCCCTCGAAGGGATCGACCGCGAAGTCCAGATCCGCGAGGTGACCGGGTCGGCCCGCCTGTCGGGCAAAACGCTGGACTACCCCCTCGTGCTCGGCAAGGTGTTCGAGGAGGTCCGACCGACCGGCACGTGGTACGTCAGCGGCAACTTCACCCGCAAGGTGCACCGCGCGCCCGGCGAGAAGCCCGCGTTCTGGGTCGACGTCACGACCGACGGCGACGCCGGCGCGACGATCAGCAAGTACGGCGTCCCGCTGACGAACGTGAAGACCGAGATCTCCGTCAGCTCCAAGGCGACCGAGGTGCGAAACGTCGAGGCCCGAACCCTCGGCGGGACGATCAAGGCCGAAATGACCTTCACGCACTCCGACAAGGCCGCCGGCAAGCCGCTGACGTACGCGGGCAAGGGGTGGGTGCGGGACGTCGACCTCAAGGCGCTCAAGGAAGTGCTCGCCGACGGCGGCAAGGACTTCAAGCGGCTGTCCGGCACGGGCAACGCGAACCTCACGTTCGACGGCGTGGGCAAATCCGACAACCAGCCCGACGGCTGGCTCGGGTTCCGGATGGCCGGCAAGGTGGACGTGTTCGAGGGCGACTTCTGGACCGCCCCGATCGTCGACGACGTGGTCGGCCGGTCGAACGCCAAACCCGACGGCCTGAGCACCGGCCAGGTGCGCGGCGACTTCGTCCTCAAGGAAAAGGTCTTCACGCTGTCGAACGCTTCCGTCAGTTCCCCCCTGTTCGGCATCCAGGGCGACGGGACGATCGGCCTCGACGGCAAGCTCGACCTGCGCGTCATCGCCGCCCCGCTGGCCGACTGGAAGGACCAGATGAAGGCGACGAAGGTCCCCGTCGTGAGCGACGTCGCCGGCGAAATCCTCGGCGCGTTCCAATCCGTCCTCAACGGCGCGCAGCGCACCCTGTTGTACGAGTTCAAGGTCGGCGGGACCGTCAAGGACCGCAAGATCGAGGCCGTCCCGGCGCCGGTGCTGACCGAGGGCGTGGCAAAGTGGATCCGCGAGTCGACGAAGTGACGGCTCGGCGACCGGGACGCAATCGGCCGCCCTCGCGGGTATAATCAGCTTTGACGAGCCCCACATGACCCTCACCGTCGTCCCCATCTCCCACATCGCCACGGACGAGCAGGGCGTCGCCCGCGTCGCCGGCAGTCGCGTCCGCGTGCTCGACATCGCCATGTCACACGGCCGGGGGCTGACGGCGGAACAGATTCGGGAACTTTACCCCCACCTGACGCCGGGGCAGATCTACGCCGCGCTCTCGTTCTACGCCGACCACCGGGTCGAGATGGACGCCGCGATCGCCCGGAGTGTTGAAGCCGCGCGGGCCGCATTCGCCTCGGCCACTCGGCCGGGATTCGCCGACGCCGAACAGGGGCGGTAATGCACCGACTCTACTTCGATGAGAACGTGCAGCGGCCCATCGCCGACGGGTGCCGTCAACGCGGGCTCGACGTGCTGACCGTTCAAGAGGACGGGCGAACGGGGATCGATGACCCGGCCGTTCTCGACCGGGCCGGCGAACTCGGCCGCCTCCTGTTCACGCAGGACGACGACTTCTCCTGCGCGAGGCGACCCGACGCCTGCGGGCGGGCGAACGGTTTGCGACCGTCACCTACGCCCACCAACTTCTCGTCTCCGTCGGCCAGTGCATCGACGACATCGACCTGTTCGCCCGCGCGGCGACCGACGACGAGTTGGTGGGCCAAGTCTATCACCTCCCGTTCCGCTAAATCTTCTATCGTCGAGGACCTCATGACGGGCAGACTGACCGGCTGGACGTGCTGGGCGATCGCGATCCTGACCTGCGGTGGTCTTCGGGCCGCCGCCGCGCCGGTCAACGACGCCGGGCGGTTCTTCACCGCGACCGCCGAGGAACAGGCCACCGCGCGGCTCGACGCGCTGGCGAAGAAGGCCGGCGGGCGCTCGGCCGTGTTCGAGACGTACGACGAGGTGCCGGCCGGCCAAAACCTCGCCCAGTTCGCCCCGGCCCGGGCGACCGCGTCGGGCGGGAAGGGCGTGTACGTGATCATCGTCCGCCGGGGCGGCGCGGTCGGTGTGCTGGTCGACAAACAGACGCTGCCGGCCTTCCCCAAAGCCGCCCAGGACGAGATGCGCGACGGCATCATGGCCTCGCTCCGCAAGGGCGAGAAGCACTTCGACCAGGCCCTGCTCGACGCCGTCACGTACCTCGAGGGCAAACTCGCGGCCAACCCGGCCGCCGCCGCCGCCGACAAGCCCGCGACCAAGCCTGCCGGCCCCGCCCCCGCGGCAGGCCCGTGGGTCGACCGCGCCGCGCGCGAGCTCGACAGCCTCCCCGCCGGTCAGCGCGACGCCGCCCGCGGCCGGCTGGTCGACGCGCGCCTCGCCGCCGGCGACCCCAAGGGCGCCGCCGACGCCGCCGTGCTGATCGAATCGAAGGACGCCCGCCTCGCCTACCTCGCCGCCGCCCGCGGCGCCGCCGGCGACGTCGCCGCCGCCCGGACGGTCGCCCTCGAGATCGCCGACCCGTACTGGAAGTCCGTCGCGTACGCCCGCGTGGCGGCGGGCCAGAAGAAGGCCGGGGACCGCGACGGCATGGGCCGCAGCCTCGCGCTGGCGCGCACGGCGGCGCGCGAGGCGGATTCGAAGGCCGAGGGCGATCGCCGGCCCGCCCTCACCCTGCTGGCCATCGCCGAGGCCGACATGGGCGAGCCCGACGCCGCCGACGCGACCGTGGCCGACCTCCCCGAGGGTGCCGCCCGGGACGGCGCCAATGCCGCGCTGGCGGCGGCGCACCTCCGTGCCGGCCGGCTGCCGGCCGCGCGCGCCGCGATCGACCGGATCAAGTTCGCCGCCGTCCGCGACGCGGCGCTCGCCGAACACGTCGGCCAAGCGCTGCGAGCCGCCAAGACGCCGGCCGAGGCCACCACCCTCCTCGACGCGCTCCCCGCGACCGCGCGCGGCGCCTTGGCGAACGCGGCGATCGCGCTGGCCGCGCGCGGCGACGCCCGCGGCGCCACGCGCCTGATCGACCGCCTCACCGACGCCCCGCAGCAGGCCGAAATCGCGCTGGCGATCGCGCACGTCTACGCCGAGTCCGGCGACGCCCTGGCCGCCCGCGAGGCCGTCGCTCTGGCCGCCCCGCAGATCGCCAAGACCGACCCGGCCCCGCGGGCGGGCCTGCTCCGGCGCTCGGCGGCCGTGCTCGCCTCCGCCGGCGACGCGGCCGGCGCCCGTAAGGCGACCGACGAGGCCGACAAGCTCGCGCCCGGCGCGACCCCGGACACCGCCGACGACGCGCTGCGGACCGTGAGCGTCCGCGCCGCCCTCAAGAAGTTCGACAAGGCCCGCGAGGCCGCCGCCGCCATGAAGGACCGCCGGGCCGAGGCCATCCGCACCGTCGTCGAAGCCCAGGCCCGCGCCGGTGACACGACCGGCCTCGCCGAGTGGATCGCGGCCCTGCCCGACGCCCCCGAGCGCTTCGACGCCTACCTCGCGACAGCGACCGCGCTCGCGAAGTAGAACCGCCGATCGCCAAACACACTCCCGACGGTCTCAATGACGCCGCGACGCGCACCACGCACCTCATATAGCCCGCCACTTGTGGCGGGGAAGGTGATTTGGAGAGGCGCGTTCGCGACCCATCGCTTCCGTGGTTCGAAAGCCTCCCCGCCACAAGTGGCGGGCTATATGGCGACGTCCCCTAGCAACGGATCGGCCGCGAGCCGATCGAACGCGGGTCGCGCAATTGACCCGTGGCGAGTTCCGCACGTCCTTAACCCCCTGCGCGGTACACTCCCCCCATGCCCCGCGCCCTCCTCCCCGCGCTCCTCCTCCTCCTCGCCACCCCCGCCCTCGCCGTCGACCGCAAGACAACAGTCGACATCGTCGGCCAATCCTTCCACATCAACGGCCAGCCCACCTACGCCAACCGCACGTTCAACGGCAAGAAAATCGAGGGCTTGCTCATGAACTCTCGCATGGTCCAGGGCGTGTTCGACGACCTGAACCCCGAGACGCGCGCCATGTGGAAGTACCCCGACGGCGCCGCGTTCGACGCCGACCGCAACACGCGCGAGTTCGTCGCCGCCATGCCCGAGTGGCGCAAGCGCGGCCTGCTCGCCTTCACGATCAACTTCCAGGGCGGCTCGCCCCAGGGCTATTCGAAAGAACAGCCGTGGGTCAATTCCGCCTTCACCGAGTCCGGCGCGCTCCGCCCCGAATACGCCGCCCGCATGGAGCGCATCTGCGACAAGGCCGACGATCTCGGCATGGCCGTGATCCTCGGATATTTCTACTTCGGCCAGGGCAAAATCTTCCCCGACGACGCCGCCTGCGTCGCCGCGACGCGCAACGCCACGGACTGGGTCATCGCCAAGGGCTACCGCAACGTGCTGGTCGAGATCGCCAACGAGGCCAATCACGCGGGCTACCCGGACGTCATCAAACCCGCGAGGGCCGGCGAGTTGATCAAACTCGTTCAAGATCAGTCCAAGGGCAAGGTGAAGAACACCGCCGGCCGCCTGTACGTCTCCACCAGCCTGACCGGCGGCCAGGTCCCCGGCGAATCCATCGTCCGCCCGTCCGACTTCATCCTCCTCCACGGCAACGGCGTCGCGCAGCCCGACCGCATCCGGTCGATGGTCCAGCGGACGCGCAAAATCGCCGGGTATCGGGACCAACCCGTCGTCTTCAACGAGGACGACCACTTCGACTTCGACAAGCCCGACAACAACATGCTCGCCGCCGTCGGCGAGTACGCCTCCTGGGGCTACTTCGACTTCCGCAAGAAGGGCGAGCAGTTCGAAGACGGCTACCAGAGCGTCCCGGTCGACTGGGGCATCACCGGCGCGCGCAAGCGGGCCTTCTTCGACCTGCTCCAGAAGGTGACGGGCGAGAACAACAACTAGGGAGCCCAGCGACTCGTCGCGGGACGGAGTTCAGGTGCGCGGTTCGCGCCTCACACGCCGAACTGCTTCAAGTGCTTGATCGCCCCCGCCGCCCCGCCCGTTCGGTCCGCCAACTCCAACGGGTCCACCGTCGCCCACCCGTGATACCCCGCCTCGTCCAGCAGCGCGACCAACTGTCCCCAGTTCGTATCCCCCTGCCCGACCGCCGCCGGCTGGGTGCGCCGGTCGTGCCCGACCCGCGCATCCCGCACGCGCACGTGCCGCACCTCCGACCCGAGCCGCGCGAAGACTTCCTCCGCCGGCCACCGATCGCGCAGGACCGCCGTCGCGTCCAGGTCCACCCCGAACCACGGGCAGCCCGCCGCCTTTAGCGCCCGCTCGACCGCCGCGTACGATGCCAGTTCGCTCCGCAGCGCGACCGTCACCCCGTACCGGTCCGCCAGTTGCCCTAGCGCGACCAGCGCCGCGTCGAGCGACGACTCGAACCCCGAATCCGCCGGCCGCGGTTCGGGCTCCGGCGCCGCTTCGATCCCCAACCCCGCCGCCGACTCCGGCAGGATGATCAACCCCGCCTGGGCCGGATCCACCTTCGGCTTGGGTTTAGTAACCACCGCCGGCTCGGGCATCGGCCCCAAATCCAGACACACGAGCGGCGCCTGCAATCCCGCCGCTGCCTCCAGCACTTTGTCGAGCCCCGCAAGCGCCCGATCGATGTCGGACTTGGGCGCGAACCCCTTCGCCCCGGCGTCCGTTCGAATCCCCGCGAGTTGCTGCTCGTGCGTCGCCAGCACCGTGCGAAACTCCCGCCGGCCCGACTGGCTCAGGGTCGTCAGGTCCAGCGCCGCGGAGCGCGCGTCAAACTGCACCCCGCGAAACCCCGCCGCCCGCGCGCGCGGCATCGCCTGACGCGGGTCGGTCGAAAACGCGCTGCTCACCACCGCTAGCGAAAGTTTCGGCATCGCCGCCATTGTATGGCGACCGCGCCACAAAACGTCATCGTGGTGATCCGCGAATTCGGGTGCCATGCTCAGACCCGCCGGGAAGAGCCGTGTATCTCGCCCTGTCCGTTGCCGACGGGGATGAGCATGCAGGCCTCGACGGCCGTCCGGCATTCGCATGCTCACGCCCGCCCGTCACGTCACTCCCGTGAGCGTCGCCGTAGGCGGCGGGCCGAGCATGGCACCCCCGTCCGCGCGCCTTCACGCCCACTCCACCGCGTCGTCCCGCAGCACGCAGTGCACCCCCTGCGACCGGTTGACGATCTGCGTGATGCGCAGGTCCGCCGCGACCGAAGCCAGCACGATCGCCTCCTGCCGCGACACGCCGTGCAAATGCTCGGTCAGGTCGAGCATGGCCGACAGCGCCGATCGACACGCCACGTTCAAATCCGCGTCGAACCCGAACGTGACCCACGCCTTCGGATCCTCCGTGCGCGCCAGCGGTCCGGCCGCCGGCAGATCGTCGCGCAGGCCGAACGTCAGGTCGAGCCGCGTCACCGGGATCTCGATCGCGTTCCCGCACACTTCGCCATCCCCCTGCGCCCCGTGCCCGTCGCCCGCGGAAAACAGCGCGCCCTCCACGCCCACCGGCAAGTACAGCGTCGACCCCGCGACCAGTTCCTTGCAGTCCATGTTCCCGCCCCACTTCCGCGGCGGCGTCGTCGAGTGCACGCCCGGCTCATCGGGCGCCACGCCCATCACGCCCATGAACGGCCTAAGCGGCACGCGCCGCCCCTTCGGGTCCGTCGCGACCATCGCCGCCGGGTCCACCTCCCACCGCGGCGCGTACGGCGCACCGCCCAGCCCCACCGCCCGCGCCACCTCGTCCGGCGGGCCCGAGTACGTCCACGCCCAATCCCCCGGCACCACCGCCCCGATCCGCACCTCCAGCATCTGCCCCGGCCGCGCCCCCCGAACGTACACCGGCCCGGTCAGCGCGTGCCCATCGTCCAGCGGCGACACCCGCGGCTCGAACCGCGCCCACGGCCAAGCCCCCGGCCGCCCCACCACCCACATCGCGTCCAAACACGACATCCGCACCGTGTCGCCCGGGTCGATCGTCAGCACCGGCGCGAGGTCGCGCGACCAGTGACCGTGCAGCGTCCGCCGCGTCGGCGTCAGTTCGTGGAGCATGGGTCCACGATATACTCGCGCCCCACAAAAGGCCGCAACCTCACCGCGCCAACTCAAGCCGGAGGCGGAGCCTAAGGCGACGCCCCGGATCCGTTTCACGCGCGATCGATTTCCCACCCCTCAACAAATCCGTTCCAATACCCTCATGATCCCGCGCGCCCTCGCAATCCCACTCCTCTTGCTCCTCACCGCTCCCTCCCGCGCCGACCACCTCTTCCGCGCCGAAGACGCCTCCGGCGGCGTCCTCGTCACGTTCGCCGACAAGTCCGTAGGCGTCGCCCTCGACAAGTCCCTCGACGGCAAGAAGGGCGACGTCGCGATCGAGTGGAAGCCCGCCCAGCCGCTCGCCCCCGGCTGGTACCGCGGCCTCCTCGAGTTCGGCCCCCGCGAGGGCGACGACCGCGGGTGGGTCAACTACCACCTCGGCGTCACGCTCGCGTCCGCCCAGAAGCCGATGATCAACGTGATGTCGAACTTCGCCTACGCCCCGGGCAACGGCCCGGCCACGTTCGAGTTCTTCGTCTGCACCTCGTCCCCCGCCCCCGCCGTCCGCCTCCACGGCGTCTACGACGACCTTTGGAGACACAAGCGCTCCTGGCCCGTCACCCGCCTGACCCTCACCCCCCTGCCCACCGCCGCCCCCACCGCCGACCAGCCCGTCACGTTAGATCTGCCCGTCAAGCCCGACGGCACGGTCGACCTCCCGCCCAACCTCCCGCCCGGCGTCTGGTCCCTCCGCGCCGCCACGACCAAGGACGGCGACGTCACCTGCACCGGCCAGGACGGCAAACCCGTCCGCTGTCCGCTCGCCTTCGACCAGTGGAAACGCCCGCAGCAGATCTGCTTCTACATGGCGTCCCCGCCCAAGTCGCTCGTATTCAAGACGCCCGCGATGGTCAAAGGCGTCGTCCTCGAGCACACGGTCGTGAAGCCCGCCAAAGAAGCGCCCGTCGAGGGCGCCCTGATCACGACGATCGACCCCTCAAAGACCGAGACCGGCACGCTCGTCCTCCACGGCGCCGCCGCGGGCGCCAAGCCGCAGCTCGCAATCTACCCCCACGGCAAGACGCTGGCCGTCGTCACCACCTGGGACGACGGCGCCCCGCCCGACCTCCGCTGCGCCGACATCCTCGCCAGACACGGCTACCGCCCCTCGTTCTTCATGAACAAGAACAGCCTCGCCATGCGCTTCCTCGACAAACTCGAAGCGCTCGGGGCCGAGGTCGGCTCGCACTGCATCACCCACCCGACGCTCCACGCGCTCCCGCCCGACCGCGCTCTCGAAGAGTGCGTGGGCATGCGCAAAATCCTCGAGAAGCAGCTCGGCCACCCCGTCGTCTCCATGGCCTACCCGAACGGCTACACCCCCGCCTGGGACACCGAAGGCGACTACGCCCTCCGCGCCGTCCGCCTCGCCGGCCACTGGTCGGGCCGCACGACGCTGGGCGCCAAGGAAACCGTCGACTCCATCCCCGAGCCCCTCGCCTTCCGCAACAACGGCTTCTTCGGCAACAAGAAGGACCTCGAACGCCAGTGGAACGAGGTCAAGGACACCCCCGGCGCCGTCTTCCACTTCTGGGGCCACTCCTGGCAGATCGGGAAGACCGACGAGCAGTGGAAGTCCTTCGACGACTTCGTCGCCCAGTTCGCCAAGCACCCCAAGGCGTGGTACGCCACCCAGGGCGACTTCTTCTACTGGGCGTGGCTCCGCAAGACCGTCGTGATCGACAGGCCCGACCTCGTCGGCGGCGGCCCCGACGCAGAGCGGTTCACCCTGAAGCGCCCCTGGGTCCACCCCTACCTCGTCAGCCGTGTGCCGCTGACGCTCACCGTGCCGGCAGGCGTGACCAAGGCGACGTGGAACGGGAAGGACATCCCGATCGTCGACGGGCGAATCGAACTGCCCTGGTAGGGTGGACACCGCCCACCGCTCGCGCGGACCCAACCCCCGTCAACCATTCCGCGCCCTACGACCGCCGAAAGCCCACGGAACTTGTTCCGTGGGTGGGTCGACACGGAACGCGCCCCCGCCCACCAAAGCAAAAACCGCGGTCGGCCCCAAGGGTCGCCCTCCGGCTTCCCTCTGGTACCGGCCGCGGTCTGTCGTGCTCCGCTTCATCCAACCCGCGACACGCCTCCAAGATTCCCCCCGTCCCCGAGTTTTCGCGGCTCGCCCGCAAGACTTGCCCACCCTGCCCAGGCCGCACGCGCGGGCCGACCGCACATCCGTCACACCCACTCAGACCCCTGCGACTCCCCATGTCAGGCATCCGTTCGAGCCCAATAGCCTGTGGACCGCCCGGGAATGACTTTAAGTTAAAGAGTGCTTTCGGCGATGCCCGATGAGTCCTTTGCGAACCCGCACAAGCTTTTTTATCGGACGGAATGTCTCGGCCACCCGCCTCGGCGGTTTATCGGACGCTCCGGCCGGTCGAACTTGATCGGGTCGCACGCGGGCCGCTCGGGGTCGGGCGGCGCACGCGTGCGAATCGTAAGTCTCTCGCATCGTGGGTGACACCGTGAAGACAAATCAGCGTCAGACACCGCGGACCGGCCGCTCCGGGCCCGCACTCCGCCCCGTCGCCGCGGCGCGCAAGCCCGCCTCGACCGCCCCGCGCGGCTACCAGGCGCCCCGCCGCGGGCTCGTCGTGTTCGGCTCCCTGATCGGCGTCCTCGGCCTGACCGGCGTCCTCCTCCGCGCCATGCAGACCCCCCTGACCGCCGACGCCGCCACCACCACCATGCCGTCGTACGGCGCCGTCCCCGACCCCGGCCGCGCCCTCCTCGCCGTCTTCAACACGCGCGTGCCGGCGTCCGCCAACCGCTGGAAGGCCATCTACGTCCACCACACCCGCACGACCAACGGGTCGGCCGCGGAACTCGCCCAGGCCGGCCTCGGCGGTGACCACTTCGTCATCGGCAACGGCAAAGGCGCGCTCGACGGCGAGATCCAGTTCACCGACCTCTGGGACCGCCAGCAGCCCGGCGCCCCCGCCGCCGGCGCCGCCAAGGTCGACCCCAACTGCGTGTCGATCGCGCTCGTCGGCGACTTCGATCACGCCCCCCCCACCCCCACCCAGCTCGCCCGCCTCGTCCAGCTCGTCCAGACCCTCCAGGAGCGCCTGCACGTCCCCGCCAGCCAGGTCTGGATGTGCGACTACGCCAACTCCCCCGTCGGCGTCGGCAAGTTCTTCCCGATCAGCGCGTTCCAAGGCCAACTGCTGAAGTAACCGCGAGGTCACTCGTCAATCAATGAAGACCGGGCCATTGGGTCCGGTCTTCTCGTTTAATACGCAATTGAATCGCGGCAACGCCAGCCCACGCGAGAATCTTCCGCCCCGTCTGCTGCGCCTCCGTGGTACACCAAACCCGCGCACCGGGAACAACTTGCTATTCCCGCATGTTTGGCCTACTTTAAGCCCGGGGGCCGGACGACGCGGTCCGGGTTCGAGCGAGCGGGAGTTGCATGGGACAAAAGCTGCTTCAGTACGACGTTCTCGAGCGCCTGGGGGAGGGCGCGCGGAGCGTGATTTACGCCGTCACCGACCCGACGACGCGGCAGTCCTTCGCGCTCAAGCACGTGATCCGCGCCGAGGACAAGGACATCCGCTTCATCGAGCAGATGGAGACCGAGTACGAGGCCAGCCGGCAGTTCAACCACCCTAACCTCCGCCGCTCGTTCGAGTTGAAGGTCGTCAAGGCGATGATCTTCAAGGTCAAGGAGGCCTACCTGGTGATGCAACTCGTCGACGGCAAGCCGCTCGACGTGCGCACGCCGACCGCGATGCTCGACATCGTTGACACGTTCGTGCAGGCCGCCCAGGGCCTCAAGGCGATGCACCAGCTGGGCTGGGCCCACTGCGACATCAAGCCGAACAACATCCTCCGCAACGACCGCGGCCACGTGACGGTCATCGACTTCGGTCAGAGCTGCAAGATCGGGACGGTCAAGGAACGCATTCAGGGGACCCCCGACTACATAGCACCCGAACAGGTCAACCGCAAGCCCATCAGCCAGCAGACGGACGTCTTCAATTTGGGCGCGACGATGTTTTGGGTGCTGACCGGCAAGCACATCCCGACGCTGTACACGGTGAACAAGAAGGGCGAGCACAGCTTCCTGCTCGACAGCCGCTTCGACTCTCCGGCCGACATCAACCCGAAGGTCCCCCCCGCCCTGTCCAACCTGGTCATGGACTGCATCGCGACCCGCCAGCAGAAGCGCCCGGCCGACATGGACGCGGTCATCATGCGCCTCGAGCTCGTGCGCCACATCCTGCAAAAGCAGCAGGCGCAACCGAACGCGACGCCCTGACCTCCCCCTTCTCTAACGCGACCCCGTTTAGCCCGCGACCCGAAGGGGGAGCCTCAAGCGACCCCGAAGGCGAGCGCGTTCGCGCGGATCTCTCTCGAAAGAGTCGGCGTGCGGAGGGGCTCGACTACTTCCCCTCGTCCGTCCGGAACGGCCCCGCGGGCAAGCCATCCTTGCCGAACAGATTACCGTCCGGCACCGTGGCCCAGCCGTAGCGGACGGCCGTGATCCGGGCGGCCCCCGCCGCCGTGACCGTGACCGTGTCGCCGTCGACCTTCGCGCTCGCCGGCACGAACTTGCCGTCGGGGCCCGCGACCTCGAACCCCTTCACCTCGTCGCCGCGCGCGACCAGGCCGCCGCCGGTGTTCGCGAACGTCAGCGTCGCCCGGCCCCCGTCGGCCGTCATGCCCGCGAACGTGGGGCCCGTGTGGGACACCTTCTCCCCGTACGCGACGGCGCGGGCGGCGAGCGCCAACCGCTGGCCGACCGGCCGCTTGTTCGTCGGATGAATGTCGTTCGCGTCGCCGACGTCGAGCGTCACCACCATCGCCGTGCTCGGGACGCGCCGCGCGATCCGAGCCTGGGCCTGGCGGAAATCGGGCCGCGTGCGCTTGTACGACGGCAGCTGGACGAAGAGGAACGGGAGCTTGTCGTCAGCCCACAGGGCGCGCCAGTCGGCGATCATCGCCGGCTGGAGCTTCTCGTAACGCTCGGGCGCCCCCGAGTTCGACTCGCCCTGATACCAGCAGGCGCCGCGGATCGCGTACGGGACGAGCGGGGCGATCATGCCGCGGTGCAGCGCGCTCGGGCAGTCGTGGCCGCGGAGGGTCGGGGCCGTTGGCGCCGGCGGCGGCGGGCGATTCGCGGACTTCGCCTTGGCGACCTCCGCAGGGTGCTCGACGTCGCGGGCGCGCTGGAACGCGCGGTAATCGGCGACGACCTTCTCGAACTGTTCGGGGGACACGTCCTTCCACTTCGCGATCAGCGCCGCGTTCGCCGGGTCGGCCGCCAGCAGTTCGGGCCGCATCCACGTCTCGATGCGCGTCCCACCGACGCTGCTCACGAGCAGGCCGACCGGCACGTCGCCCAGCGCCTTGCGCAAGTCGCGGCCGAAGTAATAGGCGACCGCCGAGCACTGGGCGGCAGTCTTGGGCGAGACGGGCGTCCACCGGCCCTTCACGTCGGGCGCGTTGTCACGCAGTTCGAACTGCTCCTCGACCGAAAAGAACCGGACGAGCGAATCGTCGGCCGCGGCGATCTCCTCGGCAACGCCCGCGGCCTTCGCGAGCCGGAACGCCATGTTCGACTGGCCCGAGCACAGCCAGACCTCGCCGACGAGGACGTCTTCGATCCGGGCCCCGCGGTTGCTCTGGCCACTGACGATCAGCGGCCGGCCCGTCGTCGACGCGGCGAGCGGCGCGAGCTTGACGGACCACCGGCCGGTGTTGTCGGCGACGCCCTGCACGTGTTGCCCGGCGAAGCTGACGACGACCGGCTCCCCCGGGGCGGCGGTGCCCCAGACGGGGATCGGACGGTCGCGTTGGAGGACGGCGTGGTCGGTGAAGACGCCCGCGAACTTCGGCGGCGCGCCGGCGGCGTGCGCCGGGAGCGCGACGAGAAGCGCGATTAGGAGGAAGAGCCGCATGGTGATGGGTGTACCGCGGCGCGACGGGATTGTGGAGCGGCGCGGGTCAAACGCGCGCGATCTCCACGTCCGCCTGCAACGCCCGCACCCACCCCAGGCGCTCGGCGATCACCTTGCGGCGAAAGCGGAAGATCTGCAGAAGTTGCCGCTTTACGCCCATCGCGTGCACCGCGCGCCCCACCCACCCCATCGGCAACTTGTACAGCACGCGGTCCCGGCACTCGACCGTGCCCCGCTCCGTCGCCGCAAACGTGTGCTGGTGGTGCCAAAGCGCGTACGGCCCGCGCAGTTGCAAATCGATGAACTGCCGCGGCGGCGACCAGTCGATGATCCGCGTCCGCCACCGCAGCCGCACCCGGAGCCACCCGACCGGCTTGATCGTGTAGTCGATCAGCGCGTCATTGGCGATCGTCACCGGGGCCGGCGTGACGACCCGGAAGCCCAGGCCGGGCGGCGTGATGTCCGGCAGATTCTCCGCCCGCGAAAAGAACGCCCAGACGTCCTCCGCACTGGCGGACACCTCGAACGCGTCGGTGAGTTGGTAGTACATTCGCGCCGGATGCTAGGTCGGGCGCGGGCGGGCCGTGTCGGCGCGTCGGGGCTTTTGAAAGCAGCGAGATCCGGGCCGTCGCCTCGGGCTCCGGCACCGGCGTAGGGGTCACTTGGAAGTCACCGGCTCGGGGGCGCTCTCGCGGATCCCCAGCGGGATCCCCTCCCGGCCCATCCGGTACGCGTTTTGCCCGAACTGCAGCGCGGGCCAGCCCATCAGCACGTAGATCCCCGCCAGCCCGAACCGCCCGTCCGACTTGAACGAGTTCATGATGTTGACCAGCGCGATCATCGCGATCAGCAGCGTGACCGACACCCCCAGCCAGATCGCCCAGTTGTGGTGCCGCAGCGCGAAGACGCCCGCCACGAGCCAGACGCCCGACAGCAGCCCGGAGAACACCGCGAGCGCCCGCGTGCCCGCGAGCGAATCGCCCCCGTACCAGCGCGTGGCGTTGACCCACAGCCACGCCGCCAGCCCGACGTTGATCGCGGCGACGACGACCCACGCCCACCCGTTGAGCAGCGCCGACTGCCGGTAAGCCCGGATCAGGTCGTCGGTCGACAGCACGCGCCCGTCGTCGTCGACGGCCGCCACGTCGGCCGGGCCCGCCTTCTTCAACTCCGCCTGTTGCACGGCCCAAAGCTCGCGGTTGCGCTTGAGCATCTGCCGGACGGCGAACGCCAGCACGACCAGCATGACGAGCAACACGCACAGCAGGTAGATCATGAATCCGGCATCGGACATGGCGGGCCTCGCGCGGTGGACACGGTTCGAGTCGGGCGTTACCCGAACGAATGCGAAGTCCGCGACCCCGGCCGGACATGCCGCTCACCCTTTCGCGCCCGGCTTCTTCCCCTCCCCCAGCGCCTTGAGGTCCTCACCGGCCGCGTCGACGTGGGCCGTGCGCGTGCAGATCGACGTGCTCAGCGCCTTCCCCTCCGCGTGCGCGTAGACGACGTACGACTTGCCGACCTCGAACGTGAACCCGCACATCGCCCCGTCGGACGCGGTGTTCACCGTCAGCGTCTTCTCGCCCGGGCCCTTCCACGTGCGGTCGACCTCGATCGTGACGGTCAGCCCGGCGAACTGCCCGGCGCCGCGGTCGATCGCCGTCACCTTCCCGAGGAACACCGCGCCGGCGGCCTTCAGGGCCTCGGCGGGCGGCGGGTTGGGCAGGCAACTGCACGCGACCGCGACGGGCACGTGTAGAACCAGCGCGATCAACGACGCGACGGGGAACAGTCGGGTGGGATTCATAGGACGGACCTGAATGGACTCGCTCCGACGCCGTGGCACACTCCCGCGTGCGGGGGGCACGGCGTGCTCACTTCAGTGAGCATGCCAGAATTGCAGACTCTCGCTTCACTTCTCCGCGGCAGGCTTCTTCCCCTCCCCCAGCGCCTTGAGGTCCTCGCCCGCCTCGTCGACGTGACACGTGCGCGAGCACGTCCCCGTCGACAGCCCCTTGTCCCGGGCGTACGCGTAGACCACGTACGACTTGCCCTGTTGGAAGCCGTACCCGCAGTCGCCCCCGTCCATCCCGGTACTGACGACCAACTCGGCCTTCGCGTCGCCCTTCCACGACTTCTCGACCGCGATCGTCACCCGGATGCTGCGGTCCCCGCGCTCGACCGCCGTCACCTTCCCCAGGAACACGGCGTCGCACTTCCCCATCGCCTCGGCCGGCGGCGGTGGCGGGGCACACTTGGACGCCAGCGCGGCGGGAACGGCGAACGACAGACACGCGACCAGGACGAGCGCGACGGCGGCGAACATTCGCGACATGTGAACTCCGAAGGGGATGGGTAGACCGTCCGTCGGACGCCGGTGGGTGCGAAAGGTTCCCGGCTCGCGTCACGCGCGGTATCGACATCACTTCTGCGGCTTCGCCGTCACCAGGATCCGCCGCTTCTCCGCGTCCACGCGCGTGACCGTACCGAAGTCGACCGCCTTCGCCAGCGCGTCCAGATCACCGACCGGCGCGAGGTGCACCGAGAGCACGTCGTTCGCCTGACTGCTCAAGAACTGCGTCGCCTTGGTGGCCGCGCGGAGTTGGTCGCCGATCAATTTCCCGCCGCCGGCGGGGACGCCGGTGACGTAAATGCTGACGGCCTGCCCCGGCCCGAACTGGCGCTCGGCGCGGGCAAGGAAGTCGGTGACGGCGTCCGCCCCCGAGGCGAGCGGGCTGGGCCGCAGGGCCGTGCCGATCGCCGGCCCCGGAATGGTTGGGGCGTACGCGGGGCGCGGGAGGTCCGGGAATTCGCCGACCCGGTGTCGGCGCATCATGTCGGCGGCGGTCGGCGGCCACGGCGTCGAGCGGAGGTGGGCGAGCGGGTCGGTGGCGGTCCACGCGTTCAGGCCGGGCGAGTGCGGGATGACGGATGACGCGGTGGCGGATCGGCCGGTCTGGCCGGTCGTGAGGGCCGGGGCGGTCGCCGCGGCGCGCGTGGCGGCCGGGGCCAGGGCCGGGGCCGGGGCCGGGGCCGGGGCCGGGGCCGGGGCCGGTAGGACTGCGGCGCGCGTGGCCGGTTGGGACGCGGGCGCGAGCGCCACGGCGCGCCGGGTTTGCCCGCCGTCGGCCGGGCCCCCCGACCGGATGTAGTACGCAACACCGACGGGCACGAGGCAGGCAGCCAGGAGCGCGGCGATCGCCGCCACCCGGCGGGTCGGTCGTGGCCTCGCCGTCGGCCGGCCGGCGAGCGACCGGACCTCGCGCGCGAGTTCGCTGGCGGACGCGGGACGCGCATCGGGCGCCGGCTCGAGGCACCGCAGCACGACCGCGTTGATCGCCGGGTCGGTCGTCGGCGGGGCGAACCGGCCCAGCGGCAACTCGCCCGTCAGCATCTCGTACAAGACGACGCCGACCGCGTACAGATCGGCCCGCGCGTCGACCGCGGCGCCCGGCCGCCGCTGTTCCGGGGCCATGTAGTCCGGCGTACCGACCAGGCGGTCCGGGCCCGTCAGCGAGAGCGCCAGCGACGACCCGCGATCGGCCTGCGCGATCTTGGCGAGCCCGAAGTCGGCTACGCGCACCCGCGACCGCGATCCCGTTCCCCACGCCGGGTGCGGAGCCTCAGGCGACGCTCCGGATTCTGCCGCGCATTCCTCCTGCAGCAACACGTTCGCGGGTTTGACGTCCCGGTGGACGACGCCCCGCGCGTGCGCGTAGGCCAGCGCATCGCACACGTCCGCGGCGATCGCGATCGCCTCCGCCACCGGCACCCGGCCGGCGTCCAACCGGTCGCGCAAGCTCTGGCCCGCGACCAGTTCCATGACGAGGTAGCAGTGCCCGCCGGCCCGGCCGAACTCGTGCGCCGCGACGATCCCCGGGTGCGACAAGCTCGCCAAAATCCGGGCCTCGTTCTCGAACCGCTGCGCGAACGCGGGGTCGTCGATCGCGGCCGTCTCGGGGAACAGCTTGACCGCGACGAGCCGGTCGAGGCTCGCCTGCCGCGCCCGGTAGACGGCCCCCATCCCGCCCCGCCCGATTAGCTCGAGCACCTCCAGCCCCGGCAAAACGCCCGCCAGTTCCTCGACCGTCGGCGGCTCGACGCGCGCGCCCGACGACCTGCCCGGGGCCGCGACGGCGCTGCGGAACAAACAGCGCGGGCAAAGGCCCAGCGTCCGCGCGTCGCCCGGGATCGGCGAGTTGCAGGCGGAACATGGGGGGGCGGTGGGCACGGGAGGGTGGAGAGTATCGGGAATAGGGTGTCCGGGATGACGGTCGGGTGCCATGGCCACTCGCGCCGCCGAACGATTCTACCGGAAACCCGCCCCAGGGTTACCGTCTTTTCATCCCCCCAGCGCCGCGAACAAATCCGCGATCTCCTCGTCCACCTTCGCCGGGTCCGCGACCGTCCCGGCGATCTCCCGCCGCAGCGCCGCCCGGTACCGCTCGCGCAAGCGGTGGACGGCCACCTTCACCGCGCCCTCGGTCATCCCGAGCTGCCCGGCGACGTCCGCGTACGGCGCCGCCCCCGCGTCGCCGGTCAGGTACGCCTTGAGCGCGTCGAACAGCCGGGTCTTCCCCGCCGCCGCGAACTCGTCGGCCAGCGCCGCCAGCGCCCGCTCGAGCACCGTCAGCGCCCACCGCCGCTCGAACTCGCGCTGCGGCGTCAAATCGTGCGACGGCTCGAGCGTGTACCGCCCGTCGGCGTCGGCGAAGTCGATCGACAACTCGGCCCTTCCCCCGCCGCGCTTCTGCGCCGTCGCCTTCTCCCACTCGTTGGCCAAGAACCGCTTGAGGCACACGAGCAGGAACGTGCGGAACTTGCCCTTCTCCGGGCCGACGTCGTCGATCGTCCGCTTGTCGAGCAGCCGGGCGAAGAAGTCCTGCGTCAGGTCCTGGGCCGCATCGTGCGACCGCCCCTGCCGGCGGACGAACGCGTAGATCGGGTACCAGTACGTCCGGCACAGCTCGGCCAGCGCGACCGCCGAGTCCGGCGACGCCGCGTTAGCCGCCGCAAGCACCACGCTCCACTGCGTCGTCGCGAACCGCGCGGGCGGGGAACGGTGCGGCTGCGGCGATGGACTCCCGGACGTCATCGTGCCGGCGACGCTAACCGACTGCGGGAGGAATCGCCACAGCGTTCACAGAGGCACAGAGAGGGAGAATGTCGGCGGACGAACGGGACCGATCACGCCGGCCCCGTCCCCACTGTCATCCCGAGGAACGAGGATCTGGCCCCGAACGACCAGGCCCGTACGACGTTGGCGGACTGCCCCCGAATGCCATTCGTCACCGTCGCACGGGCCCCGACGCGCCGGCCAGATCCCTCGGCGCACCTCGGGATGACAGTGGGGACGGGCCGCGCGAGAATCAACCGTCTCGCCGGTCGCATTCTCGTCACCGGCGATCCGATCGGCCCGGACGGCGGCTCGCCCTCCCGGCACAAACGACCGCGCCCCCGGCCGAAGACCGGGGGCGCGCATCCACAATTGACAATTGACAATGGACAATTGACCCGCGCTTACTTCTTCACCTGCGCCACCCCCACCACGCCCGACCCGATCCGCGGCCCGGCGTTCCCCGCCGGCTGGCTCTTCAGATCGTCCGTCTTCCCGTGGATGATCACGGCCCGGCCGAGCAGCGCGTTCTTCCCGCTCAGCGTCGCGTGCGGGATCGTCACCTCGTGCGTCGCCTTGCCATCAGCGCCCGTCTTGACGTTCCCCATGTCGCCCGCGTGGGCCTTCTCGCCCGGGGCGCCGTGCTGGTGGCCATCCGGGTTGTAGTGCCCGCCGGTCGTCATGCCGTCCTCGCCGGTCAAATCGCCGAACTCGTGGACGTGGAACCCGAGTTCCGCGCTGGCCGGCAGGCCCTCGAACGTCGCCGTGACCTTCACGCCCTTGCCGGTGTCGGTGAACTTCACGAGGCCCTTGAGCTCCTTGGGCCCGACCCCGGTCGGCCGCATGACCGCCACGGCCTCCTTCACCTCCGCCCCCATCTCGGCCGCCTTGACCACGGGCGTGCCCCTGGCCGGCGCGTCGCAGCACGCGTCGCCGCAGTCCTTCACGGCGGACGCCTTGACGGGCGACGCCTTGTCCGCCGTCGCCGCGCCGCCGTTGTGGGCCGCGCACCCCGCGCCCAGCAGACCCGCCGCCACCGCCACCGCGACCCGGTTCATCCAGTTCGACATGCTCGTGCTCCTCGGTTGCCCCCGCCAGCCTCGCCGCGATCGGCCCGCACGACCCACGCCGCGCGCCGCCACCGCCGAGTTGGCATCGTACGCCCCCCGGGCGCGGCGGGCAACGCACGATGCGCGCGGACCGCGGGCGGTCGGCGCCGCGCGGGGGAAGCGCGGAGGGATCGCCACAGAGGGCACGGAGGCACAGAGGAAGAAGAGAGGGCGCGGCTCCGCGGCGCTCGGAGTTCACGCGTAGGGCTCGCTTCAGCGAGCGGAAGGGGGTGCGGAAGGCAGTGCGAAGGATGAAGGCCGAAGGATGAGGGATGACGCGGCCGGGAGGGCGAGGCTCCGTCCACGCCGCGGGGGGCCGCGACTTGACGAATCGCCCGTTATGATGGCCCGCATGGCGTCCGACCCGCCGACCGCCCCGCCCGCGCTCGACTACGCGACCCGCCCGCCGGCCGGCCGGCGCGCGCTCCGCCGCGCGCTGCGCCTCTGGCCGGCGTGGCTGCTGCTGATCGCCACCGGCCTCGGGATCGCCTACGGCCCGCGGGCGTGGGAGCGGTACCAGTTGCTCCGGCTGCAAGAGGCGTGCATGACGGCGGAACTGCCGGCGGACCGGCCCGTGCTCGGCCCCGACCGCCCGCCGACCCGGCCCGGGCTCGCGGGCGCCACGCCGCGCGTGACGACCGTCAAAGACCCGCGCTGGGCGGCGCTGGAGGCGTGGCTGCCGCTGGGACAGCCACTGGCCACGCGGATGCCCACCGCGTTCCTGCACGAGCGACTCACGCCGTCGGGCCACCGCCGGCTCGTCTGCGTGGAGGCGCTTAGCGGCGGGGGCGAGCCGTTCACCGCCAACCGGTACTTCGCCGTCGCCTTCTCGATCACGGTGATCGACCCGGCCGGCCCACTACGGGACGCCCGCGCGACGCTCGGGCCCTACGCGGTGTGCTTCGTACAGGTTCCCGAAGGCCTGCTCCCGATCGACACGAGCCATGAGCCGGCGACGGTATGGCCGGGCCGTCCGGACGCCGCCGACCCCACGCGCTTCTCGATCCCGGTGAGCTGGGTGGGCGTCACCGGCCGCGTCGACTTCCGGCTCGAAGACGACGAGAGCGTCACGCTTCGGATCGCCGACCCGGCCGCGTTCCTCGACGCCGCGACGGCCGCCGCGACCGCGGCGCTCAGCGCCCAAGCCCCCGCCCGATAGCGACCGGGCGAACCGACGTCGACTCACCGGACGGGATCGCCCTCGCCCGGCCGGCCAGAAGACCCCCAGCCCGTTCGCGTCGCACCACCCGCCGGCGCGCCGTCCGCCTACCCCACCGTGCGCCGCCCGGCGGCCAGGGCCGCGCGGTACGTCGCCGCCGACTCCGCCTCGCGCTGCGCCGGGTGCACGGTCACCAGCCGCCGCCACTCGCCGGCCGGTTGGTCATCCAGCATGACGTGCGGCTTGGGCAAAAACCCGGCGAAGCAGTCGGCGAGCCCGAGGGCCGTCGCGACCGCCCGGACGTATGCGCCGCCGCCCGAGCTCCGGCAGTACAGCCCCGCCCCGCCGGCGCGCAGGGCCCGGATGTGGTCGACCGCCGCGGCGATCGGGATCTGCTTGTGGCCGACCGAGCGGACGAGCGTGTCGTCAACGTCGACGTAAACGACGAGCGGGAAATCGGCCGGCGTATCGGTCATGCGGTTCGCTCCAATCGGGGGGCCGCCATCCTACCGCCCCGCGGGCCCGCCCGCGCGGGCTGACGGCGTCGCGCGGGGGGACGGCGGGGGGATCGCCACAGAGTTCACAGAGGCACAGAGGGGGAGAGGAGAGCGCCGATCCGGGGCGCTCGGAGTTCACGCGTAGGGTGGGTGTACTCGCCCACGATTCGCGCTCCACGCCGCCGCGCCGTCCCCCGCCGAAGGTTCAGGAGATAGGACTGTTACGCGCGGGACGGACGGCCGCCCCCGCCGCACGCGGGACGCCGGCCGACGTTCGACAGCCCCTCCCCGGCGTGCGGCGGGGTCGTTCCGGTGGCCGACGGACGGGCCGGGCGCGAAGGGCCCCGCGCCGCGCGGCTACGCGATCGGGTGGGTATCCGGATGGCGTCACTCGACCTCGATCCGCCGCACGAAGAACACCTCCGGATCGGCAACGGCATGCGCGATCGCGCCGAACGTCGCGTCGTCCAACAGATAGTGAGGCCCCGCGTACACGATCGGGTACGCGGTGTGAAGTTCCGCGGACGTTACGAACCCCGGAAGGGGCCAGCCCGGGCGGCTCGGGAGCTCGAACTGCGTGCGCCCCGGGAACGACGCCGCCAACTTGGTAAGGCTCGGCACGATCACTTGGGAGTACTTCCGATCGCGAAGGCTCCGGGGAACCCGACCGCACTGCTTGCGGATCCAGCCCGAGAACTCCTCGTCGAGCGCGGAGAATCGTTCGTACAACTTGGTGACCGACGCCTCGTCCATCGGCACGTCGTACGCGGCGCGCAGCTCGCACGGGTTGAGGTCGACGTGGGGCACCGCCCGCCACGCGTCGGCGATCGCCTGCTCGACGACCATCCAGACCGACGCGAACGTGACGGCCGGCATGACCCGGGCGTTGGGCATGATCGGCAGCGCGTGGTACGGCCGCTCCCCGTAGCGGTTCATAACGGCGTCGTCCAGCCCGTAGTAGAGTTCGCGGTACGCCCACGTGCTCCGGTACGTGTGGCCGGGGCCGACGGGGGGATACGACGAGACCGCGTTGATGAACATCGCCTGCCTCCCGACCGAATGAGCCCACCGCGTGCCCCGTGTGACCGCCCGCCACCCGGGCCCCGCTCGGGAGCGTCGGTGATCCTATCACACCTCCGGCCTACGCGGCCGACCGTCACCTCCCGCTTGGACGGAAGCGGGAAGCGCCCGGCGGGCGTGCCCCCCCTTGCGCTCCCCTCCGATCGCGGCCACAGGGGGGGCGGAGGACCCAGCCCGCCATACCGCGGAGTCGCGCGTCCCTGACGAACGCCACGCCCGGCCGGATGAACGCCGGCCAGTTCGCGCCTCGCGGTCTTCCGGGGGGGAGAGCCCTTCACCGCCGGGCGCAGCCCGTCCGGGATACTCTGCGGACGGTGCGGGGACGGCGGGGCCTGTTCCCTCCCGCCACTGGCAAGCTTACCCCTTGCCAGTGCCACCCGGGGCGGCGCGGGGGGCAAGTTCCGTCGTGGCGGGCGGGCCGCGGCACGGGCGCGGCGTCCGCACGCCGTAATCGGTGCGCGGCCCGGCCGGACCGATGCGCCGCACGGGCGGACCGTTGACCCGCACGACCGGACCGGTGCGCCGCCCGGCCGGACCGCCGCCGCGCACACCCGGACCGTCGCCCCGCACGACGGGACCGCCGCGCCGCACGGGCGGACCGATGCTTGGTCCGACCGGACCGCCGGCCGGTCCGCCCGGACCGCCGCCCCAAACATCCGGCAAAACCGCTCAACCGCCCGGCCCGCCCGGCCGATGAACCCTTCGGAGGCGCAACCCCGCCTATGCCGCAACCCACCCACCCAACCCCTCCGCCCTTCCAACTAGCACAACCCACCGTTCCCCGTCTTCTTCGCGCCTTCGTGCCTTCGTGGTTCACCTCTTCCCCCGACCGGAGCGCCGCACGATGAACACCATCCCCCCGCGCGGCGACCGCCCGCTCGACGCCTGGCTGCGGAACTTCGTCGGCGTCTTGTCGACGGCCCCCGAATCCTTCGGCGTCGACGCCGCGGCCGTGGGGGCGCTGGAAGCCCTCGCCGAGCAGTACCACGCGGCCCTGCGGCTCGCGACCGACCCGGCCACGCGCACGATCGGGGCGATCGCGGGCAAGACCGCCAGCCGCAAATTGGCGCTCTCCGCGACCCGGCAGGCGATGCGGCGGGTCAACGCGTACGCCCCGCTCACGCCGTCGCAGCGGGCGGACCTGGGGCTCCGCGCGCGGGACGCGTCGCCGTCGCGCATCGGGCGGCCGCAGACGTTCCCGGTGCTGAGCGTCGTCCGTTTGTCGACGCTCTCCGTGACCCTGCGCCTGCACGACGTCGCCACACCCACCCGCCGGGCCAAGCCGGCCGACACGATCGGGTGCGAGCTGTGGGTCAAGATCGGCGGACCGCCGCCGGCGAGTTTGGACGACTGTAGGTACTGGCGGCTGGTGACGCGGGACCAAGTGACGCTGACGTTCCCCGCCGGCACGGGACATCAGACCGCGTACGTGATCGGCCGGTGGGTCAACGCCCGCGGCGAGCCGGGGGCGCTCGGCGCGTGCGTCACGGCCATGGTCGTCGCGCCCGCGGGCACGGCGATGCGGGCGGCGGCGTAGATCGAACCACGAAGGCGTCCTTCGTGCCTCAGGACAGGCTCCGGGCACGAAGAAGACGGAGGGAAAGGCGCGGGGCGCGGCATGAATGGCGAAGGACGAAACTCGAAGAACGAATCAAATCCGAAGGACGAATGACGAAGGGCCAAGGGGCGGGCGACGCGCGGGGGCGTGTTAACTGTCATCCCGAGGTACGCCGACCCATCTGGCCGGTCCGTCCGGGGCCGCCCGGCGCCGGTGGGCGGTGGTCGCGAACCGATGGCCGGCGTCGAACGGGCCCGTACGCGCCAGCCAGATGGGTCGGAGTACCTCGGGATGACAAAGGGGACGGTTCCACGCGATCAGGACCACCTCGTCATTCGCCATTCGTCATTGATTCGAGCTTCCGGTTTTGTCCTTCGCCATCCCGCCCGCGCCCCTCGCCGTCGCGCCCGCGCCCCCGGCCCCGCCCGCCCGGCCCGCCCGGCCCCCGCGCGTCGTTGCGGCCGTGCGGTCCGCCTCACGCGGCGCCGGCGGTTCCCGCGCGCCCGGCGGGCGGCGCGGGGGTTCGCCCGTTCCCGCGGCGGCCCGGGCCCGGGTAGCGTGCGGGCGGTCGCGACGGTCAATCGCCGCACGGGAGGTCGCATGGGCGCGAGTCGGGTCGACGAGAAGATCGAGGGCGCGTTGCAGGCCGTAATCCGCCGGAACCCCGGCGAGGCCGAGTTCCACCGGGCGGTCCGCGGGGTGCTCGAGTCGCTCGGGCCGGTGCCGGCCAAGCACCCCGAGTTCGCCCGCCACAAGGTCATCGAGCGGGTCTGCGAGCCCGAGCGGCAGATCATCTTCCGCGTCCCGTGGCAGGACGACGCCGGCGAGGTGCAGATCAACCGCGGCTTCCGCGTCCAGTTCACGGCGCGCTGGGCCCGTACAAGGGCGGGCTGCGGTTCCACCCGTCCGTCTACCTCGGCATCGTCAAGTTCCTCGGGTTCGAGCAGATCTTCAAGAACGCGCTGACCGGCATGCCGATCGGCGGCGGCAAGGGGGGCAGCGACTTCGACCCCAAGGGCCGGTCCGACGGCGAGGTCAAGCGGTTCTGCCAGAGCTTCATGACCGAGTTGTGCCGCCACCTCGGCGAGTACACCGACGTCCCGGCCGGCGACATCGGCGTGGGCGCCCGCGAGATCGGCTACCTGTTCGGCCAGTACAAGCGGATGACCAACCGGTACGAGTCCGGCGTATTGACCGGCAAGGGGCTGGACTGGGGCGGGGCCCTGGTGCGCAAGGAGGCCACGGGGCACGGGCTGGTCTACTTCACGCAAGAAATGCCCGGCACGCGGGGCCAATCGTTCGACGGCCGGCGGGTCGTCGTCTCCGGGTCGGGCAACGTCGCGACCGACGCGATGCAGAAGGTGCAGCAACTGGGCGGGACCGTCGTCGCCTGCTCGGACTCGGCCGGCGTGATCGTCGACGAGCGGGGGGTCGATTTGGAGACCGTCCGCCGGCTCAAGGAAGTCGAGCGGCGGCGGATCGCCGACTACGCCGAGCTCCGCCCGCACGCCCACTACCGGGCGGCCGCGTCGGGCGGGAACATCTGGGACGTGCCGTGCGACGTCGCCCTGCCGTGCGCGACGCAGAACGAGCTGACCGGCAAGGACGCGCGGGCGCTGGTGGACAACAAAGTGATGGCCGTCGCCGAGGGGGCGAACATGCCGACGACCCCGGAGGGCGTGCAGGTGCTGCAAAGCGCGGGCGTGCTGTTCGGCCCGGGCAAGGCGGCCAACGCCGGCGGCGACGCGACCGGCGCGCCGGAGATGCAGCAGAACGCCAGCCGCGACGCGTGGACGTTCGAGTTCACCGAGCAAAAGCTGGCCGGCATCATGCGCGACATCCACGCCCGGTGCTTCGAGACGGCGGCCGAGTTCGACACGCCGGGCAACTACGTGAACGGCGCGAACGTCGCCGGGTTCATGAAGGTCGCCCGGGCGATGGTGGCGCTGGGGCTGATCTAATCAAATGGCCGCCTTCCCCGGCGCGGGCGGGGCGGGACGGCGGCGGGCGCGGGCCGGTGGACGGCGCGGCCCCCGCGCCCGCGGACTCAGCGCAGCAGCCGGGCCCGGCTCGTCGCGGCGATCGGGAAGTGTCGGTCGGCCAAGGCGGCGTAGCGCGGCTCCTTGTAGACGACCGCCGCCCGGCGGAGCAGCGGGCCGAGCGTCGCCGGGACGCCCGGCTTGATCTGCGGGTGCGGCCACTTTTGCCCCGGGTCGGCGTAGGGGGCGACGTAGTCGAGCGCCGCCCGGATCCCGGCCTGGTCCGCCCCGGCGGCGTTCCACAGGTCGACGTCGACGTGCTCGCCCAGGCGCGCCAGCGCGAAGAACGCGCGGAGCGTGAACACCGTGTAGTTCAGGGACGTCGTGCGCTTGAGCTCGTGGGGCATGCCCCCGTCCGCGGCGATCTGCGGGTCGATCCGCCGCGCCTTGACCGCGCCCAGCACGGTCTTGGCGACGTCCGGCCGGTCGACGAACAGCGCGTAACAGGCGACCTGCACGTCGAACCAGACGCCGTGGTTGTTCGCGGTCGCGTCCGCCTCGCGCCCCAGCTTGCTCGTGCGGAGCCACTCGAGGTAATCGGCGAACCACGTCACCATGCCCCGCTGGTCGGCCTCGGTCCACGCCCGCGAGCCGGCGAGCAAACCGATCGCGTCGCCCGTGTCGCAGAGCGGCGTCGTGTCGATGACGCCCGTCCCGCGCCCGGCCGTGCGCCCGGGGACGGCCTGCCCGAAGTTCAGGTTCGGGTTCATCCGCGTGGCCGGGTCGAGGAACCAGGCGCGGAGGCGCGCCGCGGCCCCGGCGGCGTACCGCTCGTCGCGCGTGACGTACCACGCCAGCGCGAGCGTCTCGATCGCGTCCTGCGTCTGGCCGAACGCGGCCGCGTCGGTGTCGGTGCGCGTTCGGTCGGGATTGACCTGCCCGTCCCGGTTCACGTACGGCAGGCCGTCGGGCTTGGCCGGGTCCGGCCACCAGTACGGGCCGACGCTCGTGTAGTCGTGCTTGTCCCCGCTCGGCGGGACCCGCGTCTTGTCCATGACCGACGCCACCCGCCGCGCCAGCGCCTTGTCGGCGTCGGCGCGCAGCCGGTCGACGGCCGCCTTCTCCTCGCCCGCGGCCACGCGCGCCCGCGCCGCGGCCAGCGCCGCCCCGTCGAGCAGGAACACGCGCGGCCGCTCGGCGGCGGCGGGCGCGGCCAGCGCCGCGGTCAACGCGAGGGCCAGGACGGTGACGAGCGGGCGACGAGTCATGCGCAGAACTCCCGTGACGAGGCGACCGTGGAAGGGTACGCCGCGCCCGGCGAGGCGTTGCCAAGCGAGCGCCACCGCCGGCTACCGCCCCTCCACCTCCCCCTCCGCCCCGCCCGGCAACACGCGCCGCTGCTCGATTTCCTTCGGCGCCTTGGTCGCCAATCGCGGCCCCGCGAACACGAACGACGGCCGGATCAGCCCGCCCGTCCCCAGCTCGTTCGCGGCCGAGTTCCGCACCACCTGGATCACCAGCGTGTTCTCCACGTCGTACTTCACTGACTCCGTCAAATCGAACGCCGCCGCCTTGCTGAAGCGCCGGCCGGACGTGCCGATGGGCTGGCCGTTGAGCCAGACGCGCGCCTCGTCGTCGAACCCGCCCAGCAGCAGCCCGACCGGCTGGCCCTTCGCCGTCGGCGGCAGCGTGAAGCGGTCGCGGTACCAGACGGCCCCCTTGTAGGCCCCCAGGCCCTGCGCGTCCCACGTCGACGAGTACGTGCGCGTCTTCGCGAACCGCCCATCCGCGATCGCCGGGCTGAAGTAGTTGAGCGCGATCCCCGTCGTGCCCGGGTCCATCAGCGTGGGCAATTCGTCGGGGAGCTTGTGGACGATGTGGTACGGGGCGGCCGAATACTGCACCGTCTGGCTCACGAAATCTTCGAGGAACCGCTTGAGGTACTGCGGCACGAGCTTGCTCGTCAGGTCCGGGTTCGCGTCGTACAGCGCCGCGTGGTGCGCGTGCATCGCCTGATACGCCTTCTGCGCGGCCTTGAAGTCGAACGCGCGGGTCGCCGCGTGATACCGCAGATACAACTTGAGCGACTCCAGCCCCGCCGCCGCCACGTCGATCCGCGCGCGATCGCCGGCGTCCGTCGCGGCCTTCCGCGCTTCGGCGATGTCCGCCTCGCCCTTCGCCACGAACCCGTCGTCGAAAATGAGATGAATCGCGTGGTACGACCCCGCCTCCTGCCCCGCGGCGTGCTGCGTCTCCACCAGCCGCAGGAAATACCGCTCCATCGCCGCCGCCCCCGGCCCAAACGCCTTGCCGCAGTATTCCCGCAACACGTCCTGCCACTTCAGCCCCGCGTCCCAGTGCAATTTGGCGAACAGATAATTGTGCGGCCCGTTCGCCGCCCACCCGTTCACCGCCTCCACCGTGCTCCCCATGAACCCCCATTGTTTATAGACCGGCACGTCCGCCCCGAGCATGCGGAGCTGCGTGAACGGCACCATGTTCTCGGCGAGGTTCCAGTTGTAGCCGCGATACACGAGCAAATTGCCCTGCCGCTTCGCCAGCGCGCCCCACGCGTCGACCACCTGCCGGTAGTACGGCCGCGTCTTCGAGTTCTGATCGTCGAACCCGTGCACCCGCGAGTAGCTGATCGGCGCGAAGATGACGTTGAGGCGGGGGTGCGGTTTGTAGCGGGCGGGGAAGTCGCCGTGCGTGCTGTAGCAGTAGTAGCCCAGGCGCACGTTCGGGTACTCGTCGCCGAGTTTTTCGAGGATGCGGTTGGCCAGCAGCACCACGAGGTCCGTCACGTCCGGGTCGCCGGACATCGGGTCGACCCGCCCCGAGCCCGCCAGCGTGCTCTCGGCCGATTGCGAGTAGTTCAACCCGTCCGCCGGCCCGACGGGGAACGCCGCCGCGGTGTCCTTGGGCCAGTTGTTCTTCGCGAACGCGTCCTTGATGTCCTGCACCCAGAGCTCGACCACCCGCGGGTGCGTCGGCTCGAGCTGCGGGCCGGAGCGTTTGAGCGTGCCGTCGGGCATCCGCCGCAGCGCCAGCATCGTCGGGTCCTTGTCGAACTCCGTTTTGTGCCGCTTGATGAACGCGTCCCACGCGTGCCCCGCCCCGAACGACGGCCGCTGGTCCCGCGCGGTCATCCGCTGGCGGCTCTTCCACAAATCGAACCGCTCGACCTCCGCGGCCGTCACGATCCGCGGCCCGCCGTTGTAGCCCATCGACCGCAGCGCGAAGTCCGGCTGCTCGGCCTTGTCCATCGAGGCGACCTCGATCGTATTGCGAACCGGGATCACCTCGCCGACCTCCCCGGGCATGACCCAGTCGCACCCGAGGTGATTCAGGAAGGCGTAGACGCCGTGCAGCGTGGCGGTGTCGGTCCGCCCGGCGATCAAGAGCAGGTCGTTCGTGGCGACGAGCCGGAAGGCCTCGTCCGACTTCAGCGCCTCGGGGACCGCCGCGCCCTTCTTGGCGGCCAGCGCCCCCAGCACGATCGCCGGCGGCCTGATGCTCGCCGGGTCGTCCGTGACCACCACCTCCAGCTCCGCCCCGCTCATCTTCTTCACATGGTAGTTGAGCTCACGCACCGCCTCGGCCCGGGCCCGCACCTGCGGGTCCACCGGCTCGGCGGGTTTGCGCTTGACGGGCTTCGCCCCCGGCGGCGGCGGGGCGGGCGGCTCTGCGACGAGCGGGCCCGTGACGTAGATCTTGGCGACCGGTTGGCCGTCGCGCACGAGCGTGACGCCGGCGGCGGGCAGGGCGATCAGGAGCGCGACAAAGGCGAGGAGGAGTTTCACGATGTCCCCGGGAAAGAAGTGATCACGCCGGACGCGGAGCGTCAGCGACGCCCCGGATCGTCTTCAAATACCGCGGTCGCCGCCCCCCGTGTAGCTCAACATTCCGATGTTGAGGACCCGCTCTCGCAGGCCGGTTCTGCTCACACGAGCTCCACCGTTCCGCGCCGGCATCGGAATGTTGAGCCACTCGACCGGCCCTCCCTCATTTCTCCGTGCCCTCCGTGTCCTCCGTGGTTCAAACTTCCGCTACAATCCCCCGCCCCGTATGCCCATCGCCACCCTCACGAACATCGAGAAGACCTTCGGCCAGCGCACGCTGTTCGACAAGCTCAACCTCAACGTCTACCGCGGCGAGCGCATCGGCCTGATCGGCGACAACGGGGCCGGCAAGACCTCGCTCTTCAAGGCCCTGGTCGGCGAGCTCCCGCTCGACGCCGGCGCCGCCTCCACCAACAGGTCGATCAAGGTCGGCTACCTGCGGCAAGATCCCCAGTTCGACCCCGCCAACACCGTCATCGACGAGGCCGAGCTCGCGTTCGCCGAGCTCCACGATTTGGCCCACCGCCTACGCGACCTCGAACACGAGATGGCCCACCTCGCCGGGGACGAGCTCGAAAAAGTGCTCGTCAAATACACCGCCGCGCAGGCCCAGTTCGACCTCGCCGGCGGGCACGCCTGGCGCCACAAGCTCGAGGCCACCCTCCACGGCGTCGGGCTCGAAGACGCGATCTGGGAACAGTCCGTCGGCACCCTCTCGGGCGGGCAGAAGTCCCGCCTCGCCCTTGCCAAGCTGCTCATTGCCGCACCCGACCTCCTGCTCCTCGACGAGCCGACGAACCACCTGGACCTCGCCGCCATCGAGTGGCTCGAGCGCTACCTGAACGACTTCAGCGGCGCCGTCGTGCTGATCTCCCACGACCGCTTCCTACTCGACCGCGTCTGCAACCGCGTCTGCTGGCTCGTCGGCGGGCGCATCAAGAGCTACAAGGGCAACTATTCCGCCTTCGTACAGCAGCGCGAGCTCGAAGAGCTCAGCCAGGCTCGCGCGTTCGAGCAGCAGCAGGCCGACATCGAGAAGCAGCAGGAGTTCATCCGCCGCTTCCAGGCCGGCCAGCGGAGCAAAGAAGCCCGCGGCCGCCTGACCCGCCTTACCCGCTTCCTCAAGTCCGACGAGGTCGTCGCGGCCGTCGGCCAGCAGACGAAGATCAACCTTAAGCTCACCACCGACCAGCGCGCCGGCGACAACGTCTTGGCCGTCCGCGAGTTGTCCAAGGCCTACGACGGCAAGGTGCTTTGGCGGGACATCGTCTTCCAGGTCAAGCGCGGCGAGCGCATCGGCGTGATCGGCCCCAACGGCGCCGGCAAGACGACGCTGCTCGAGGTCGTCATGGGCCGCCGCGACGCCGACGCAGGCGACGTCCGCTGGGGCGCCAACCTCAACATCGGGTACTACGACCAGAAGCTCGGCCTGGAAGAATTCGACCCCGAGAACACCGTCATGGACGAGGTGCTCGGCGACCGCCAGGTCTCCGGCCAGGAGCTCCGCAACGTTTTGGCGACGATGCTCTTCCGCGGCAACGACGTCGAGAAGCGGATCGCCATGCTCTCCGGCGGCGAGCGCGCCCGCGTCCGCCTCGCCCAGCTCCTCCTCGACAAGCCCAACGTCCTGCTCCTCGACGAGCCGACCAACCACCTCGACATCGCGTCCCGCGAAGCTTTGGAAAACTCCCTGAGCGGCTTCGAGGGCACGATCTTCTGCGTCAGCCACGACCGCTACTTCCTCGATAAGATCGCCCGGCGGCTGCTCGTCCTGAACCCGCCCGGGGTGATGAGCTTCGACGGCAACTACACCCAGTGGAACGCCAAGCTCGCCGCCGACCGCGCCGCCGAGGCCGAGCGCGACGCCCGCCGCGCCAAGCACGGGGCCGAGGCACCGGCCCCGCCCAAGCCCGTTGTGCCGTCAGTCGACGCCAAGGGGGCGAAGAAGAAGGACAACCCGTATTTGCGCCCCTTCGGCCGGCTGACGATCGGGGAGCTCGAACAGCAGATCACCGACACCGAGATCGCGATCGCAGAGTGCCAGGAACACTTCGCCGACCCCGACGTGTTCCGCGACCCCGCCGCCGCCCAGCGGCTGCAGAAGGAAGCCGCCGAACTCTCGATGAAGCTCGAGCAGCTCGAGGCCGAGTACTACGCGCGCGAAACGTAAGCCCCGCGTACGGAGTGCGACGCGCAGACCATGACCGACCCCCGCCGCCGGCAAATCCTCCGCACGCTGCCGCCCGGCGGCACGAACGTCGTCGCCCAGTTCCGCGGCCGCTGGAGCGAGCAGCAGAACCGCGACATCACCGCGATGCTGACGACCGGCGGCGTCCGCCGGCACGGCCTCGGAATCGTCACCGCGACGGACGGCGCCGAGCTCACCGACCTGCGCGGCTCCTCGCCCGACGCGGGTTGGATGGACGGCCTGCCCGAGCCCGCCGAGTGGCCGCTGCTCGACCGCCTCGACCTGTCGTACGCCGACCTGGACGCGTTCCAACTCTCCCGCGTTCGCATGCGCGACTGCCGGCTCACCCGCGCCCGCCTCGGGCAGTTCGTAAACGGCGCGTTCGAGCGGTGTGACTTCTCCGGCGTGACGATCGAGCGCGGGTTGATCCTCGCCCAGTTCACCGACTGCCGGTTCGTCGGCGCCGACCTCCGCGGCGCGACGATCGGCGACCGTTTCGTCCGGTGCGACTTCTCCGCCGCCGATTTGACCGGCGCCGCGTTCGACGGCGCCGCCCAGGAGTGCGTCTTCGACGCCTGCAAGACCGACGACCGCACCCGCCTGCCGAGCTAACCTCAAATGAGTCAGGCAGTCAGGCTCGATTCGTGCGCGCGGTCGGGACGGCAGGGCCGCTTCAGCGGCCCTGTCTCCGAGCGCACGTTTCATGCCCAACGCGGTACCAGTCGGCCAAACGAAAGCGGGGCGCGTTCCGAGAACGCGCCCCGCGAGTACTGCAAACTTAATTAACCGCTCAGGCCGCCGCCTGCCGGATCACCGCGTCCTCGGCCGCGTCGGCCGCGACCCCCGCCTGAACCTGCCGCGCCGCCGCGTCGTCGAACGTCGCCAGCGCCTTCACCGCCGCCAGCCGCACGACCGGCAGGAAGTACCCGTCCGCATTGCGCACCACCTCGGCCAGCGCCGTGACCGCCCGCGCGTCGCCCAGCGTCGCCCAGCGTCGCCAGCGCCCGCACGGCCTCGGCGCTCGCCTCGGCCATCGGGTCGCGGACGGCCGCGATCAGCGCCGGCACCGCCCGCGCATCGCCCTGCCGCGCCAGCGACTCGGCCGCCGCCGCGCGGACCACACCATGGAAGTAATTCGATTCGTTAAGGGCCACCTCAATGAGCGCGTCGACCGCCGCCGGCGCCCGCACGTCGCCCAGCGCGACCGCCGCCGCACTCGCGAGGTCGGCGTCGAGCCGGCGCACGTCGGCGGTGAGCTCCGCGAGCCGCGCCGCGTCGATCGCCGGAGCGACCGGCGCGACCGGCGCCGCGGCCACCGCGGGGGCTTCGACAACCGCCGCGGCGGCAGGGGCAGCAACCGCCGCCGGCGGGGGCGACGTGAAACGCCTGGTGATCGTCGGCCGCTTCGCGGCGCCGGACGTGTTCGAGGCGGATTTGGTCGTCTTCCGTGACATGGGCAAACTCCAGATCGCGATTGGAAAGTCGAAAACGTCGGACTTTATCGGCCCTCCCAGCGCGGAACCGTCACTGAAAATCGCTGGAACGTGCCATTCGCCGATCCGTCATCCTGAGGGTACTCCCGAAGAGCCTGCCCTGAGCTTGTCGAAGGGATCTCGGGACCGCGAGTCGCCGTCGTCGCGAGCACGCCGAGCCGACCGCCGACCCGAGATCCTTCGGGAGTACCCTCAGGATGACACCGAAGCCACATAAGGGCGCGGGGTGCTCACTTCAGTGAGCATGCCGAGAACCCCGCGGAAGCGCGCCCGCGGGCAGCACCGTTTGACATTCCCACCCCCCCGCCCAATCCTCCCCCCATGCGAATCGTCGACGCCCACCTGGACCTCGCCTACAACGCCGTCAACGGCGGGCGCGACGTCACCCGCCCCGCCCGCGAGCAGTCCGCGAAAGACCCCACCGACACCCCCTCCGTCGGCCTCCCCGACCTCGTCGCCGGCAACGTCGGCCTCGTCTGCGCCACGATCTTCTGCGACCCCCAGCTCGGCGACTGCCCGGGCTACCGCACCGCCGACGAGGCCGCCGCCCAGGCCCGCGCCCAGCTCGAGTGGTACTACCGCCAGTTCGCCGAGGGCTCGCTCGAGATGGTCACCACGCGCGATCAGGTGACGGCCCGCGAGCCCGGCAAGACCGGCGCGATCCTTCTCATGGAAGGCGCCGACCCCCTCCGCTCCGCCGACGACGTCGCCGAGTGGTTCGACGCCGGCCTCCGCATCGTCGGCCTCGCCTGGCGCCGCACCCGCATGGCCGGCGGCACCGGCGAGCCCGGCGGCCTCACCGAAGACGGCCGCACCATCGTCGACGCCCTCGACCGCCACGGCATCGTCCACGACGCCTCCCACCTCGCCGAGCAGGCCTTCTGGGAACTCCTCGACCGCAGCACCGGCCCCGTCATCGCCTCCCACTCCAACTGCCGCGCCATCGTCCCCACCGACCGCCAACTGTCCGACGACATGATCAAGGAAATCGCCCGCCGGGGCGGCGTCATCGGCATCAACTTCTACGAGAAGTTCCTCCTCCGCCCCGGCGAGTTCAACGTCCGCCGCGCTACCCTCGTCGACGTCGTCACCCACCTCAAACACATTTGCGACCTCATCGGCGACGCCACCCACGTCGGCCTCGGCACCGACATGGACGGCGGCTTCGGCGCCGAACGCATCCCGACCGAACTGAAGACGAGCGCCGACCTCCCGAGGGTCGCCGAGGCATTGAGCGCCGGCGGATTCTCGGACGCCGACGTCACCAACATCATGGGCGCCAACTGGTCACGATTCTTCGCCCAGAATCTGTCCGATAAGACCTGAAGCCGGAGCCACGCGACTTCTGACTTCTGACTTCTGACTTCTGCCACCCCCTCGTGACCCCCCCGACCCCCACCCAATCCATCCTCCTCCTCCACGTCACCGGCGAGGACCGCCCCGGCATCACCGCCGCCCACACGCGCATCCTCGCCCAGCACGACATCGAGATCCTCGACGTCAACCAGACCGTCATCCACCGCACGCTCCTCCTCGGCATGCTCGTGCGCATCCCGCCCAAGGTCGAGTCGACCAACGTCCTCAAGGACCTGCTCTTCACCGCCCACCACGCCGGCCTCCAGCTCCGCATCACGCCCGTCGACGACGAGCAGTACGACAAGTGGGTCGCCCGCCAGGGCAAGCCCCGATACATCCTCACCCTGCTCGCCCGCCGCCTCACCGCCGCCCACGTCGCCGCCGTCTCGTCCGTCGTCGCCGACCAGGGCCTGAACATCGACATCATCACGCGCCTCTCCGGCCGCCCCCCGCGCGTCGAAGACGGCAAGCTCCGCCAGGCGTGCGTCGAGCTGAGCGTCCGCGGGCAACCGACCGACGAGGACGCGCTCCGCGCCGCCCTCATGGACGTCACCCAGCACCACCCGATCGACATCGCCTGGCAGCGCGACAACATCTACCGCCGCATCCGCCGGCTCGTCGCGTTCGACATGGACTCGACCCTCATCCAGCACGAGGTGATCGACGAGCTCGCCCGCGAGGCCGGCGCGTACGAACAGGTCTCCGCCGTCACCGAGGCCGCCATGCGCGGCGAGATCGACTTCAACGAGTCCCTCGCCCGCCGCGTCGCCCTGCTCAAAGGCCTGCCCGAAACCGCCATGGCCAGGATCGCCGCCCGCCTCAAGATGACCGAGGGCGCTGAACGCCTCATCTCCACCCTCAAGAGCTTCGGCTACAAGACCGCCATCCTCTCCGGTGGCTTTGCCTACTTCGGCGAGCACCTCCGGGAGAAGCTCGGCATCGACCACGTCCGCACCAACGACCTCGAGATCGAAGACGGCCTTCTCACCGGCCGGGTCAAGGGCGAGATCGTCAACGCCCAGCGCAAGGCCGAGCTCCTCCAGGAGATCGCCGCCGCCGAAAACATCGCGCTCGGCCAAACCATCGCCGTCGGCGACGGCGCCAACGACCTCCCCATGCTCGCCGCCGCCGGCCTCGGCATCGCCTTCCACGCCAAACCCCTCGTCGCCAAAAGCGCCCGCCACAAGATCAGCACCCTCGGCCTCGACTCGATCCTCTACCTCATCGGCGTCCGCGACCGCGACCTGGTCGAAGGCTAAAACAGGGAGCCCAGCGACTTGTCGCGGGACGGAGACTAGCGGCGCTCGTCACGCGCAAACGCAGCCCCGGAGGGGCGGCAGCCAATAGCCCACGGCGTAAGCCGTTTCGAATCACGATTTATACTGTCTTTTCGAAACAGCCCCGGAAGGGCGGCAGCGGCTTGCGCTTCCCGTCTACCGCTGCCGTCCCTACTCCACCCCGATCCGCTTAAACGCCCCCGGCTTCCAATACCGCAGCCCGACCGGCACGAGCAGCACCACGTTCAACACCCCC
>DASPKW010000062.1:0-16193 GCA_035627895.1 Tepidisphaeraceae bacterium | reverse complement strand
GTGGAGAAGGTGTTTCGGCCGGGGATCGCGTTCTTCGTGGCCCGGGTGGACGGGGCGGCGGTGGGGTGTGGCGGGGTGTCGTTTGAAGAGGAGGGGTTGGCGGAGCTGAAGCGGATGTACGTGCGGCCGGCGTTCCGGGGGCGGGGCGTGGCGCGGGCGCTGGTCGGGCGGCTGGAGGATGAGGCGCGGGCGCGGGGTGTGTCGCGGGTGACGCTGGAGACGGGGGACGCGCAGGTCGACGCGATGCGGCTGTACGAGCGGGCCGGGTACGCGCGGTGCGGGGCGTTCGGGGCGTACGCACGGATGGAGCCGGGGGCGGTGGTGCGGAGCGTGTTTTTTGAGAAGTGGGTGGGGTGACGGCGGGTATCATCACGACGGTTCCGCAACGCAACCTTTTCCGGAGACACAGCCATGACGTCAGCAACCGCCGAGACTTCGCGGTCGTTCGTCCGGGTCGACCTCGCGTACTCGCTGTGCGGGCCGTACGGGCGGGTGTCGCCTAACACGCAGTCGAAGACGTGGTTCTTCGAGGTGCCGGCGGCGCGGGACGCGGACGCGGCGTGGGGCGAGCTGCTTCATCGGATCTTCTACGATTCCAATGTTCGGCTGGGGCGGGCGGAGCCGGGGGATTCGAATTACCTGAATTTGGAGACGTTCGCGCGGTCGCCGGTGGACGTGGACGGGATGCTCGCGGACGGCGGGGCGACGTGGGGGGCGATGCCGTGGTTCGCGGCGGCGCGGGACGTCGTGTGGGAGCCGGCGGGGTGTTACATCGTCGACGACGCCGGGCGGTACGACGTGATGAGCGGGAGCGACTACACGGAGTTGGTGATGAACCGGCTGCTGCGGGCGGGGCAGATCGATGAGGCGACGTTCGTCGCGTTCTTCGACCGGGTGGCGGGGCTGGTGGGCAAGGCACCGGTGGGGCGAAAGTACTTCGACGAGCGCGAGGCGCGGTTCGCGAGCATCGCGGTTGTGCGGCCGGCGGTGCAATACAGGCGCGCGGTGGGGGAGGAGCCGGTGAGGTCGGGGCCGGTGGACCGGGGGCTGGTTGGCGGGTGATCAGGTGCTGTCGACGAGGGAGACGGTTTACCGCGTCGGCCGGATCCGGGGCGTCGCCTGAAGCTCCGCCTCCGGCGTGCGATCCGAGCGCGGTCGCGGCGGCCTGCGTGCCGCGTTGCACCGCATTGTCCGGGACGAGGAGGTGCGTATGTCGGACGAGAACAAGGCGGTGTTGACGCGGGCGAACGCGGCGGTGTCGACGGGCGACTACGAGGGGTTTCTCTCGCACTGCACGGACGACGTGGTGTGGGACTTCGTCGGAGATCGGGTATTAGGGGGGAAGGCGGCCGTCCGCGCATACATGCGGGCGACGTACGTCGAGCCGCCGCGGTTTCGGGTCGACCGGTTGATCGCGGAGGGGGAGTACGTGACGGCGGTGGGAGAGATCGAGTTGCCGGACGACGCGGGGAAGCTGGTACGCTACGCGTACTGCGACGTCTGGCGCGTGCGTGACGGCCGACTCGCGGAACTGCGGGCGTTCGTGGTTAAGATCGGCGCGGCGGCGTGACGCGGCATTGGCCGGTCGAGTCGCCGCAGGGTATTCACAAGGAGTTCGGAATGCCGGGTACGGTCCGCCTTCACCGCGTGCTTCGATCGACGCCCGAGCGGGTTTACCGCGCGTTTCTGGACGCCGACGCGATGGCGAAGTGGCTGCCGCCGAACGGGTTCACGGGGCGGGTGCACCATCTGGATGCCAAGGTCGGCGGGACGTACAAGATGTCGTTCACGAACTTCACGAGCGGGAAGAGCGAGTCGTTCGGCGGGACGTACCTCGAGCTGGTCCCGAACGAGCGGATCCGCCACACGGACGTGTTCGACAACCCGAATCTGCCGGGGGAGATGGTGGTGACGGTGGTGCTGAAGAAGGTGATGGTCGGGACGGACGTGAGCATCGTGCAGGAGGGGATCCCAGACGCGATCCCGGCGGAGGCGTGCTACCTGGGGTGGCAGGAGTCGCTGGTGTTGCTGGGGAAGCTGGTGGAGGCGGAGATTCCGGATTAGCGATTGCGGTCGGAAACGTTTACGCCGACTCCTGCGGAATCGGATTCGCGACGGAGTCGTGGGCGGTTCGCGTCCGCAATGATCCTGCGCTCCCGGACGCGCCCCGCAAGCGGGGCGGCTACAAGAGTGATCGAGCGGTTGTTGTCAGTACTGGACGCAAGGTAAACTCGTTTGCTGCGTGCTCGTTCTAAGCGAATGGAGACTACCGTGAAATTGACTGCCGTATTCCAGCAGGTGCCGGAGGGGTATATCGCGTTCGTGGAAGAACTCCCCGGGGCGAACACGCAGGGCGACACCTTGGACGAGGCGCGGGAGAACCTGCGCGAGGCGGTGGAACTCGTGCTGGAAGCCAATCGGGAATTGGCGGAGAAATCCCTGGAGGGGCTGACGGTGACCCGGGAGCCGTTCCACTTGGGTGCGGCATGAAACGCGTCGAGCTCGTGCGACACCTCGAGTCGTTCGGGTGCTATCTGTTACGCGATCGTGGAAAGCATAGCGTCTACGTAAATCCGGCGAACGGCCAAGTGACGGCGGTCCCGCGCCATCGCGAGATCAACGATTTTCTTGCGCGAAAGATCTGTCGTGACCTTGGGGTTCCCGAAGTGTCGTGACCGCGCTCGGGCGAGGCGCCGTTAGACGCGCCCCGCAAGGGGAGCGGCTTTAAGGGGTATCGAGCGTACGTCGGTCGGGCGGCGGTGGGCACTGCCCACCCTACGACTGCGGCTTGAGCTTGGGGTTGATGCCGGCGAGCGCCTTGTCGCGGGTGGTGCGGGTGGCGGTGGCGCCGTTGGGGTAGTCGAACTTGACGACGGTGCGGGTGGCCGGGTCGACCCAGGCGGTGGCGCCCTTCTTGGCGAGGCCGAAGATCGTGACCGGCGTTGCGGTGACCTTCGCGCCGTCGGCGTCGATTTGGGCGGGCTCGCCGACGGACACGGCCGACGGGTCGGCCGGTTCGCCGAACAGGGTCGTGCTGCGGAAGTGGGCGCAGGCGCCGGCGCGCATCGGCATGGCGGCGGCGAGCTGCAGGGCGAGGTTCTCGTGCATGGCATCGGCGGGCAGGTCGAGCGTCCGCTCGCGGGTCTTGCCGTCCTCGCTGATCTTGACGAGGAGCTTGCCGTTGCCGGTCGGCGTGAGCGTGCAGACGGACGCGCGGTCGAGCGGGGCGACGTACCGCGCCTCGATCAGTTTGGGCCGGGGCTCGGTGGTGGCGGTGAGGGTGACCAGGTAGTGCCGTGGGCCGCCGGCGCCGGCGATGGCGTACTCGGTGGTGACGACGACGGTGTCGCCCTTGACCTCGACGCGGTCGTGCTGGAAGCCGACGTGGGCGCCGCCGCCGTGGACGGCGTACCACTCGTCGCGCGGGGCGGCCTTGTACGCGGCTAGGTCGAACCCGGCGTCGGTGGCGGGCGGGCGGAGCTGGAGGGGCTTGCCCTGCTGGACGCCGACGACGCCGAGGCCGAGCTTGCCGGGCGGGAGTTGGACGGTGACCGGTTGCCCGGCGCCGCGGACGTAGGTCAGGTCGAGCTTGCCCTTGGCCTTGGCGTTGGCGGTAACGGCGGCGGTCAGGTCTTCCATGCCGGTCATGGGGGCGCCGGCGTAGCGCGTGACGACGTCGCCCGGTCGCACTCCGGCCTGCTGGGCGGGGCCGTCGGGCTGGACGCGGATGACCAGGGCGCCGGTGGCGGGCGGGTTGGCGGCGGTGTCGTCGAGGGGGTCGGCGTGGGCAAGGGTCGCGGCGAGGGAGAAGAGAACCGAAGCCAGCGAAAGTGAGAGCCGCATGAATCGCCCTTCCGTGTTACTTATTGCGCGCGTCCGGCCCGGCAACTTCGGCGGGCACGAACTCGACGCGGCGCGAGGCGAGAATGTATCGGGCGGCGACGGGTGACGCCAACGCCCTGTATGGGGCGAATGGCTGAGATCAGATCGAACGTACGGAGGCGGAGGCGCGAGTGGCGTTCGAGCGCCGTCGGACGCGCCCCGCAAGCGGGGCGGCTACAAGAGGGATCGGGCGCCGGTCGTGAGACCGGCGGGCAGTGCCCACCCTACGAAACGAAATCGCACCGTCACCGCGCGTCGGCGAGGACCTTGCGGAGGTAGTTGCCGTAGTCGCTCTTGCCGGCGGCGTCGGCGAGCTTTTGCAGGCCGACGGCGTCGATGAAGTTCTTGGCGAAGGCGATCTCCTCGATGCAGGCGACCTTGAGCCCTTGCCGGGCTTCGAGGGTTTGGACGAACTGGCTGGACGACAGGAGCGAGTCGTAGGTGCCGGTGTCGAGCCAGGCGATGCCGCGGCCCATGGTCTGGACGCGGAGGGAGCCCTGGGCGAGGTAGGCGCGGTTCACGTCGGTGATCTCGAGCTCGCCGCGCGGGCTGGGCTTGAGGTTCTTGGCGATTTGGACGACCTGGCTGTCGTAGAAGTAGAGGCCCGTGACGGCCCAGTTGCTGCGGGGGGCCTTGGGCTTTTCCTCGATGGAGAGGGCCTTCATGGACTTGTCGAACTCGACGACGCCGTAGCGCTCGGGGTCGGCGACTTGATACGCGAAGACGGTGGAGCCGGTCTTGAGGTTGACGGCCGACTCGAGCATGGTGGTGAGGTCGTGGCCGTAGAAGACGTTGTCGCCGAGGATGAGGCAGACGGGGTCGTTGCCGACGAAGGAGTCGCCGATGGTGAAGGCCTGGGCGATGCCCTTGGGCTCGGGCTGCTCGCGGTAGTCGAAGCGCATGCCGAGCTGGCTGCCGTCGCCGAACAGGGCACGGATCATGGGGAGGTCGCGCGGGGTGGAGATGATCAGGACCTCGCGGATGCCGGCGAGCATGAGGACCGACAGCGGGTAGTAGATCGTGGGCTTGTCGTAGACGGGGAGGAGCTGCTTGGAGAGGCAGCGGGTGAGCGGGTAGAGGCGGGTGCCGGCCCCGCCGGCGAGGATGATGCCTTTCATGGACGACGTCTCCGACTGCGACTGGGCGCGGGCGAAAAGGGGCCCGCGCGGGGGATAGACCATCTCCGGGACCGCGAGGCCCGGCACGTTGGGTTTATCGGCAGGGATGCGCGGTAAGTTAGGCGGATCGTAGCGGATCGGGGGGGTGGGGCAATGACGGGGCGCGCGGTGCCGGCAGCGGCCCCGCGGAGGCGACGGTGCGATGGGGCGGGGATGAGCCGTCGGGCCGATTTATCGGGCGATGGGCGGGGCCGGTTTGGGCGGGGCGGGCTTGGGTGGCGCGGCGCCGGGCGCCGGGGCGGCCCCGGGCAGTTCCCACACCGTCGGCGGAACGCGGCGCTCCGGCGTCAGCCCGATCGCGGCAACGTGTCGGCCGTCGGGCGAGATTAGCGGGGCCAGGATGCCCGTGTCGATCGGCCCGAACTCCGCGACCCGCGCGCCGTTCGCCGCGTCGAGGACGACCACGCTGTTGGGGCCCGTACGCTCGCACGTGCCCGCGGCCAGACGGGTGCCGTCCCCAGACATGGTGAACCTGATCACGGGCCGGGCGAACCGCAGGTTGCCCACGTACTTCGCGGCCGGGACGGCGAACGAGTAGAACCCGCGCCCGAGCTGGTCGCACTGGATCAGGAACCTTCCGTTCGGGGAGAACACGCACATGCCCGGGCTATACGCGCCCGGGCCCTGATCGGCTGGGGGCTCGACTCGTCCGGTTCGCCGACTGGTGCGCAGGTCCCAGATCCAGGTCTCGAGTGCGCCGTCGTTCTCCATGATCACGATCTGGTTTCCGTCGGCGGACATCGCCCCGTTGTTGACGTAGCCGGCCCGCCGGTTGAGCGTGCGGACGAGTTGCCCGGTCGCCATGCTCCAGGTCCGGACGTGGTCCGACGAGGTCACGAGTTGGGTGCCATTGTTGGCGAACCCGCGAACGCTCACGCCCTCCTGGTCCCTTTTGGGCAGCTTGATCGCGTGCCTCACCTCGCGCTTCTGCACGTCGAACACCCGCACGTCGTGCCCGAACGAGCCGACGGCGAGCAGCTTGCCGTCGGGCGAGAAGCATATGGTGTGGGAGAAAGCCTCGATCGGCAGGCGACCGTCGACCTGCCGGCTCGCGACGTCCCAGAGCAGCACCTGCTTAGCAGTGACCAGCGCGAGGGTGCGCGAGTCGGGCGAGAAGGCGGCCGCGTAGACGTAGTCGGTCACGGGCAGCGCCGTCCCGCCGGCCGGCGCGGTCGCGGGCGTGGCGGGGGCGGTGGCAGGTCGCGAGGCGGCCGACTGCGGCGCGTCGGCGGCCGGGGCGCGGACGGACGACGCGATCACCGCCAGGAGGGTTGCACAAGCGGCGAGCGCGGCGCGTGGCGGCCGACGAATTGCATCGACACGGGCCCGGCTTTCGGGACGGCGCGCGTTGGCGATCGTCCGCCCGATTTCCGCGCCGTCGTTCGGGTGCGCCGCGGTCAACCCGTACCCCATGCAGTCCGTCCTTTCGCCACGCGCAGAAGTTCTGATGCGTCAGCCTGATTGGATTGCGATGCTACCATGGGCGGGCAATACGGGCGAAAGAATCTGCGACGGCACGCCACAAGGGTCTCGATACAGGCCACCTCGGTGCCCCCCCCAGAGGCGCTTCGCGACCGCGTCTGGTAGACTGGCGCGTCATCATGCCACCCGCCGAATCCGACTTCAATCCGGAGACCGACGTCGCCTCCACTCGCGTGTTCGCCGCGCCGCGCGAGCGGGTGTACGGCGCGTTCGCCGACCCGGCGGTGCTCGCGCGGTGGTGGGGGCCGGCGGGGTTCGTGAACACGTTCCACGAGTTCGATTTGCGGGCGGGCGGGCGGTGGCGGGTCGACATGCGCGGGCCGGACGGGACGGTGTACGCGAACGAGTCGGTGTTCGCAGAGGTGACGCCGGGCCAGCGGGTCGTGTTCCGGCACGTCGAGCCGGTGCACGGGTTCGTGATGACGATGACGTTTGCGGACGAGGGCGGCGGCGGGACGCGGGTGACGTGGCACATGCGGTTCGATTCGGCGGAGGAGGCGGGGCGCGTGCGGCGGTTCGTGGAGGCCGGGAACGAGGAGAATTTCGACCGGCTGGGGGCGGTGTTGATGGCGATCGGAGAATCTGCGAAGTGAATAACGCCTCCCGCCTCAACCTCGTCGTCCTTCGCGTCGCCGACATCGAGCGCGCGGCGGCGTTTTACGGGCTGCTCGGGCTGCGGTTCGAGAGGCACGCGCACGGGAGTGGGCCGGTGCATTACGCCTGCGAGGACGGCGGTGTGGTGTTCGAGTTGTACCCGGCGACGGCAGAGATGCCCGTGTCGATGTCGGCGCGGGTCGGGTTTGCGGTGGCGGACGTGGACGCGGCGGTTGCGGCGCTCGGCGCGGTCGCGGGGGCGCGGGTCGTGTCGGCGGCGAAGGGTTCGGAGTGGGGTCGGCGGGCGGTGGTCGCGGATCCGGACGGGCACCGAGTGGAGTTGACCGCGTGGGCCGATGGTTCCTCATCCTGACGACGGCCGCGATGCTCGCGGGGTGCGCGCTGTCGTACCGGACGGGGTGTACGGCGGGACGGATCTTCGCGAGCCGGCTGCACCCGTGGGCGGACGTGCGCGCGGGCGTGGTCGAGGTGGGGTGGAACCATCGGTCGTATCAGCCGGCCGAGGCGGAGTTGAAGGGGTACTGGCTGACGTACCCGGCGTCGCGGCCGCAGGCGCGGACGCCGACGACGTTCGGGTTCGCGGTCACGCGGCTGTCGGAGGGGTGGCTGCTGACGTTCCCGGCGTGGGTCGTGCCGGGGGCTTGGGGGGCGGCGGGGTTGATGTTCGGATGGTGGCGGCGGAGACGGCGGCGGGCGCGGGCGGCGGGGATGTGCCGGGTGTGCGGGTATGATTTGCGGGCGACGCCGGGGCGGTGTCCGGAGTGTGGGACGGATTCGACGGAGGTCGGCGAGAGACCATGAAGACCCAGTACTACACCGCGTCGAGCCTCGACGGGTTTATCGCGGACGCGGAAAACTCGCTCGACTGGCTGATGCAGTTCGGTGACGTGGGGCAGACGGATTACCCGGCGTTCATCGCCGAGGTCGGGGCGATCGTGATGGGGGCGACGACGTACCGGTGGCTTTGGGAGCACGCGGTGGGGCCGGGGGCGGCGAAGCGCGAGCCGTGGCCGTACGGGCAGCCGACGTGGGTGTTCACGCACCGCGCATTGCCGGTGGTCGAAGGGGCGGACGTGCGGTTCGTGAGCGGGGATGTGCGGCCGGTGCACGCGGAGATGGCGCGGGCGGCTGGCGGGAAGAACGTGTGGGTCGTGGGCGGGGGTGAGTTGGCGGGGCAGTTCTACGACGCAGGGTTGCTTGACGAGGTGATCGTCACTTACGCGCCCGTCACGCTGGGCGGTGGGGCCCCCCTGCTGCCGCGGCGGATCGCGACGCCGGCGATGCGGTTGGTCGGGGTGGCGCAGTTCGGGCCGTTCGCGTGTTTGAGGTACGAGGTGGGGAAGTAGTTGCGAGTTGCGAGTTGCGGGACCCGGCGCGCTCCCCTTCGGGCGGCGCTGTCGCCTGCCCTCCGGGTCGCGGCTAAACGGGGACGTTCGTGGACGTCACGCGGCGGCGATGGGGCGGAGGAAGTCGCCGTCCGCCGGCAGTGAGGCCCCCTGCTGGTCGAGGATCTCGCCGCCGTAGGCGATGAAGGTGGGGGTGAAGCCGGGGACGCCGTTGCGGACGACTCGGCTTGTGGGGAAGAGTTGCTTGAGCTTTCGGCGGGAGAGGAGGCAGATGTCGGTGCGGTCGGCGCCCGAGCCGTACTTCTTCTTGATGTGCAGGTAGCCGAACTTGTAGCCGATCTTGTGCTGCACGCCCTGCGGAAGCCAGGTGACCAGCGGCAGGCGCAGGTGCGGCTCGAACGGGAACCAGCGGTTGGGCGTGGTCACGAACCAGCTCTTGGCGACGCGCATGATCTCGCGGGCGAAGAGGTGCTGGTTCTCGAAGTTGAAGACGTGCTCGATGACGGCGTTGCAGTAGCAGATGTCGAAGGACTTGTCGGCGAACGGGAGTTGCAAGCCGGACCCGCAGACCGTCTTGAGTTCGGGGACGGCCTTTTGCGCGCGCTGGACGTCGGGGAAGAACAGGTTGATGAGGGTGATGTTCGACTTGGTCGGGTAGGAGTCGATCAGCTGCTTGTTGGGCTGGATCGTGTTGCCGGCGGCGTCGCCGGCCTCGCCGCCGACGTCGAGGATGCGGGTTCCGGCGCGGGGGCGCATGATGTCGTAGAACATCTGGATCTTCCGCCGGCGCGAGCGGTCGGACACGACTCGGAACATCTTCTGGATCATGGGCGGGGCATTCTAGGCGGCTGGGCCGTCATCCTGAGCGGAGCGAAGGATTTGGCTTCGAACTGCGGGGGGCGGTCGCCAACGTCGAACGGGCCTCGAGGCGCCGGCTAGATCCTTCGGAGTACCTCAGGATGACGGTCGACGCGGTGTGCGGGAATGGCGGAATGCCTCACCCGTCCTTGCGGGCCCAGTCGTAGGGGATGTCCTTCGAGTGGGGGTCGACGCGGAACTCGTCGGGGTTCTTGTAGTCGTAGCACTCGGTCGTGTAGTTGACGACGATCGCCTCGTGGTCGGAGACGCACTTGAACCCGTGGTAGACGAGGTTCGGGATCTCGATCAAAAACGGGGCGTGGTCGCCGATCACGAACTCATTAACCATGTTGTGGGTGGGCGAGTCCTTGCGGCTGTCGTACAGGACGACCTTCATCTGCCCGCGGACGCAGACGAAGTGGTCGGTCTGCTTCTGGTGGTAGTGCCAGGCCTTGACCACGCCGGGGTAGGCGGTCGTCATGTAGATCTGGCCGAACTTGATGTTCGTGAACTGCCCGGCCTCGTCGGCCCGGAGCATCTCCATGAGCCGCCCGCGCTCGTCGCAGTGGATCGTGAGCTTCTTTACCGTAACGCCTTTGATCAGTTCCTTGGGCATGTCTGTCTGGTGCCTTCCTTGACGGTCTTTTCGGCTATCGCGGGGCGCGGGGTGCGTAGATTCGAGGTTTAGTTTATCGGCCGTGGTCAGGCAACGACTGAACCGGCGATTCTGAGGTCGGGGGCGGCGGAGCGGGCGGGTTCGGCATGTGGCACGGGCGGGTCGGCGTCGACCTCCTTCGCCCGGCGGACGATTTTGCCGCTGAACAGCGTTTCGTACGCGTCGAGCAGCACGGGCACGCTGTACTGCCAGGCGAGTTTCTCTTCGACGCGCCGGCGGCCGTACTCGCCCATCTGCCGGCGGAGCGTGGGATTGTCCAAGAGCTCGGCGACCTTGTCCGCCAGCTCGCCCGCGTCGTTGGGCCGGGCGTAGAGCGACGCCAGCCCCGCCGACACGCGGCCTTCGGTGAGCTCGAACTGCACGATCGGCCGGCCCAGGGCCATGTACTCGATGATCTTGTTCATCGTGCTCTTGTCGTTCATGGGGGTGGCGAGGTCCGTGTTGACGCAGACGTCGCACGAGCAGATGGCCTCGATCATGGTGGCGTCGTCGATGCGGCCGGTGAACGTGATGTCGGCGGCGTCGAGCCCTTCCCGCCGGGCGAGCGCCTCGACGTCGGCGCGCGCCGGCCCGTCGCCGACGACGACCCAGCCCACGTCGCCGCCTCGTTTTTCCTTGAGGATCCGCGCCGCCTCGACGAGGAACTGCAGCCCCTCCTGCGGGCCGATCGTTCCGAGGTAGCCGACCAGGTGCTTTCGCCCCTTCTTCCACCGTCCCGGGTTGGGCGGCGCCGGCTTGAACCGCGCCAGGTCCGGCGCGCTGCGGACGACGAACACGCGGTCCGGGTCCATCCGCCCGCGCTCGACGGCGATCTGCTTGTACGACTGGTTGGTCGCCATGCTCGCGCGGCGGCTGAAGAAGAACGTCAGCCGTTCCGCGAAACACACGGCCTTGTACAACAGGCGCTTGGTCAGAGACATCCGCCCACCGAACTTCACCTCGAACAGCTCGGGGTTGATGTCGTGGTGGTCGAACATGAACCGCACGCCCAGCGGCAGGAACGGGAGCGCGACCAGGAACAGCAGGTCCGGAGGGTTGCACGCCTGGATGGCGTGGAACTTGTCGGTCTTGTAGATCCGCCAGGCCAGGCGCAGCTGGTGCCAGAGGGCCGCGCCGTACTCGCGGAAATAGCCCTTGGCCGACTGCTCGTCCTCGGCCGGCAGCGGGTGGCGGTAGATGCGGACGCCCTCGAGCTCCTCGTACGCGGCCGTGTACCCCTTGAGCATCGGGCAGATGACGGACACGCGGTAACCGGCGGCAGTCAGCGCGCGGGCCTCCTGCCAGACCCGCCGGTCGAACGGGACCGGGAGGTTCTCGACGAGGATGAGGATGTGGCGCTGTTGCGACTTCACTACTTCGTGCGATCAAATCCTACCGAACGACATTCCTGCGTACCCGAGGGGCGAAGCCGCAAGCGGCACGTCACCAGCAGATCCCCACGTACCGCGGGTCTCCTGCCATGAGGGACTTTCCGGCGCCGTCGACGTCGATGACGGTCTGCGACTCGCGCAGGACGCCGTGGGCCCAAGCCCAGTCGAAGTCGGGGTCGACGACGATGACCGCGTCGGCGCCGATCACGTCGTCGGCACTATAGCGGATCATCTGGGCGAGCGACGGGATGGCCTGGTCGGCGAACTGCTTATTCGCGCCGATCAAATTCTCGACCGTCACGCGCGGGTCGTGCACGACGACCTCGCAGCCGTCGCGTACCAGCCGCCGGGCGACCGAGACGGCGGCGCTCTCGCGCAAATCGTCCGTCCCGGCCTTGAACGTGATGCCGAACAGGCCGACGCGCTTCGCGCCGGCCTTGCGCACCTGTTCGACGACCTCGAGGATGTGGGCCTCGTTGCTCCGCAGGATCTCGCCGAGCAGGAGCAAATGCGCCCCGCTCTTCTCGCCCTCGCGCACCAGCGCCCGCACGTCCTTGGGCAGGCACGACCCGCCGAACGCGAACGCGGGCCGGAGGTACGCCTTGGAGATGTTCAGCTTCGTGTCCTGGCAGAACACGTCCATCACTTCCTGCGCGTCGACGCCCCACTTCTTGCACACGCGGCCGATCTCGTTGGCGAACGTGACCTTGAGCGCGTGGAAGGCGTTGTCGGCGTACTTGACCGTCATCGCGACGGCGGGCGAGGTGACGAGCATCGGCGCCTCGATGCCGTCGTAGAGGGACTTGATCAAGTCGGCCGTGGCGGCGTCGCGCGTGCCGATGACGGTCTTGGGCGGGTGGAAGAAGTCGTGGACGGCGGTGCCTTCGCGGAGGAATTCGGGGTGCGTGGCGAAGCCGAGGCCCTCACCCAAGCGCCGGCCGCTCTCGCGCTCCAGCGCGGGGAGGAACTCGGATTCGGCTGACGCCGGCAGCGTCGTGCTGCGGATCGCCACGGTGTGCGGGCCGCGCTTTTGCGCGATGGCCCGGCCGATCTGTTCGCAGACGCGGACGACGGCGGTGAGGTCGGGCGAGCCGTCGGGGGCGCTGGGCGTGCCGACGCAGACCAAACTCAGATCGGTATTGGCGACGGCGTCGGCGGCGTCGGTCGTCGCGCGGAGCCGGCCGGTCTTCATCACGTGTTTGGCGAGTAGGTCGTCCAGCCCCTTCTCGAGGATCGGGCTCTTGCCGGCCCCGAGCGTCCCCACCTTCGCCTCGGAAATGTCGACCCCGACCACCGCGTGCCCGCGCTCCGCGAGACACCCGGCGGACACGGCGCCGACGTAACCTAGGCCGAAGATGCTGATCCGCATGAACGTCCGATCTCGAATCCGCGGTAACGATTAACGATTAATGCTTAAGCGATGGCAGGGCTGCTTAAGCATTAATCGTTAATCGTTACCGCCACTGTCACCATGACCGCCCGACATCTTCCCTCACATCCGCTCCTGCTCGCGCCAAAGCCGGACGAGCAAACTCTCCTCATCCAACTCCACCGCGTCTTCCGGGATCGGCTGGTCCTGCTTGATCGGGCGTTTGAGCTTTACGCCCTCGGCCAATCCGATCGGGAGCAGCCCTTTAGCGTTCTCGACCACTTCGAGCTCGCCGTACTGGTTGAAGCCGCCGATGCCGTCGAGGACGTCGCCGGGCTTGAGGTCGCGCTTGGCGATCGCGATCGTTTGCGCGACCGGCCGGCCGCGCGGGGCGATCGTTGCCTCGCCGTACACGACCGCCTCGGCGGCGCTCAGCGGCGTCTCGATGTGGCAGAGGTGGTAGGGGCGGAAGAACATGTAGTTCGGCCCGTCACCCATCTTCAAATACTTCAGGTAGGGCTGGACGAACTCGCGATTCTTGCCGCGGGCGATGATGAAGATGCCGCCGCCGAAATCGCCGGCGAGCGTGTAGTCGACGATGCCCGGCCCGCCCTCGATCGCCGCCCCGAGCGCGCCAGTCGATTCGAAGTCTTTCACGGCGTTCTTGAGGTCCGTCTTCACGCCGATCATGCCGCGCTTGGCGGGCACGAGCCCCGTCGCGTTACAGACGACGTTCTGTTCGATGTTCATCTTCGTGCCGTCGGTGAACGCGCACGTCATCCGCGGGCTGGTCCGCTGCTTGATGGCCCACTCCATGATCGAGTCGGGCGTGGCCCGGACGTTCATGAACCCCTTGCAGTTCACCGCCGCCAAGACCTCGAACCCGCACCCGGCGCACCACTCGGCCATCCGCATGATCACGCCCGGCTGGTCGCCGTCGGCGTTCGTGTAGACCACGCCCGCCTGGTCGCCGCGCGCCTTGAGCAGACAGCCGATCGTCCCGTCCGTCTCGGCGTTGAGGGAGACGAAGTGTTTCTTGCCGGCGAAGCAGCTCAGCGCCTCGCGCGCCCCGCCCTCGACGGCGCCGGTCGCCTCGATCACCACGTCGAGCGTCGGGATCTTTCCGGCGATGCCCACGGCGCCGCTGACCGCCGGCCGGCCCTCGGCGATCGCCGCGGCGAGGCGATCGACGTCGTCGCTGACGACGACCTTGCTGCGGTCGTAGCCCGCCTCGACGTACGCCTGCACGCCCTTGTCCGTCGACCGGTTGACGACCAGCGACGGCCGCATGCCGGGCATCTTCGAGAGTTGGTAGACGATCCCCTTGCCCATGAACCCGGCGCCAATGACGGCCGTCCGCACGGGCTGATTGCGGGCTTCGCGGCGCTGGAGTTCTCGGAACAAATGGGTCATCTACTTACCGCTTTCCCGAATCGCAAGTCGGCGGGAATGGCCCGCTGCTCCATTGCAGGTCCTGACTGAGCTCGCCGCCATCCAACCATTCAACCGCGGCTGCATCCGCCGCGTTGCGCGGCACCAAGTGTCGGGAACGGACAAAGGTCGCCTCACCTTGATAGACGAACTCGGTGTCGTCGCTGCCGTCGTCGCCTGTCACCGCGCGGTGTGTCTGATGGCCAACCCGGTCAACCAACTGCAACGTCGTCAATTCGCAGCCGACTCCGATGCAGGCAATCCGCTCGCCGCTGTAAACATTCACCAGTGTCGGAAACTCAAACACTTTCTCACTCAAAAACCGCAAGTGGGCTAGCAGCTCTGACCGGCTCAAACATGACCGATTGCCTTCCAACTCGAATGTTCGCACTTCAAAAGTGGCCATGGCAACGCTGCTCAAGCTTGATCGATCAAATGTCTCCGCTGCTTCCTGAATAACCGCCAATGCTCGTTCCGCGTGTCCTCGTAAACCCGGATCTTCTCCATCAACTCCGGATCGTGCTTCCGAAACCCGGCAGCGAATCGCATCAGCGGCGCTCTCACGGCGAAGAACATCCACATCCAGAAATTCGCGACCCACATGTAGGTCTGGCCGTAGTGCTTGCGGAACAGCTTCAGCAGCGCGCGGTCGATGTGAAACAATCGGTTCGAAGTCGCCTTCTTCGCCGACTCGCCCACGAGGTGGATGATCTCGGCCGACGGGCAGAAGACGAGCTTGCCGCGCTCGCGCATCCGCCAGCAGAGGTCCGTCTCCTCGGCGTACATGAAGAAGTGGTCGTCGAACCCGCCGGTCTGCTCGTACACGTCGCGGCGGATCATCAGGCAGCAGCCGGTGATGACGCCCACCTCGCGGACCGAGTCGCGCTGCCAGTAGTCCATGGCTTCGCGATTAAACAGCGCGCTGTTCTTGAACAGGATGTGGAGGCCGAACGCCTTGCAGATCAGGGGCCACATGCCGGGGCTGCCCCAGCAGCACGAGCGCTCGAGCGATTTGCCGTCCTTTTTGAGCGTGCGCCCGCCGACGGCCGCGGCCTCGGGGTGCTCGTCCGCGAACTTCGTCAGCTTCTCGATCGCGCGGTCGAGCACCACCGTGTCCGGATTGAGCAGCAGCACCCACCGCCCCCGGCTGTGCTGGTAGGCGACGTTGTTCGCGCGGCCGAATCCGAGGTTCTTCCCCGGCTCGACGAGCGTGACCCACGGGAACTCCGCCCGCACCATCTCGGCCGACCCGTCCTTCGAGAAGTTGTCGACCACGATCGTCTCATACCGGACGTCGCCGGCCTGGGCCTTGAGCGAGTTGAGGCAGTCGCGGAGCAGGTCTTTCACGTTCCAGCTGACGATGCAGACGCTGACGTCGACGACGCCTGTGTCTGCCGTATCACGGGCGTCTCGCCCGTGATGCAGCGACGAATCGACCGCGGGCGCGGCGCCCCCACTCCGCGAACCTCGAACGACACTTGGCTCCATCATCGCCGTCATCGATTACCCGATCTGCTGCCGTTCCAATACTGTCGATCTCGCCGAACCCGTCCCAACTGTCATTCCGAGGTACTCCGAGGAATCTGGCCAGTCCGTCGAGGCCCGTTCGCTCGCCAAAACGCAGGCCCTGACGCGCCGGCCAGATCCCTCGGATTACCTCGAAATGACATCAAGACGTCAACCCTGCTGAGCTCACGCCGCAGTCGTCACGGCGGTCGTTTCCCTCAGGGCCCCTTCCGCGGGCTTCTTCCACACCGCGACGAACGTCAGCGTCTGCAATTCCTCGTCGGCGTACTCCGTCAGCTCGCCGCCGGCCTTGATCTGCTTGATCTCGTCGAGCAGGCCCGGCGTCTCATCCGGCCAGGCCTCCAGCGCGCACCCCGGCAAATGCTTCTCGAAGATCTCGCGCCACTGGTTGATGCGGATCTTGTTCAAGTAAGCGTTGGTCTGCACCCGGTCCTGGTACTTGGGCCGCAGGTGGCTCCA
>DASPKW010000061.1:0-18733 GCA_035627895.1 Tepidisphaeraceae bacterium | reverse complement strand
AGTGAACTCGTCGGTGCTGTACGCCGTGACGCAGGTGGAGAGCTTGTGGCAGCGGGTGGGGGACGAGGACGAGCTCAAGTCGCACGTGTACTTTCACTTTTTGCAGTCGTGGGAGCGGATCCGGGCGGGGGCGCTGCCGCGGGGCGACGCGATCGGGGGGTATTTGGTGGAGACGATTCGGAACTCGGTGCGCGATGCGCTCCGCAAGAAGGAGCGGCGGAAGCGGCGCGAGCGCGAGCTGGTGCGCGGCGGGTTCGGGAATGATCCGGACGAGCGCGGGAGCGATGCGGAGGCGGTGGCGGCCAAGACGGGGTCGGTGCTGGACGAGCTGATCGCGGAGGAGCATCGGGAGTCGATGCTGACGGTGGTGTCGGACCCGGAGCTGGCGAAATTCGGGGCGGTGTTCAAATTGAAGATGCTGATGCGGTGCAATCTGGACGATGCGCCGCGGTTCGCGATGAGCGCGGAAGAGGCGGCGTGGACGCCGGGGGATGAGAGCTATCCGCACCCGCGGGCGGCCGGGCGGGTGGCGGCGTGGGTCGTGCGGCTGCGGCGGTGGGACCCGGCGGGCCGACGGTTCAAGCCCACTTCGCGGAAGCTGGTGTGCATGTTGGGGATGGCGGATTCGGGGACGCCGGAAGAGGTGGAGAAGGAGAAGGCGAACACGTTCGACCAGTGGTTCCGGCGGGCGAAGGTGAAGTTTCGGGGGGCGGAGGCGGACCGGGCTCGGCCGGGGCGCGGGCGGGGTTAGGAAGACTCACCGCAGAGGCGCAGAGGGCGCGGAGGAGTCGCAGAGAAGACTGGTGGTTTCCGACGAGGTTGGTTCCGTAGTGATGAGATTGAAGGGACTTGCGGCGGGTTCGAGAGGCGAGACGTATGCCCGATAACGGATGTCGAAAAATTCGGATTGGGCGTCAGACCGGCCGGCGGGTTGGCGTGAGGATGGCCGTGAAGACTTTTTCGATCTCCTGCCGTCTGATGTCCGGGGGTGTGCGATGAATGATGTCCTCACGTATTTGGAAGGTCGGGCCGAGCGGTGGGCTGGGACGCCGACGCCATTGATGACAGCGCGGCTGTGGGCGCTTCGGCAGCATGTGCGCCGCCTCGGGCCGGCGGGGGATGAACTGGGCGCTACGATCGGCGGGCGATTGGGTGGGGCGACGGCGAGTTCGGGCGTGGCGGGGGAGATGTTCGAGTCGGCCAATCGATCGTGGGACCGACTGCTGGCGGAATTGGATCGGGAAGCGATTGAAGACGAGGCCGAGAACGAGACGACGGTCGACGCGTTCTTCAATATTTTGGACGCGCTGACGATCGCGGGGGCGGCAGGGGGGAACGAGGGGCGGGGACTTTCTCAAAATCTGTTTAATCGGGTGGTGAAGGATTTGTACGCGCTGGAGCCCGTGGCTCACGTGGCGGCGGCGCTGCGCACGAAGCTGGTGGGGACGGTGGGGTTGGCGGATTTGTTCTGCACGGGTGTGGCGGGGTACGCGCGGGCTGCGGAGCCGGTGGCGGAAGAGGCGCGGGAGAAGGTCGGGCGGCGGGAGTTCGTGCCGGTGGAGGAGCTCGTGGGGGCGGACGGGCCGATGTCGCTGGAGGAGCTGGCGCGGCGGTTGTCGCGGTGCGCGTGGTTCGCGGTGCAGTGGGGGGTGCATCAACTGCGATTAATCGTGCAGCCGGCGGCGCGGGCGTTGCGGTTGGAGGTGCACGATGGTGGGGCAGCGCAGGCGTCGGCGGCGACGCTGGCGAAGGGGATGGACGGGTGGGACGTGCGCGTGGACGTGGGGCGCGAGCAGGTCGCGGCGGCGATTCACGGCGGGGTGGCGGTGGTCAAGCTTCCGGAGACGGTGGACGGCGCGCGGTTCGCCGTCCGGGTAAGGCGGAGCGGCGGGGGGGGGGAGTGGCAGGGGTTGTTCGGGCGCGCGGGTTAGTAGACGACAGAGGGGAACCAGGCACCGGTGGGGTCGCGGTAGGGGCCGATGGCCATGAGGTTCATGGGCTTGACGACGCGCAGGCCCTGGGCGAGGGCCCAGCGGAAGAGGGTGGCCTGGCGGATCGGTAAGAGGAGCGAGATCGGCTCGGAGACGGTGGTTGCGACGCCGAGGAGGAGGTCGGTGAGGTCTTGTTCGGAGTGGGCGACGCCGTGGTTGAGGATCCAGAAGGTGGGGGCCGTGAGGTAGGCGGCGAGGCGGCCGTTGCGCAGCAGGACGAAGGGGCGGGTCATGGGGGAGGCGAGGGCGCCGCTTAGTTCGTTTGCGCGGGAGGTGCCGTAGATTTGTTCGCAGAGGGCGGCGCAGGCGGGGAGGTCGGCGGCGGTCATGGGGCGGACTTCGGCCGCGGGCGCGGGTTTGTCTTTGGGCTTGCCGGCGAGGAGGGCGAGGGGTTCTCTGACGTCGAAGCCGAGCGACGCGTAGAGGGGGAGGGAGACGGTGTTGAAGGCGTCCTGGACGAGGCGGATGCCGGCGGCGTCGCGGCCGGCGTCGAGGACGGCCTGCATGAGTTGTCGGCCGACGCCCTTGGCCTGGACGGCGGGGTCGACGGTGATGGGGCCGACGCCGGCGATCGGGTCGCGGTGGTCGAGGAAGTTGGAGCCGACGATCTGGCCGTCGATTTCGGCGACGACGCCGAAGACGCCGGGCGTGGTGACCATGGCGGCGGCGAACATCGCGCCGAGCTCGGCGGAGGGGATGTCCTTGGGGAAGTTGTGGCGGGCGGCGATGCCGGCGAAGGCGTCGTGGAGGATCTGGCCGAGGCGCGGGGCGTCGGCGGGGGCGGGGGGACGGAGGGTGGTGGGCATGGTGTGGGATGGTATTGGGGGGTGGCGGGGTCAGGAATTGACCTGAAGCGGGCGGTCGGGAGCGCGTCCAATCGCGCCCGATGGTCGCAAGACGTCGATAGTGCGATCTAGTGCCGTCGCGCCCCGCAAGGGAGGCGGCTACAAGAGGTCAGTGCAGTGGTGCGCCTGTGACTCGCTTGTACGGTTTCTCGCTTCGGGTGACACTTCGGTCATGGTGTCTCGCGTCCTTGCGTGTCCGGCGGTCGTGCTCGTTTTGTTGGCCGCGCCGATGGCGTTGGCGGCGGAGAAGAAGCCTGCGGATCCGGCGAAGGCGGTGTGGGAGCCGGCGGTGAGTCATGCGCCGCGGGAGCCGCGCGCCGGCGAGGCGGTTACGATCACGGTGAATGTCGGACTGACGCCGGTGACGGGGGTGACGCTGGAGTACCAGGTGGTGGATCCGGGGGCGTACGTGGAGCTCAAGTCGCCGGAGTTCGCGAAGGGGTGGACGGCGGTGCCGATGGCGGCGGGGGGTGGCGGGGCGGGGAAGACGTTCAGTGCGGTAATTCCGGCCGGGGTGCAGAAGCATCGGCGGCTGGTGCGGTATCGGCTGGTGGGGGCGGGGGCGTCGTCGCTGATGGCGCCGGCGCGGGAGGGGGAGTGTCCGAACTATGCGTATTTTGTGTACGACGGGGTGCCGGCGTGGTCGGGGGCGGTGGAGCCGAAGTCGGGGGATGCGAAGCGTAAAGAAGTGGTGACGTTTCCGACGGAGGTAATGCGGTCGGTGCAGGCGTATCACCTGATTGCGCGGCACAAGGCGGTCGAGAACGTGACATGGAAGGAGCAGACGGGCGGGAAGGAGTTCAAGTACACGGGGACGCTGGTCGCGGGCGGGGTGGTGTACGACCACGTGAAGTTTCGGGCGCGGGGCGGGGTGTGGCGGTACGCGATGGGGAAGAACATGTGGAAGATCGACTTCCCGGACGGGCACCGGCTGCGGGCGGTGGACGACTTCGGGAAGCCGCACGGGGCGACGTGGGGGAAGCTGAATCTGCGGCCGGGCATCTCGATGGCGTCGTACGGGCGGCGCGGGGAGCAGGGGATGTACGAGTCGGTCGGGCACCGGCTGTTCAACCTCGCGGGGGTGCCCTCGCCGGAGACGCACTGGGTGCAGTGGCGGATCGTTTCGGAGGCGGATGAGGCGCCGGCGGGGGATCAGTACAAGGGCGACTTCTGGGGGCTGTACCTGGCGATCGAGAACGTGGACGGGCGGTTCCTGAAGGCGCACGATCTGCCGGACGGGAATCTGTACAAGATGGCGAACGGCACGGGGGAGTTGAACAACGAAGGGAAGGGCCAGCCGACGGACAAGTCGGATTTGAACGGGTTTTTGAACGCGTACAACTCGAAGGATCAGTCGGACGTGTGGTGGCGGGCGAGCGTGGATTTGCCGCGGTACTACAGCTATCGCGCGATCGTCGAGGCGATTCACCATTACGACATCGGCGAGGGGAAGAACTACAACTATTTTCGGGAGCCGACGCCGGGCGGGCGGTGGCAGGTGATTCCGTGGGACCTGGATTTGACGTGGGCGGACCACATGTACGGGAACGGCGAGGAGCCGTTCAAGTCGCGCGTGCTGTCGAAGCCAGCGCTGAAGGTGGAGTATCAGAATCGGCTGCGGGAGATCCGGGATCTGCTTTACAACCCGGAGCAGACGGGGCGGCTGATCGACCAGTATGCGGCGGTGGTTGCGGACCCGGTGGGGAAGCTGCCGCTCGTGGAGGCGGATCGGCGGAAGTGGGATTATCACCCGGCGATGGCGGTGGGTGGGCAGGCGGGGCAGGGGCTGTTCTACCAGGCGTCGCCGACGCGGGACTTCGCGGGCATGGTGAAGCAGATGAAGGAGTACGTGGCGGCGCGCTTGGCGTGGATCGACAGGGACTTGCTGAAGGACAAGGAGATCCCCGAGACGCCGACGGCGACGTACGCGGGGCCGGCGGGGTACCCGGTGAACCAGCTCAAGTTCCGCGCGGGGCCGTACAAGGGGAAGGCGGCGATGGCCGGGGTGCGGTGGCGGGTGGCGGAGGTGACCGCGCCGCCGGCGCGAGAGGGGGGCAAGACGGCGGGCACGGGCGCGTACGAGATCAACGCGGTGTGGCAGAGCGCGGACGCGGCGCATGTCCGGGCGGACGTTTCGATCCCGGCGGGGGTGCTGGTGACGGGGAAGACGTATCGCGTTCGGGTGATGGCGCGGGACGTGACGAACCGGCAGAGCCATTGGTCGGCGCCGGTGGAGTTTGTGGCGGGCGTGGCGAAGTAGCAGCGACGCGAAGAACATTTGAACGTTTGACACGTTTGTGGAGGTTTTCCGATGCGCGTGATGGTCATGGTGAAGGCGACGAAGGACAGCGAGGCCGGGTTGATGCCGTCGACGGAGTTGATGGCGGCGATGGGGAAGTTCAACGAGGAGCTGATGGCGGCGGGCCTGATGCTGGCGGGCGAAGGATTGCACCCGTCGTCGCGGGGCAAGCGGATCGCGTTCGACGGGGCTGGCCGGCGGGTGATCGACGGGCCGTTCGCGGCGACGAGCGAACTCGTGGCGGGGTTCTGGTTGTGGAAGGTGAAGGACATGGCGGAGGCGGTGGAGTGGGCGAAGCGGTGTCCGAACCCGATGCCGGGGCCGAGCGAACTGGAGATCCGGCCGGTGTTCGAGGCGGAGGACTTCGGGGCGGCGCTGACGCCGGAGCTGGTCGCGCAGGAGGATCGGTTGCGGGAGCAGCTGGCGAAGAAGTGAGCGGGAGATTCACCGCAGAGACGCAGAGGTCGCAAAGAAGGCATTTTCTTTTGAGTTCGAGGAGGTGAGTGTGCGACGACTCGGCTTGATGATCTCTACGGTCATCGCGTTAGTGGTGGGGAGCGGCAGTGCGGCGGAGCCTGTGGGGGAGGAGCGCGTCGAGATCAAGCATCGATTAGTGCGGCCGGACAAGGTCGAAGCGGGGAAGCGCTATCCGCTGGTGATTTACCTGCACGGGGCGGGGCAGAAGGGGAGTGATAACGAGAAGCCGATGAACTCGGCGCTGGTGAAGTTGCTGGGGACGGCGGAGGTGCGGGCGGCGTTCCCATGTTTCGTGCTGGTGCCGCAGTGTCCGGCGGGGGAGCGGGCGGACGGGCGGGCGATGAACTGGACGAACTGGAAGGGGCAGAAGGAGAACAAGGCGCCTATGTGGGTGGAGGCGGACGCGGAGGCGAGCCCGCCGTTGCGGGCGGCGATGCGGGTGTTGGACGAGGTGGTGAAGGCGGAGCCGATCGACGCGGACCGGGTGTATCTGACGGGGACGTCGATGGGTGGATCGGGGTCGTGGAACTGGGCGGCGCGCGATCCGGCGCGGTTCGCGGCGGTGATCCCGGTGTGCGGGCTGAGCGACGCGACGATGGGGGCGAAGATCAAGGGCGTGCCGGTGTGGACGTTTCACGGCGGGGAAGACGCGCAGGTGCCGGTGGAACGGACGCGGAAGATGGTTGAGGCGATCCGGGCGGCGGGCGGCGACGTGAAGTACACGGAGATGGCGGGGCAGGGGCACGGAATTGACGGGAAGGTTTGGACGCGGGAGGTGCTGGGGTGGATGTTCGGGCGGGTGCGGGGGAGTAAGGCAACTGACACCAACCGTTAGGTCTGAGTCGTCCCAAATGAACCCACGGTGCAAGCACCGTGGGCTTTCGCGCGCCGCTCAATTCGGACCATTGAACGGTCGATGAACGGGCACCGCGCCGTGTCCGCGCGCGGGTTCGGGTTCGATTGACAATTGGTGTGCGACTCATGACAACTGCCCCCAGCATGATCGAGAAGATTTTCAAGGCGTACGACGTCCGGGCGACTTATCCGAACCCGCTCAACGAGGAGGCGGCGTGGAAGGTGGGGCACGCGACGGGGCAATTCCTCCAGCGGGCGCGGGCGAACGTGCACGCGGAGCAGCGCGTGAAGATGGAGGACACGGTCGTCGTGGGGCGGGATATGCGGCCGCACTCGCCGGATCTGGCGAAGGCGCTGAGCGACGGGCTGCGGTCGACGGGGATGTCGGTGATCGACGTGGGCATGGTCGACACGTCGTTCATCTACTTCGCGATCAACCACCTCGATGCCGTCGGCGGGATCCAGGTGACCGCGTCGCACAACCCGGCGAACTACAACGGGTTCAAGATCTCCGGGCCCAAGGCCAAGCCGATCGGGAGCGCGACGGGGCTGGACGACATCAAGCGGATCGCGTCGACGCTGCGCGTCGGGCACACGGGGCGGCAGGGGGATTACATTGAGATGGACCTGTGGGCGGCGTACCGCAAGCACGTCCTCTCGTTCCTGAAGCTGGGCCGGAAGATCCGCGTGGCGATCGACGCGTCGAACGGCATGGCGGGGAAGATGGTGCCGGCGGTGTTCGGCGGGGTCGAGAACCTGGAGATCATTCCGCTGCTGTTCGAGATCACCGGGAGCTTCGTCCACGAGCCCAACCCGCTGGTCGACTCGAACATGGACATGCTCAAGGAGCTGATGCGGGAAACGAAGCCGGATTTGGGCGTGTGCTTCGACGGCGACGCCGACCGCTGCTTCTTCGTGGACGAGAACGCGAAGACGGTCACGTGCGATCTGGTGACGGCGCTGCTGGCGAAGGACTTTTTGAGCCAGCCGGCGAACAAGGGGTCGACGATCGTTTATGACCTGCGGTCGAGCCACGCGGTTCCGGACACGATCAAGGCGGCGGGCGGGGTGCCGAAGCGCGACCGCGTCGGGCACGCGTTCATGAAGAAGACGCTGGCGGAGACCAAGGCGGTGTTCGGCGGGGAGTTGTCGGGGCACTTCTACTTCCGGGACAACTTTTTCGCGGACTCTGGCGCGATCGCGATGGCGCGGGTGCTGACGGTCCTGTCGAACCAGGTGGGCGAGATGAGCGGGCTGATCGCGCCGCTGCAGAAGTACGCGCACAGCGGGGAGATCAACTTCCAGATCGAGGACAAGGACGGGAAGATCCGCGAGCTGGCGGACGCTTATAAGAAGGGCACGATCGACTACCTCGACGGGTGCACGATCGACATGGGCGAGTGGTGGTTCAACGTGCGGAAGAGCAACACGGAGCCGATGCTGCGGCTGAACGTGGAGGCGCCGACGAAGGGGATGCTGGAGGAGAAGCTGGCGGAGTTGCAGAAGTATCTGGGGGCGCCGGCGGTGGGGCACTGAGTGCGGAGGAGATGAGGAGATGAGGGGTGGGTCGGCGCGCCTTCACCGGCGCGGGTCGATGGCGGGCGGGTCGGCGCGCCACGTGCTTATATCGAAGCGCAGGTGGTCGGCGACGTGCCGGAAGAGCGGCACGTCGAGCATGTTTCCCTGGCGGCGGACGTAGCGGACGCAGACGGCGTAGGCGGGGCTGGTGTAGATGTGCACCAGGGAGCGGCCGCGGATGGGGAAGGCGTCGTGGGTCCAGTCGGGCGGGGCCTGGACCGGGGCGAACATCGACGGCTCGAAACGGGGGCCGTCGGGGAGCTTGGCCCATTTCTTCCGTTGGCGGAGGTAGAAGTCCATGTCCTGGTCGAACTGGGATTGGGCGAAGGGGAGGCGGTACGCGGCGGCCCACACGAGTGGGTCGTCGGGCGCGGCGGCCCGGATCGAGAACGAGACGGCGTCGTCGTCCGTCTTCGCGTGATGGGTGAGTTCGCCGACCGCGAGCTCGTTGAGGCCGTCGAGGCGGAGGATGCCGGCGGAGAGTTCTGACGTCAGGCGGTGGGTGCGGAGGTCGAGTTGGGTGACGTCGGGCATGGGTTTGAAATCGGGCGCGCGTTGCATTGGAGTTAACTGGCGGTCGTCGCGGGTTCGGGGGCGGGGGCGGGTTTGGGTTCGTGCTTGCGGACGATGAGGAGGCTGCTGGGGCAGTCGCGGGCGATGCGCTGGGCGCGCCAGCCGAAGAGGTGGGATTCGAGGCCCCATTCTTCGGCGACGCCGATGATGACGAGGTCGGCGTTCTGGGCCTGGTGGACGACGACGCCGACGGGGGATTCGTCCTCGACGACGCGGAACGTGACGGGGAGGTCGTGGCCGGGCGCGTGGAAGACGCGGTCGACGGCGTGGCGCGCGCCGTCGGCGGACTGGGTGCTGCCGCCGCGCATGGGGGGGACGACGTGGAGGACGGTGACGAGGGCCTCGGTGCTGCGGGCCATTCGGGCGGCGAGGTCGAGGGCGAGCTTGTCGTGGGCGGTGCCGAGGTAGGGGACGAGGATGCGGCGGGCGGCGCGGAACCCGCGGTCGACGAAGATGGCGACGTCGGTGTGGCACCCGGCCAGGACGCGGTGGACGGTGCCGCCGAGGATCGTCTTGCCGATGACGGGCTTGTGGAAGCCCATGATGACGAGGTCTGCGGTGGCGGCGGCGGCGAAGCGGGCGATGTCGCCGCCGACGTCGCGGGAGACGAACGACGCCTGTTCGACGCGGAGGCTGCGGGCGCGGGCCTGGGCGAGCAGGGGGGCGAGGGCCTCCTCGTGGGTGACGGCGGCCTCGTCGAGGCCGGAGCGATAGGCCTCGTGGTCGACGGGCTTGCGGAGGTGGATGGCGACGAGTTTGGAATGAGCCTTGTCGGGACCGATGAGCGTGTCGGCGAGTTGGACGAGCGGGCCGCCGGACTTGGGCAGGGCGACGGGGATGAGGATGGAGAGGCCGGGCGCGTGGCCGCTTTCGCCTGCGAGCGTCGGCAGGGGAGTTGGGGAGCCCGTTTCGATCGGTGCGGCGAGGCGGCGCGGGTAGACGTAGTGGAGGACGGGGGTGGTCATCGCGGTGGTGATCAGGGTCATGACGACCATCATCGCGTAGACGGCGGGGGGCATGAGGCCGGTCTCGCGGCCGACGCTGAGGACGATCAGGGCCATCAGGCCGCGGGTATTGAGGAGCGCGCCGACGGCGACGGACTCGCGCCAGGGCATGCCGGCGCCGCGGGCGGCGAGGGTGGCGCCGCCCCACTTGCCGGCGATCGCGAGGAGGACGATCAGGCCGAGGAAGCCCCACAGGCCGCCGGCGCGGATCAGGTGCATGTCGGTGTGGAGGCCGGTGTAGAGGAAGAAGACGGGGAGGAGGAAGACGACGGTGTAGTCCTCGAGTTTCTCGGACAGGTGGCGGACGAACTGGGTGCCCTTGGGCATGACCCATCCGAGGAGGAATGCGCCGAAGAGGGCGTGGCCGCCGATGGCCTCGGCGGTGTAGGCGGAGGCGAGGATGAGGAGGAAGATGACCGCCATGACGTTCTGGGAGAGGCGGCCGCGGCGGTCGTAGATGACCTCGAGGCGGCCGAGGAACGGTCGGACGGCGAGGAACATGGCGCCGATGAAGAGGACGGCGAGGCCGGTCATGAGGGCGGCGTGGGCGAGGCCCTGCATGCCGGTGATGGCGACGACGACGGCGAGGAGGCACCAGGAGGAGAGGTCGTTGACCGCGGCGCAGGCGATGGCGAGCGCGCCGACGTCGGTGCGCTGGAGGTTGCGCTCGGTCAGGATGCGGGCCATGATGGGGAAGGACGCGGCGGCCATCGCCAGGCCCATGAACATGGCGGCACCGCGGTAGGAGCGGGATTGGCCCTCGTAGAGGGACTTGTAAAAGATCAGGACGAAGGCGACGCCGAGCGCGATCGGGACGAGCATGCTCGCCAGGCCGGTGGAGAGGCCGCCGCGGCCGCGGGCGCGGACGAGGCGGGGGTCGAGCTCGAGGCCGACGAGGAAGAGGAAGAAGACGACGCCGACCTGTGCGAGGATGTCGACGTACTGGTGGCTGTGGGCGGGGAAGAGGGCCGTGAACCCGGCGGGCCAGACCCACCCGAGGAGGGACGGCCCGAGGAGGACGGCGGCGACGATCTCGCCGAGGACCTGGGGTTGGCGGAGGCGGGCGAACAGGACGCCGCCGAGTCGGGAGACGGCGATGACCAGGGCGACCTGGAGGAAGAGGAGGAGGAGGGGGTGGAGGTCCATCTCGGTGTGCGGCTAGGACGTCGGACGCGCGCGTGCACTCTATCCGGGCGCGGGCGGGACGTCATAGGGAGGAAGCGCGAGGCGGGCGTGACACATAGGGAAGGGCAAGGCTCCGTCCGAGCCGCGGGGGCACCCCGCGCATTGCGAACGGCTCGGACGGAGCCTCGCCCTCCCGAGCCGGGTGCGTCAGCAGGGCGTTGACCCGCAGCTAACTTGTGCCAGGACTATTTCAGCCGCGCGAGGAGGTCGAGGATGGCCGCGGTGATCTTGGTGGAGGCTTCGACTTCGACGCGGTTGGTGCCGAGCCAGGTTTCGTAGCCGCCGAGGGCGTGTTGTTCGGGGGTGGGGAGGTAGCCGTAGGAGCCGTTGGCGAGGGAGATGGTGAACGCGGGTTTGAGGGGGCTTTTCGCTTTGATCTCCAAGCCGGTGGCGGTGAAGACTTCGAAGGGGATGGCGGCGATGCCGAGGTCGCCGATCGCGACGGCCTGGAGCGGGACGGTGACCTCGTCGGGCGATTCGGCCAGTTGCAGGGTGCGGCGGGCGTAGGGCTCGTTGAGCGTGCCGGGGGGCTTGATCTCGCCGGAGAGGATGCGCTTGGCGCGGTCGACCATCTCGGGGGTGGGCTTGCGGACTTTGAGCGTGAGCTCGCGGGTGGCGGCGCGGAGGGGGACGTGGTCGTGGAACTTGACGTCTGCGTGGGCCTTGATGACGGCGTCGGCGATTTCGGTGGCGACCTTGTCGATCTGCTCGTAGGGCTTTTGCTTGCCGCGCTTGGGGCCCAGCGCGTTGACATTGTTGACGTCGCCGCTGGTGCCGTTGGTCATGATGCCGACGAAAGGCGGGTCGAGACGGTCGGCGTTGAGCTTCTGTTGCACCTTGTCGGCGAAGGCGGCGAAGTAGTCGGCGGAGATCTCGCCCGTCGGCACGCCGCCGACGTAGTGAAGGGAGTAGTTGGCGAGCAGGGCGATCGGGCGGCCGTCGGTGGACTTGACGGAGATGAAGGAGACCTGCGGGTCGGTGGGGCCGGCGGGCTTAACGACGTTGGGATTGGCGACGCCCGGGTTCATCTTGACCTGGTCGCTGCCGCCGAGCGGGTTGAGGAGCTCGGTGCCGGGCTTCATGTGGTACCGGCGGTTGAAGACCTGCGCGGGGACGTCGGCCGAACCCCAGCCGATTTGGGCGGGGGCGAGGTTGGCGAGGGCGCGGCGGACGCCGTCGGCGATCCGGCGGGCGACGAAGGACTGGTAGTCATTGAGCTCGCCGTCGGGGTTGACGGAGTTCGTCGAGCGCGCGCTGGTCGCCGAGTGCGTGTGCGTCGACGACATGAGCAGGTGGTCGAGCGGGATCTTGGTCGATTCGACGACGAGGCGCTTGGCGCGGTCGAAGACCTCGCGGGAGACGCCGACGTTGTCACAGACGACGATCGCCAGGCGGGTCTTGCCGTCGTCGAGGACGAGGCACCGGGCGTGGAGCTCGTCGTGGACGCGCTCGGCGGGGGGCGTGACGAAGTTGCCGACGATCAACTCGCCGAGCGGGGGGGTGATGTTGCTGGTGGCTGCGCCGGCGCGGAAGACGGGCTGGGCGGCAGTTGCGGGTGTCAAAACCGATAGCAGCAGGCAGGTCCACGCGGGCACGAGGCGGGTCATCGGGGCTCCACGGTTTCAGGGGACGGGGCGACGTGTGCCTGGATTGTGGGGAGGGAGCGCGCACGACGTCAAGCGCGAGGGCGGTCTCAATCCCCTCTTGTAGCCGCCCCGCTTGCGGCGCGCGTCGAAGGGCGCTGGTCGTACAGCGCCCGTTGTCGTCGGACGCTCTGGGACGCACCCCGCAAGCGGGGCGGCTACAAGGGGTCAATTGCACCCGTGGGTCGCCGATGCCTCCGGACACATCCGCGTCTATAATGGGGGGCATGTCTTATCAGCTGATCGAGAAGCAGGTGATCTTTGACGGGTCGAAGGTGCGTTTGGAACTGCACCACCTTCAGGATGAGGAGACGGGCAAGCGGACGCGGCGCGAGGTTTGCGTGCACTCGGGGGCGGTCGTGGTCCTGGCGGTGCGCGACGATGGGAAGGTGCTGCTGATCAAGAACCGGCGGTACGCGGCCGGCGGGCAGGTGCTGATCGAACTGCCCGCGGGCACGCTGGAGAAGAACGAGGACCCGATGAACTGCGCCGGCCGGGAGCTGCTGGAAGAGACGGGTTATCTGGCCGGGAAGATCCGCCCGCTGGGGACGTTTTACACGTCGCCCGGAATTCTGAGCGAGCGGATGTACGCGTTCGCGGCGAGCGACCTGGAGAAACAGGAGACGGCGCTGGAGGAGGGGGAGGAGATCGAGCTCCTGCCGACGTCGTTGGCCGATGCGGTGCAGATGATCAAGGACGGCGAGATTCAGGACGGCAAGACGATCGCGACGTTGTTGATGTACGAGAGGTTCGGAAAGTAGGCTGCTGCGTGATGGCTCAAAAACGAAAAGACGAAAAGACGTAAGGGGCCGACTGTCCTTACGTTTTTTCGGTTTTCGTTTTTCCGTTTCGACTGCCCGACAGGACGCCACACATGGGATACCAGGATCGGTCGTACTACCGTGACTCGGCGGGGCGGGGTTCGGGTAGCCCGTTGGCGTGGCTGGCGTTCGGGTCGGTGCCGCTGTTCACGGTGTTTGGGATCCGGGTGCGGGCGCACGCGATGTTGATCATCGCGATGGTGCTCGTGCTGTTGTTCGGGTGGGGGTTCCCGGGGATGACGGGGGGCGAGCGTGTGATCGCCGCGCTGATGCTGTTCACGATCGTGCTGCTGCACGAGTTCGGCCACTGCTTCGGGGCTCGCAGGACGGGGGGCGACGCGGAAGAGATCATCATGCACCCGCTCGGGGGCGTCGCGTACACAACCCCCAACCGTCGCCCGTGGCCCGTCATCGTCACGGTCGCCTGCGGCCCACTCGTGAACGTCGCGATCTGCATCGTCCTCGGGCTAGTGCTGTGGTTCACGTTCAACATGGTGCCGTGGAACCCGTACTCCGAGTCCTTTTACAAGGCGCTGCGCGGGACCCCCGAGCTTCGCGAGAGCTACAACTCCTGGGGCATGTGGGTCTACTGGGGGTACATGGTCAGTTGGTCGCTGTTCCTGTTCAACATGCTCCCGATCTTTCCGCTCGACGGCGGACAACTCCTTCAGGCGCTGCTGTGGCCCAAGTTCGGGTACTACAAGTCGATGATGTTCGCCTGCACGACCGGCATGGTCGCGGCGGTGATCGGGGGGATGGCGGCGATCGCGTTCATGGCGCTGGGGCTGGCGATCCTGGCGGGATTGGGTTTCTACAACTGCTACATGGTTCGCCAGCAGCTCAGGCAGGCGGGGCCGTGGGGGTTCCAGGAGGAGGATTCGCCCAATTACGCGGCCAGCGTGTTCGGGGGCGAGCCGACGACGACCACCAAGAAACACCGCGCGCTCAACAAGCGGTCGATCCGGCGGGCGCAGGTTCGGGAACACCAGGAGGAGGCGCTACAAGCGAAGGTAGACGTGATCCTGGACAAGGTGGCCCAGCACGGGATGCACAGCCTGACGTGGTGGGAGAAACGCACGCTCCGCAAGGCGACCGAGCAGCAGAAGAAGAAAGAGTTGGAGCTGCGCGAGATGTCGAAGAAGTTCTAAGGGCGGATTTGGTCAGTAGATGCCCGTCGGCGGCGGACAAGCCGGGGTGCGGTCGGGGGTTATCGGTCGTGCCCGACCGGAGCGCGGTTCCGGTGTTATTCTTGTGGCCGGTGACGCCTGGCGATGGGGATTTTGTCCCCCCGCCCCGCAGCATTGAAGGCTAAGTCGATATCCACTAGGATTGACCGTTTACGGGCCAGGGGTGCAGCGCCCACCGGGAGTCGCCCGGCCAGCCCCCAGAAAACCGCCGCAGACCTTGGGATTTCCGGAGTTTACGAGATGGCCGTAGCCAACGAAGTCGAGAAGCGGAACGTAGCCAAGCCGCCGTCCGCCCCCGCAGCCGGTTCGAACGGCGTGCCGGGCGGTCAGGCGGCCGAGTCGATTAGGGGGCAGGCGGAGCGCGACCGCCTGCGCATGATGATGCTGATCCGCCGGTTCGAAGAGCGGACGTTCCAGGAGTTCACCAAGCCGGGCCAGAAGATCGGCGGGTTCTGCCACCTGTACAGCGGGCAGGAGGCGATCGCGGTGGGCATCGCGGCAATCTTCAAGAAGGGCGTGGACGCGCTGGTCAACGGCTATCGCTGCCACGGGCATTCGCTGGCGCTGGGGATGGACCCGCGGCTGGGGATGGCCGAGCTGTTCGGCAAACGCACCGGGTGCTCGAAGGGGAAGGGCGGGTCGATGCACTTCTTCGACAAGGAGGTGGGAAACCACGGGGGCCACGGGATCGTGGGCGGGCACATCCCCCTCGGGCTCGGGTTCGCGTTCGCCCAGAAGTACAAGAAGACCGGGGGCGTGACGTACTGCCTGTTCGGCGACGGCGCCGTCAACCAGGGGACGTTCCTGGAATCGCTGAACATGGCGAGCCTGCACAAGGTGCCGGCGATCTTCATCGTCGAGAACAACGGGGTGGCGATGGGCACCCAGGTCGAGCGGAGCAGCGCCGAGAAGGACCTGGCGATGCGGGGCAGCGGCTACAACATGCCCCACTACCACGTCGACGGGAACGACGTGGACACCGTGATCGCCGAGATGACCAAGGCCGGCGACCGGGCGCGCAAGGGCGAGGGGCCGACGTTCATCGTCGCCGACACCCACCGGTTCCGCGGCCACTCGATGTCCGATCCGATGAAGTACCGCAAGGACAAGGAGGGCAAGCTCCTGCCGGAGTTCGAGAACGCGAAGCTGCGCGACCCGATCTCGCTGTACACGCAGCGGCTGCTGCAGGCGGGGCTGCTGACGCAGGGGCAGATCGACCAGATCGAGACCGAGACGGCGGCGCAGGTGGACGAGGCGGTGCGGCTGGCGGACGCGGACCCGCACCCGGCGCTGGAAGAGCGGTTCGAGGACGCGCTGGCGGAGACGTACCCGTATCAGCCGAAGTGAGCGTGCCGTATGGGCGAAGCCACGATCGATCTCGGTGAAGTGCTGATGCAGAAGCGGCGCGCCAAGCCGTTCCGGCCGTACACGATCGTGACGACGGACGGCCGGCGATATCCCGTTCGGGAGCCGCTCCACGCGGGCTACAACGGGCGGTGGGTGCTGGTGCTCCCGGACGAGGGGGCGAGCGTGCGGATCGGGCGAGAACAATTGGCGGCGATCGAGCCGGAGTGAGATGGGCGAGCAGCGGCGACAACGTGGGATGAAGGAGGAGGTCGCGGAACTCGCCGGTCGCGAGCCCTTCATCCCGTTCGCCATCGTGATGAACAGTGGCGAACGATACCCCGTCACCGAGGCGGACGTCGTCGTGGTCCGGGAGCCGCTGCTCCACATCGTGCGCAGCCGGCCGGCCCGGCAAGACGTGTTGAGGCTGACGGAGATTTCGTCGCTCGAAGTGTCGGACAGTTATTGACCGGCCTGAACGCCGGACGCTAGAGAAGAACACACATGGCAGTCATGCAACTCAGGCAGGCCCTCCGCGCCGCGATGACGGAGGAAATGGAACGGGACCCGAACGTCTTCCTGATCGGGGAAGAGGTCGCCGAGTACAACGGCGCGTACAAGGTCAGCGAGGGCATGCTCGACAAGTTCGGGCCCCAGCGCGTCATCGACACGCCCATCTCCGAGGCCGCGTTCTCGGGCCTGTCGGTCGGGGCGGCGACGATGGGGCTGCGGCCGATCGTCGAGTACATGAGCTGGTCGTTCACGTGGGTCTGCATCGACCAGATCATCAATAACGCGGCCAACGTGCGGTACATGTCCGGCGGGCAGTACAAGGTGCCGATCGTCTTCCGCGGCGGCAACGGCATCGCCCACCAGCTCGGGGCGACGCACTCGCACCGGATGGAGTCGGTGTACGCGCGGATCCCGGGGCTGATCGTGGTCGCGCCGAGCACGCCGGCCGAGGCCAAGGGCCTGCTCAAGAGCGCGATCCGGTGCGACGACCCGGTGATCTTCCTCGAGTCGGAGAAGATGCTGAACGACAAGGGGGACGTTCCGGACGGCGCGGACTTCACGCTGCCGCTGGGGGTCGCCAACGTCGAGCGCTCGGGCGCGGACGTGACGGTGATCAGCTACGGCCGGCCGCTCCAGCGCGTCGTCCGCCCCGCCGTCGACGCGCTCGTGAACGACCACGGCATCGACGTCGAGCTGATCGACCTGCGCACGCTCCGCCCGCTGGACCTGCCGACCGTCATCGCCAGCGTCAAGAAGACCAACCGGTGCGTGATCGTCGACGAGGACTGGGGCTACTGCGGCATGGGCAGCGGGATCTTGTACAAGATCCAGAAGCCGTGCTTCGATTACCTCGACGCGCCGATCGAGTACGTGCACAGCGACGAGGTGCCGGTGCCGTACAACCACTACCTCGAAGAGGCGATGATGCCGAGCGTGGACCGGATCGTCGCGTCGGTGAAGGAAGTCTGTTACAGGTGAGTTGCGAGTTGCGAGTTGCGAGTTGCGAGTGGGCGGCCTGGTGCCGTCCGCGCGGCGCGTGACCGCCCGACGAGCAACATGTCCGACCGTCTTTACTCGCAACTCAAAACTCGCAACTACTCCTATGCCCGCAGAACTCACCATGCCTCAGCAGAGCGACACGATGACCGAGGGGACGGTCGTCGCGTGGCGCAAGAAGGAAGGGGACGCCATCAAGGAAGGGGAGGTCGTCGCCGAGATCGAGACCGACAAGGCCACCATGGAAATGGAGGCGTTCGAAGCCGGGACGCTGGCCGTCGTCCTGGCGAAGGAGGGGCAGAAGGTCGCGGTCGGTAGGCCGATCGGGATCATCGCGCGCAAGGGCGAGAACCCGGCGGACGTGAAAAAGCAGTACGCCGCCGGCAGTGGCGCTGGCGGTGCGGCGAAGCCCCAGGCGGCGCAGCAGGCGGGCGGGAGCGCGACCGCGACGGCGGTCGTCAGCGCCCCCAAGCACAACGACCAGGGCGGCGCCATCACGTTCGAGGGCGCGAGCACGGGCGAGATGCACGAGCCGGGCGACGCGCCGGGCCACGGCGCAACGCGCGAGAAGCCGCAGGCGGTGCCGCCGGTGCCGACGTCGGGCAACGGGGAGAACCGCACGCGGATCTCGCCGCTCGCCAAGCGGATCGCGGCGGAGAAGGGCGTGGACGTGGCGCAGGTGCAGGGGAGCGGGCCGGGGGGGCGGATCGTTCAGAAAGACGTGCTGGCGGCGGCGGAAAAGCCCGTCGCCAAGCCGCAAGCGGCGGAGAAGGCGGGAACTCCCGCGCTGCCGGCGCGGGTCGGGTCGGGGCAGTCGGAGAAGATCGCCCTGTCGAAGATGCGCGTGGCGATCGCGACGGCGCTGCAGCGGTCGAAGCAGAACGTCCCGCACTTCTACGAGACGATGGACATCGACGTCGAGGAGCTTTCGAAGCTCCGCGAGCGGCTCAACGCAAAGCTCGAGAAGGAAAAGGTCCGCCTGAGCGTCGGCGACTTCGTCACGCAGGCAGTCGCGGCCGCGCTCAAGCGCCACCCCATTCTGAACGCGACGTTCGACGGGGCGAAGAACGAGATCACGCGGTACGGCGACGTGAATTTGGGGATCGCGGTCGCGCTGCCGGACGGGCTGATCGTCCCGGTGCTCCGCGGCGTGGACCAGATGGGGCTGAAGGAGATCCGACAGCGGTCGGTCGACATCGTGGAGCGGGCGCGGGCGCAGAAGCTGAAGGGCGACGAGATGAAGGGTGCGACGTTCACGGTGAGCAACCTCGGGGCGTACGGCGTCCGCGAGTTCATGGCGATCGTGAACCCGCCGGAGGTCGGCATCCTCGCGGTCGGCGCGGCGGAGAAGCGTGCGGTGGTCAAGGGCGACCAGATCGTCGCCCGGACGATGATGACCGTCACCCTCAGCGCCGACCACCG
>DASPKW010000060.1:0-29585 GCA_035627895.1 Tepidisphaeraceae bacterium | reverse complement strand
TTCCGAAACGGGGCGGTCGGCACCAGCCCGATCTTCTACCAAGCCAACGCCGGCGGGACGACGCTCGGGTTCGGGGCGCTGGTCGGGTCGATCGCCGACGGCACCGTGATTCCCAACGTCTTCGACCTGGGGCTGAGCGAGTCGTTCTTGCTCGCCGACCTGACGGTCAGCGGGACGACCAACGGCCCTGCGGCGAACCAGGTGACGTTCGCGGTCGTCCCCGAGCCGGGCGCGCTCGCGCCGCTCATCCTGGGCGGCCTGGGGTTGCTCTGCCGAGTCCGCCGGCGTCCCGTACAATGAGAAGTGACATTTTGGACAACGCGCCGCTCGAGCGCACCAAGTCTGGATGGAAATGAAGACACCCCCGCTCGTCGAGCGGGGGCGTTTGCCGATGCGCAGGCGCCGCATCGTGTGCGATTGTCCCGACACCCGGAGGTGGGATCAGCCACCCGTCTTCTTCTTGTACTCCTCGAGCGCGTCACGGGCTTTGAGGGCCTCGAGTTCGGCGGCGTCTCGGGCCTTCTGGGCGCTGAGCGCCTCGGTCTCTTTCTCCTGGGGCGTCTTCTCCTTGGCGGCGGCCTCGGCCCGGGCCTTCTCGATTGCCTGGATCGCTCCCGTCACGTCGGTGGCGACGCCGGCCATTGCGGCGGAAGCGCCGGCCGCCGAACTCCCGGTCTCGAACCCGAACTCCTTGGGGGTGCCGGTCGCGGAGTTGAACGCGACGACCGTCTTGCCCTTGGCCAGCGGCTTGTACACGACCGGGGAGACGTTGAAGGTACTGAGTTGGGACATTGTGATGCTGCCGTCGAACCGCACGTCGGGGCCGACGGTGACCTTCGCCGGCACGCGAGTCGGCAGGCGGTAGACCAGGCCGTCGACCGACGCGGACTCGTTTCCGAACAAGCTGTGCGTCTTGGGGGCTACGAATCGCTTCGTCCCGTTTTCGTACAACGTCTTCGACATCGTGAGCGTGACGGTTACCGCCGGGATCGCATTCGCGGCGAACGTCCGGTCGCCGATGTCGGCGGGCGCAGCCTGCACGGATGCGGTGTACTGGTCCGAGTTGGGCTGCCCGGAGGGCGCGGCGAAGTCCGACAGTTCCAGCATGCGGGTATACGTTACGTCCTCGAGCCGCCGCACGGCCCCGTTGTTCAGTCCGGAGCGGAGGGCCAGGTAGTCCTGGAGCACCTTCACCTCGGCCATCAACTCGACGATCTTCTTGGCGTTGTTGACTCCGCCGGCTGCCGCGAGAGTTTGGATCTCCGTTTGGATGGCGCCGATTCGGGCGTGGATGGATTTCTCTGGCTCCGGCAGGTTCGCGGCATTCGCGCCGACCGCGGCGACCTTGGCGATCGAGATGCCCGTACTAACGATGTCCTTGATCACGTCGGCCGTCTTGTCCGTCGCCTCGGCCTCGATCCCTTCCAATATTCCGGCGTCGGACACCTTGAACTTCACCGTGGTCGCCAGCAGGGCGTCGTTGTACCAGTCGTCGGCGGAAAGGAAGAAGGTATTGGCTTTGTCGGGCAGGAGGACCGGCTCGATCACCACCGGCTTCGCGACCTCGACGCTCTTGGTCTCGGGAGAGACTCGCACCCCATTCTCGACCTTAAACTCGGTCACCTTCGTATAGGTAATGGTGACCTTCAAGGCGGTTTTCGGCAGGGAGTAGACGATGCCCCGGCCCTGGACCGGGGTGGTATGGCCGGCGTCGTAGACGGCGCTCTTTAGTTGGCGGTCGCAGCCGGTAAGCATCGCGGTGGCGAGCGCGAGCGGGAACAGGAGAGAAGCGGCCGTCGGCCGCGAATGATGCGGGGACATGACTGACCTCCGAAAGGGGGTTGGAAACTGGACTGTCGGACCGGGTGGTCAGACGTAAATCGATTGGACACGGTTGGCGTTGCTGACCCACATGAACGCGGCGAACGCCGACGGGTCACTGACAACGGCGCGGTCGTCGGACTGGGTATTGATCAACGTGAGCTGGCCGGTCGGGCCGACGCAGAAGTTGAAGGCATGTTCCGCGGTCAAGATGAATCCCACCGCGAGTGGTGCGGCGAGCCGACGGTTGGCCCCGAGCAGTGCCATGCGGGTCCGCAGGTACTGGACGTAGTCGTCGCAGTCGAACAGGTCGTTGACGTAATTCACTGGGGCCAATACCGGGTCCGTCAGGATTGCCTGGCGGACGAACTCGGCGGACACCCCGAGGTACGTCGTGTCGGCGATCTGGCATCGGGCGGCGAACTCGCCGGGGCTCGGCACGAGTTGGCCGAACACGTTGAACAGGAGCGTCCGCATCGCTGGTTGAGCGATGGGTGCCCCGCCGAACGCGCTCTCCGCAGTCAGGCCTGCCGCCGGCGCAGCAAGGTTTGCTGCGATTACGAGGGGCGCGCCGAACGCCGACGTCCGCATCGCCGTCACACGTGACGTAGCGGTTCCTGCGGTGCGGGGCCGACGAGATCTACGTTCTGCCATAAGTCCTCCGGTGTTGAACGAATCGAAAAAGTGATTGGGGGGACCTCGAGTTGTGCGACTGCTCGCGGTCACTACGGGGACCACGGTCGGCGCTCGCGGAAGTTCGCCAGCACGTCGCGCAAGGCATTCACGGACGCCGGCGACACTGATGTGTCGATGTGAAGTCGGTTAGGGTTCAAGCGGGCGGCCCGGGGGGTGTCCGCCCAGCGGTCGATCACGATCTGGCGGACGTGCTCCCCGAAGCCGGCGCGGTGGGCGACGACCGTGACGAGGCGATCCGGGGGCCGGCCCAGCCCGAAGAACCGCCCGTACGACTCGAAGGACGCTTCGCCTGGCGTCGTGCAGAGCGACTGCCGTTGCGGTAGTTCCGTGACGCGCAGGAGCGGGACGTCGCTCGTCACGTACAGGTTGGCGTACTGCTTGCATCCTGCGGTGACGGCCAACAAGACAATCAGGGTGACGTGCGCCTTCATGGTCGAGCCCTCGGATGGTGGCGGGCATTGGAGTCGGAACCCTCGCGTGCGTGCGCTCCTGCACGCACGCAAGGGGTGCGGGGGCGATCACTTCGCGTCCAAATGCGCTTCGATCGCGCGTTCCTCGTGTTTGAGGTAGGATGCGGCGGCTTGCAGCCGTTCCTCGTCGATCGCGCGGTCTTGTGCTGCGCGGGCCAACTCGAGGTGGGCACGCTGATAGCGGGCGTTCGCGTCGGAACGCGCCCGCGCGTAGTCCGCTGCCCGGCCGAGGAGGAGCTGCGCCCGGGCGTCTCGGGGCATCGTCTCTTCGAATGCCGCGTCGTCCGGCCAATTGAGCGTGCGATCGGGGTCGGGCGTCTTGGGCAAAAGGACGCCCCCGACGGCGATGATCTGAGGGTGGTCGACCGACAGGGTGCCGCCCTCGTAATGGCCGGTGACCGTCTGTTCGCTGTTGCTTTCCGAGTAGGAGCCCGACGCCGAGAACGGTCCCCACCCGAATGACACGTTCGTATTGAACTGGCTCCGGATGAACGTCTCGTCGTTCGCCGAGAAGTTCGCGCGGACGCGGATGTTCCGGGCGACGTAGGCATGGGTGGTGACGAAGGGCAGCTGCCCGACTGGGCGGCGCGGCGGGTTCGCATCGGTCGCCCCGCCGTCGCAGAGCGGGACGTAACCGTGCGATTTCTTCCACGTCCAGAACTTGTGGCTGAACACGTTCAGATCCTGCCACGGGCGATGGATCTCCACGCGCAGCACTTCAAACTCGACGTGCGCCGTACTGGTTTCGGAGTGCTCGTGACGGTAGTCGGAACTGCCACCGCCGCCCCCCCCGAAGCTGAACAACCCGAAATTCAGGCCGATCCCTGCCGACCATGAGGTCGACCGCGTCGTGGCCGTGCTCGACGAATCGTTCACGTCGAACGCGACATTCGCCCACGGGATGCCCGGCGACGACCACGAGTTGGACGGGGGTTCCAGGTATGCCGGTCGGAACTTGCCCCGGGGCGAGGTCTGCTCGGCGAGTGTGAAGGGCGTGCGGTAGCGGCGGTCCCAGTACGTGCGCGGGTTACCGGCCATCAGATAGTTGAATTGGGCCAGGTGGTACTCGTACTCCTCCTTCTCGCCGAAGACCAGCCAGTCCTGGAGCGCCTCCTCGACCTTGGCGTAGAGTTCGGCGATGGCGGACGGGTCCGGGTGTGGGCGGTTGGTTTCGGTCAGCCAGTCGCGGTTGGCGCGGTCGTACCGGCGCTTGTATTCCTTGTAGGCCCGGTCCGACCGTTCGAGGGCCGTCTTGTGCTCCTCGAGCGCGCGGTCCTGGTCGGTGGTGGAGGACTTGTTCGGCAGGGCGGCGAATTCCAGGACCTCGCCGTACGTGCCGTCGATCGTGCTCGCGAGCCCGCGCATGACGTAGCTGGTGTCGAGCGCGCGGTTCAGGGTGCGCGACTGGTTGAAGAGCGCGGTCGAGCCGTTCTCCTCGCCCGCCGTCGTGCTGAGGAACAGGCCAGGGAACATGAGGGACACGAATTCGCGGGCGTTCAGGCGGTCGCCGCCGAACAGCTCCGACTCCAGCCGCGTGAACAGGTTTCCGACGAGTCTGACGTTGTCAGCCATGACAGTCTCCTTAAAGGCGATGCCGGGTGGGCAGCGGCGGCGCACGCGCGCACGGGTCACCCGACCCGACGGCGGCGGGCGCGTCCTACCTCTCCTGGCTCGACAGGGTTTGGTTGCGTTCGACGTACGATCGGCGGCGAAGGCGGCGTGGGCGCCGCGCACATTCAGCCGCGCGTTTCCGCCGGCCGGCCCGCTTCGGCGCGGACGGCCGGCGGGGGCGCCGACGGCGGCGCCGGCCCGCCCGGGGTGAGCAGCAGCGACAGCAGTTCCGGACGGCTGCACACGCCGAAGTGCCGGTACACGCGTTTCACGTAGATGTGCAAGGTGTGTCGGCTGATGCCCAGGGCGGTGGCGGCCTCCTTCTCGCTGCGGCCGGCCAGGAGTTGTTCGAGGGTCTGCCGCTCGCGCCGCGACAACCGTCCGTCGTCCCGCGGCCGCGGCGAACCCGCGCCAAGCGCGTGCTTCCGGCGGTCCACCGGCACGGCGAGGTCGCCACACCAGCGGAGGAAGCGCTCGATCTGCCGCCGGTCCGCGGCCTGACCGGTCGCATACGCCAGTTCGATCAGTTGCCCGATCACCCCGATGGCGTCCGCCGTGCCATGCGGGTCGGGGTTCGCCATGAATTGCCCGATCCGGCCGTGCCACGGGTTGGGCGAGGATGTGTCATCACGAAAGAGCATTGGACGCGTGTCGGGGGTCTCGCGCACACCGCAGGCGCAATGCGCCCTGATGCGGCACGAGGTTCGGTTCGGACGAGTTTCAGTGGGAATCGCTAGGTCCGCGCCCTACATGACCTGCACGTCACGGAGCGCGAGCGTTTCGCCCGTCGCCCGCACGCCGTACCCGGTCACCCGATCCCTCCAAGCGGCGATCTGCCGCGTGGCGGCCAGAAATGCGGCCGGCGGGACGTCGTCCATGCGCCCCTGGGCGGCGTTGTAAACGGCCTTTCGCGCCACCGCGTCAGTTGTGACGCGGCCGGCGTCGATGAGCACGTCAAGGCCGACGTCCGCGTGGCTGCCGTAGTTCATTTCCGACCCGGAGCGGTGGTGCGGCCAGAACCACTCGTCCGGGTCAACACCGCCCGGCATGGTCCCGATCGCCAGGTTGAACCCGAAGTTGATCGGCGGGATCTTGGCCAAGATGATCGAGAACAGCCAGGGTGGCAGGACGGTCGCGGTCGTGCCGATGCCGACGTAGTGCAGGTCTGCTCTCACCATTGCGGCAAGCGCCTCGGCATCCCCCCATCCGCCGTCCACGATGATCTCTAACGTGAACCGAACGCCGCCCCCCGGCGGGCGCGGGTATCCCGCCTGCTCGAGTAGGGTCTCCGCTTCGGCGGGGTCGTACGGGTACTCGTTCTGAGACGGGAGCGCGAACGGGTTGATCGACGCGATGGGGCCGCCGGGCAATTTCGCCCACTGCCCTTCGCCGATCACCTGCCTGATCGAATCGCGATTGATGGCGAGCGAAATCGCGCGGCGCACTTCGGGGGAGGCGAGTTCTGCCGCCCCCTGCTGGTCGAACAGCAGCGTGGCCACCCGCGTTCCGGCCACCGGCTTGACCACGATGCCCGTAGTCGAGTCGAGCAAGGCGGCCTGCGCCTCGGAAGCGTCACAGATCAGGTCGATCTCTTCACTCAGCAGAGCGAGCGACATCGCGAGGTTGGTGGCGAACGCGCGGTACTCGATACCCTTTAGCGACGGCGTCGTCCCGTTATACGCGTCGGACCGTCGGACCTCGAACCGCTCGTCGGCCACGAAGATGATCCAACGGAACGGGCCGCACCCGATGTCGATGTCGTCGACCCGAGCGGTCGTCCCCCCAACTGCTTCGACCATCGCCTTGCTCACGACGGCGTTCATCGGGTCCGCCAAATAAGCCGGGAATGACTGCACGTCGCCCGATACGACGGCAAACACGACGTCGCCTTCCGCGGAAAAGGTGGTGTCCGCGAAGTGATCCTTTCGAACGCCGGAGTTCTTGATCCGGTCGAGCGAGAACACCACGTCATCCCCTGTCACGGGCGAGCCGTCGTGGAATTTCTGGTCCGGCTTGAGCGTCAGCGTGTACGTGTTCGTCGTTCCGTCGAACGTCCAGTCATCGAGCAGGTCGGGTTCGAGGTCGGCGGCACTCTGAGGATAGATCTCCGGGCGGCGGAGCAACGTACGGTGGCAATTCTCGATGGCGCGGATGGTCGACGTGTCAAAGGCAAAGTGGGGGTCGGTCGTATACGGGGTCCCCCGGAGGCCGGCCTTCAAGTCGGCCGCTTCGGGTTCGCAGAACAGGTAGAGTTCGACCAGAATCGCGCTCGGGTCGGCGGGCACGCCGTCGTCGTCCATCAGTTCGACCGCCCCGTCGATCTTGATCTCGTCCGCGTCGCTGTTGGCCCCTATGATCTCGAGGACTGGGGTGCGCTTCACCTCGGGGTCCGCGGGTAGCGGAAGCGGGAATTCGGGTAGATACCTGCTGTCGTTTACCGAAATGCGCGCCCCGTAGTTCGCTTGTTCCTTTCGGAACTGAACCGCCAACTCTTTCCACTTCGCCCGCCGATTCGTACCCCCCGCAACGATCATCGCGCGCGCTTGCACCTTGTAAATGTACGAGAAGTTGACATCCAGCGGCGGCGCGGTCACGCCGCCGACTGTCCACTCCAACCTCCGGACGTTGTTGGTCCCCTTGAGAAGCGTCAACTCAATGTCGAGCGCGCCCGTGTAGTAGTTCGCCCCGCCCGCGCCCCACGACCCGTGCGCCACGTTTGTAAGAGATGCGATGTTTGTTCCCAAGCCTAGTTCCGGGTCTCCGCCGGCAAGATTGTTGCCGCAGCGGAACTGGGCAGCGTACTGATAGCTCGGGGTAACGTCCTTCACGTACCGATACCGCATCCCCTTCGCTTCCCACAACGGCTTCAAGAACGGTGTCAGGATGACGCTCATATGAACCTTAGCAGCATCGCCGTGTTGCGCTCACGCGCGATTCCTATGGAAATGTCTCCGCTCACCTACCCGCGGACGGGGGGTCGGCGTCGCCGCCGGGTGTCTCGACTTCGAGGACGACGCGAAAGCCGATGGCATTCTCGGGTAGATCCGGTTTGACTGAGTTGCGATAGGCCGAGCGACAATCGCGTTCAAATGCGACGATGTCGCCACCACGGGCAACCCGACGGGTCGATATCGCCAGCGACTGCGGGTCCGCCGGCACGTCCGGCGGGTAGGGTCGAAAGTAGTCCGAGCACCACTCGCGCACGTTGCCGTGCATGTCGTAGAGGCCCCAATGGTTCGGCCACTTGCCGCCGACGGGCTGGATGCGACCGCGAGCGTTGCCCGTCCACCACCCCATGTCGTCGAGTTTGCCCGACCCGGCGATCGGGCCGCTCGTGCCGGCCCGGCACGCGTACTCCCATTCGACTTCGGTCGGCAACCGATACCGCCTCCGTTCGGCACGGCTCAGTCGTTCGCAGAATTCCACCGCCTCCTCGTGGGTGACGAAGCGGGCCGGAAGCTCCGGGCCGCGGTCGGTCTCGAGTTCCGAGATCCGGCCACCGAGGGCCGCGAACTGAGATTGGGTGACCTCCGTGACCCCGAAGTAGACCGCCCGCTCCACTTTCGCCAAGTGCGGTGACTCGTTTCGCTCGCCCGATTCGCCCGCGGCACTGCCCATCCGGAACTGCCCGGCCGGTATCTGAACGAATCGCATGCCGAGCGAATTTGTGAAGCGCGGGAGTTCCTCCACACGGTACGGAGGGCCGCCCCACCGCAGCGCCGACATCACCACCGCCCCGATCGCCAGTGCGACCAAGCAGATCATTGATCCGGCGAGGGGGCGCCAGCGGCGACGGCAGCGCGGCAGCCGCGCGAGCACCGGCCGACCCGCGCGAAGATTGATCAGGTCCGCCCCGAAGTGGGCCGCGGACGGGTAGCGGGCCGATGGGTCTTTCGCCAACGCCCGCAACACGACCGCGTCGAGCCCAGGCAATACGAGTTCGCCGGGGCCGCTCGCTGCCAGCGCCCGGCTTGGGGGCATCGGCTCGGCCTTGCGGATGTTCTGCAGGACCACGTCGATCGGCCCGTCGACGTCGTACGGGAACCGGCCGGCCAGCACCTGGTAGAGCATCACGCCCAGGCTGTAGACGTCGCTCGGCGGGCCGACCGCCGCCTGCACGCCCGCCGCCTGCTCCGGACTCATCCACGGCAAGGACCCCATGATCTGCCCGGGCCGGGCCGACGTGATCTGGCGGGCGTCGTCGCCAGCGGCGTTGCGGGCCAGCCCGAAGTCGAGCACGTACGGCTCGCCCCGCCGGTCGACGCGCACGTTCGACGGCTTGAGGTCGCGGTGGACGACGTCGCGGAAGTGGGCCTCGTCCACCGCGTCGGCGAGCCGGCAGAACACCCGGAGCACCTCGTCGACCCCCGCCGGGCCGCGGTTCTCCCACCCGGCCAGGTGCTCGTCGAGCGGGAGTCCGTCGACGTACGGCATCGCCAGGTAGAAGGACCCGTCGGCGCCCCGCCCGGAGTCGATCACGCCCACCACGTTCGGGTGGGCCAGCCGGGCCATGATCCGGACCTCCCGGCGGAGCCTGGCCCGCTGTCGGGAGTCGAGCCACGGCCCGCCGTGGATCACCTTGATCGCGACCCGCCGCCCCGTCGACAGCTGCACCGCCTCGAACACGGTCGCCTGACCGCCGACCGCGACCTCCCGCACCACCCCGTACCCGGGAAACCGGGGGCCGGCGTCGGAGGCGGCGGCATCCGTCGCGGGCGCGCCGCGCGGCGCGCTAAGGTCGATCGGGACGTCGAGCTGGTCGGCCGAGAGTGCCGGTAACGGGCCGCCCGCCACGGGGTCGTGCCGCCGGGCGGCCGCCCGGGCCCGGGCGATGTCGTGGAGGACGGCCAGCCGCTCGCCGAGCCGCGGCATGAGCTCAGGGTACCGGGCGACGACCTCGCCGTCGGGCACGTACTCGCCGCCGCCGCGGCGCGCGACGATCTCGTCGAGCACTCGCTCGAGCGGGTCGAACTGGGTTCGCGCGTCCCGGTTGGTCTGGTCGGTCGTCACGGGGTCGTCCGTCGTCGAGTGTTCCGGCCGGTACGAACGGCAGTCGCGGGTCCTGCTTGGTCGGGGGTCAGTTGCGGTCGGGGAACAGGCCGTCCGCCGGGGCGTCCGCACCTTCGGGGTCGCCCGGGCCGTCCGCCAGCCGGTCGCGGAGGGCGCGCAAGCCGCGGCTGCACAACATGTGTACCGCGCCGGGCGTGCGATCCATCGCGCGGGCGACGTCGGCGACGGCCAGGCCTTCCAAGTGCCGGAGGGTGACCGCGCGCCGGTAGTCCTCGGGCAGGTCGGCGATGCACTGCTCCAGCCGGCGAACGTCCTCGTGCGCCGCGGCGGACTGGCTCGGCGTTCGCCGCTGGGCCGCGAGTTGTTCGAGTAGCCGGACGACCCCGCCCCCGTCCTCCGACCCGTCGCGGAGCGTGCGGGCGCCGCCCCCGCGCTTGGCGGCGCGCAGGGCGGCCACCACGTTGATCAGCCGGTGCCGGGCGATCGTCAGCACCCACCGCGCGAACGCGTCCGGGTTGCCGTCCGGGCGAAAATCGCCGAAGTGCCGGAACGCCTCGACGTAAACGTCCTGGGCGACGTCGGGCGGGTCGAGCTGCGCCCGGAGGTCGGTCGGGAGGTGGCGTGCCACGTACGCCGTCAACTGCGGCTCGACGATTTCCATTAACCGCTCAAGCGCGCGGCCGTCCCCGGCCATCGCGCGGCGCAACAAGTCCGCCTCCCTGCTGTGTTGGTCATCGGCCATTGTCCAGATCGTCCGGATCGGTGCGGCACTCGGATCGTAAGACAAGGTATACCGCAGGTCTTGGGCAACTTCCAACACAATCGATATCGCCGCAACGGCCGATCAACGTCGGCCAGTTCAGGACGGGTTGAGGAGAGACAAGCGCGATGTTGAAAGGCCGTTCGCGGCTCAGCGCGTCGGTGGATGGCGGCGTGGGAAGTTGGAATGGGCACGCCGGGATTCAGGCGGTGAGTTACCGCCGCGAAGCTTCCTTGGAAGGACGGGCAGGGGAGGCGAGCCGATTTTCACACCTTTCGTCCCACCTTCAACACCCACCTCCTGAAGTCAGACACGTCCCTCCGAGAGGCCCAGGAGTTGATGCGGCACACCGACCCAAAGCTCACCACACGCGCGTACACCGATGTCCGCGTGTGGATCTGACAACGGCGGTAAAATGGCTGACGCTCCCCACCAGTGAAGGTGGTGAGAACTGTCAGGACGTTGCGCGTGGCGGGGGAGCAGATGGGTAGCAACCACCGCCAGCGAGCGGCATTCATCGGCATCTACCGACGTCATGCCAGGGATGCTGCAAGAGCAGAAACCCAAAAGACCCAGGCTCAAACGCAACGAAAAGACCCACCCGCTGGGGGTGGGCCTGAAGCTGGGGTGCTAGGATTCGAACCTAATTCGACCTCGTTGCGTCGGCGTGGCAGGGGCGGCAGATTCGCGTTGCAAGTCGTGTAATGATGTGCGTTTCCACGAAACGCATGTTGCATTCACATTGTACCCGAACAGTGACCGTGTCGCCAACATTCTTACCAAGACTTTACCAAGGTAAGACGGCAGCGGGTCATCACCAAATGAACCCGCGGCGAGGAGGCCACCCAGATATCTACTCTAGGACTTTGCATATTCTACCGTCATTTCCAGCACTCCTCCGTATTTTTCTGCCACAACTCTGCGGCCGCGTCACCTTGGTGCAGTGGACAAATCGACCAATGGAAACTTGACGCGCTGATGCCGGGCGGCCGGATGTGGGAAGCGGCCCCGCGGCAGGGTCAGACGTCCTCCGGGCCTAAGCGTGGAGCGTGGCCGGTTCGGCGTCTACCGGCTGGTGCTGTCCGAGCACGATCGGCAGCGTGCCGCATCTGCGTGAATCTGAGGTGAAAACCCACTGGGATTCTTGAGACTTAGGGAGTCGAAAAGTACCTTTCGCATCCGCATGAATGACGTGCGCATTGCGCGCAAGTTACGAACGCTGGCGCGCTATGTTGTGGTCGGGGCCAAGGGCCCAATCGCAGCCGACCGCTTCGGAGATCCCAGCCGGATCGCTCCCGGCGATCTATTTCGCAGAGGTGAGGGGGCGTGAACAACGAGATCACGTAGATGTCGGATTCGCCAACGGGCACGCACCGAGCTCGCCCCGCGCGCAGACAAAGCTGTCGGATCGAAGTCGCCGTCGCCTTGGGTCCCCGTACCAAGGGATGGCTAAAAGACTCATCCGTGGTCGCAGATTGACGAGACCGCCCCACACTGTATGCCGTACACGAGGTTCAATGTTGCGGATGCGCCGGCGGCGCATTGCGACAAACAGCGCCGCTCAGCTGCGAATATGATCGAGCACGTCTATCGCCCCACTCTTCGTCGGCGTATGACACGCTCGTGCGCACATTTCGCGGATCATCGCGATGTCCCGATCCAAATAGAGGTTCGTGCCCACGTTGTCGCCGCGAACGGCGAAGTACCTCGTGAGGCTGCCTCGCGGAATCTTCATCACAACGTTGTTGTCGAACATTGCAAGCGTGTCGTACGGCTCAAAATATTGCAGCAGGTCTCGGGGCAAGCGACCAGGTCGATCATCTACTATCGTTACCGGTACGTCGTGGTGGATGATTGCATCATCGATCAGGCTCTGAAAGTGGTCATCGACCGACTCCACGTCTGACCGCCCGAAGGCACCGCGGCGGTTACGAAGCTCTTCGAGGCCGGTCCACAAAAAGACTGTCCGGCGACGCTCGCCTTGCAAACCGTCACCTTGGAGAAAGCGCAATCTCCGGTCGCGTCCAAATGCATCCGCCTGTTCTCTCATTTCCGTACCCAATTTACCGAGCTCCGCCGCAATGGCCGCGTTATAATCATATATCAAATCCTCTTCCATCAAGCCGGGCGTCGGGACGCGGCTGATGCAAGTCACACAGCGCGCAGTTCGCTCAAGTTCGAGTGCCCGGGCGGTCAATCGGGATTCGAACCTACCTTCGAGTCGAATGCTCGAGAGATGCAGCAAGTCGACCAAGGCCGGCGGTAACGCCTGGCCCGTCTCCACGTACTCCCACAGCCGATCCGGCTCGGTGTACACATACGGTGCGAGCCACCGCAGGTAACGGTCGGTGTATTCGTGTTTCCAATGGGCTTTCCGACCTTGAAGCATGTTGTAAAGCGTCTTAATCGGGCCCGTGTAGTCCAACGCACGTGCCACGACCGCGACGTGCGAAAAGCGCGCTTCCGAGGCCTTCCGGACTAGCCCGAGGAAGAATGGGGGGAGCGCGGATTTGTCGCCACGTTGAGATGCCATTGGAGCTCTCCGAAGAAAGTTGTACTCCGTGAGGATAACGTATTGGGGGGCGTCATTCGGGCACCCGGTGGATATTCCCAAAATCCTCGCAAAAAAATGCCACCCGTGTATAGGGTGGCGAAGGATCACAGCGGAACACCTACGAACATCGTTTTCCAGTACCAGAACGGTTCAAACTGGATGTGGAGCAGCCTCAGCATTCGTGCATTGGCGCTGCTCAATCCTGCGACGTGGCGGATTCCCTGATCATTTACCCACTCGGTTCCCAAGCCCACGATATTGAATGAACATCGGGGACACGTCGCGGCCGCGGCTAACGTGAGCAACTCGCGTAGATCCGCCGGACGGTAACCCTTTTGCGTGAGAGCCTCGGCGACCGAGGAAGTCGCGAGGCGTGCATCCAACCGCGGGCTGAAACGCATCACGTGCAAGTCTACCGGGGTGCGGTGCGGCGGCGGAGTCGCCGGAAACGGGCCACTGAAAAAGTTGTGCGCGATGTGCCTAAATCTTCCCCGGCGAACGAGCTCTTCAATCGAACAGTCGAAGTCTATATCGGTAATCAGAGTTGTCACAACGACTAAGTCGTTGATCATGGAATGTGCTCCGCAAAGGCGCCTTGGCAGCTGGCGAGAACGTCTCAACCAGCTCCGTAAGACGCCCTCGGAGGGTCTAATGGTGTGCATATTTAAGCACGGAACATGTGTCACGCGCAAGTGGAGAACAGGGTTCACGGGGCGCGATGCGACAGAACTCGCCCCAGTCATCGGCGATGTGCCGCTGGAGGGCGGCGATAATGTCAGCCGGACTTGGCAGGAAGACTGGCATCGGGTCGGACTGACGCCTCGCAGCTCATCAAAACGAGCGACCCTTATGGGTCGCTCGTTTCTCTTGTGATATCGTGTGTGGCCGAAGGAATCGCGTGGGCGTGACAATCCGTTGCGGCACGGCGGGTCCGACTACTTCGAGCCGCTGGCGGGACCGGACTGGCCGGGCACCGCGGGAGTCGAATGTCCCGGCTTGGGCTTTGCGGGCGCCTTCGGCGTGGCCGGGGGGCTGCCGTGGTCGTTGCCGTTAACGGATTGGACGAAGCGGTCGTTACTTTCGAACATCTGAGGGCCTCCGTGGTTTCTCACTGACCTGTCCGATCAGGCGACTGGTGCGGCTGTAGTACTTGCCCAACGCGTCGCGCGACGCGGCGAACAAGACGCAGGTGATCAAGATCATTCCAAGGTCTGTGCCCGGCCCAAGGAAGGGGAGCGACCCGGCGGCGCGGTTGACGGCGTAGGCGAACAGGCCGGCGACCATCGCGTTGCCGAAAAACTCGTAGTAGCGGAAGTGATTCTGGACGAGGTAATCAAACCCGCCGAGCACGTCGTGTAGTTGTCGGTCGTCCCATGTCGGCCGGCGGACGCCGGAGTACGCGTGGACGTGGTCGAGTATTACCCAACGGAAACACGTCAAAATCAGCCCTAATGCTGTCGCGGCCATCAGCGCGTACACGGGTGGCCCGATGCCCAAGTCGCCCTGGTCGACCGGCTGCAGCCAATTCGCGACCGCCGGGAACACCGGCGCCAGCCCGGCCAGGACGATGAAGCCCGGCAGGACGTAGGCGACGAGGAGTCCGAAGTGGCTGAGGGATGGCTGCTTCACGCTGGTAAAGTAAACTTACCGTAAGCATACATTACAGACTGGCCTCGGGTCAATGGGTAGCGTCCGCCGTCGTGTTCGGCACCGAACTCAAACGGCTGCGGCTGAAGGCGGGGCTGACCCAGGAGCAGGTCGCGGCGCGCGCCAAGGTGACCCGCGAGTACGTGAGCATGCTGGAAGCGGGGAAGTACGTGCCGACGATCGAGGTGTTCATTCGGCTCGTCCGAGCGGTCGACGCATCCCCTTCGGAGGTGATCGCGACTGTCGAGCGATCCCTCGTCGAGTGACCCGCGCGCTCTCGCGTGGATTCCTTGCAAGAAAAGGGCGACCCGGTGTGGGTCGCCCTGTTTAGCGTTGTGTACACGGTTGGAACCCGAACGCTTGCCAATCGGCTGGCGCGGCCGGCCGCCAACGAGGTTCGATCAGTTCGCAACGGTTGCCCGGGCGCACGATCGTGAACGTCACGAGGTCGAACGTCGGCGATTCTCGCCGGGTCCGGCGCCCGCCGCACACCCGGCAAAGGATGCCTTGCCGTCGGCCTTTCCGGGCGCACAGGGGACACGGGCTCGCCGGGTAGTGTTCGATCCAGACCAATCGCTCCGGATCGAGGCCAAACCGGTTGACGACGATCGTCGCCTGTCCTTCGGCGAAGTTGGTCACGCTGACGCCGGGGTTGTCGTCCCGCTCGGTTGCGATGACCAGCGTCCGGCCGTCGGGCAGGCCGACGACCTCCAGGTCACACGTGGCCGGCCGACCGTGGAATCCCTCGAACTCAAGCCGCCGAATCTTGTCGTGCCTCATGGTGCGGCCCTCCATTCGAGCAGCCGCCTGAGGTCCGCCGGCGACAGGTCCGTGGGCTGGCCCGCGTCGAGTTTGACCCAGCGGGTTAACCGGTGCGGGGCGACCTGGCGGAGCAGGCTGTCCGCGCACCGCTCGCCGGCCACGCCGCTGTCGGGCATAAGCCAGACGCGGCCGGCCGGGTGGACGAGCGCTCGGATCAACTCGGCCTGCTCGGGCGAACAACTGCTGCCCATCAGCGCGACCGAGTCGTGGAACCCGCACTGGTGCAGCCACCAGACCGATGCGAACCCTTCGACGACGTACAGGTCGCGCACGGGCGCCTCGATGGCATGGCCGTTGTAGAGGAACACGGACTTCCGGAAGCTGAGCACAGCGCCGTTCCGCTCCCGGTCGCCCGGGAACAGGTACTTGGGCACGGCCTCGCACACCTGATCATCCCGCGTGAAGCGGCCAGCGTAGCCGATCCGTTTGCCTTCTGAGTTCTTGAGCGGGATCACGACGCGACCTCGCATCAGCCCGCGGTTGCAGAACCCCAGGCCGAAGTGCGCGATTGTGGCGTCGGAGAACCCGCGTTCGCGGAGATACGGGTGGTGTGGGTCCAGTCCCTTGAGCTCAAAGTCCAACGGGGCGTTGACGATCGTCGCCGGGCGAGTGGAAACTCGCTCGGTAGTGCGCTCGTTCGCCGTGTCGTCAGACTCGGGCGGCGGGGGGCTTGGCCTCGGGTGCGAAGGTGACCGCGGCCGTGCCGATCGGTCACCTTCGCGCGCTGGTGGTCGGTCACTGTCCCCAAGGCCGAAACGATCTTGCACGGTCGCCGCCACTTCCCGGAGGTCGTGGCGGTTCGCGGGGCTCTTGCCCTCCATCAGGCAACAGAATTCCAGGGCGTTGCCACCCCGCTGGCACCCGAAGCAATGGAAGATCCGCCGGGCAAGATTGACGCCGAACGACGGCGACCGGCGCTGGCCGTTGTGGCCAGGGAGCGGGCAGAAGCCGCTCAACTGGTCCCGGCCCTTGGGCTTCAGTTCCACGCCGTAGTGCCGCAGGACGGCCCGGAAGTCGAGCCGCTCGCGCAGCTTCTTGAAGTCGATCCATTGTTGTTCGGACAAGGGCTCAGCTCCTTTCTGAATCCGGTCTGGATCCGGGGTTGAGGTTCAGTTCCGCGCGCGCCGCATCGTCCCACTCCTGCGGGCCGTCGGACTCGCACCGGAAGGCGTAGTCGATCGCCGCGGCGACGCCGGGGTCGTAGTGGCAGACGACGGACAGGTATGTGCCGAAGTCGTGGGGGTTGGACTGGATCGCCAGGCGGACGCCGTCGGGCTCGGGCCGGAGTGCCCGGCGGAGCTGCCCGATGTAAGCGCGGCACTCGCGACGGGCGCGGACGACGTAGTCCTCGCTGCCGACCTGGGCGCAGTCCTCCGCGGGCGGCGAACTGCCGATCTCAATGCGTTCGAGCATGACGCGTACTCCTTTCGCAACGGGTTGGGGAGGAAGGGAAGGTCAGTAGTCGGACGGGAGCAGGACGGTCGTGGCCGACCGGTCGGCCTCGGTGATGACCCAGAACTTCGTGCCGGCAGCCGAGGTGTAGGCGGAGAGCAGACGGAAGCCGTGGGTGAGGGACGTTTCGTTCTCCGCCGTGTCGGCGGGATCGAGTTCGCCCCAGTCGCCGCTGGCGTGACGTGCCAGAGCGGTGCGGACGTCGGAGTCCGCCAGGACTTCGAGCGCCGCTGGCGTGGCGACGACTTGGCCGAGCGAGAACTTCGGTGCGCGCATGGGAGACTCCTCGCCCCGAGGTGGGGGCAGTTCGAGGTAAGCGGAACGAAATGGGGAGACGGGTGAGGGAGGAAAGAACGACGTGCCTGCGATCAGCAAATCACAGGTGCGGGGCGGGCGTCAACGTGGGGATAAGTCGAAGGGGGCGTGCGCACGTTATCCACTTGCGCGCTGCCGTGGTGCCGTGCTTTCCTGAAGACAGAGCGATGCCGCTTCGAACGCGGGCCGAGTGGCCCGCCGCGGGCGTCGCGTAGTTCCCAACGACGGGAGTTCTGTCATGAGCACCGATTCGGTTCAGATCAGCGTCCGGTTGTCGCAGCTCGTCCCGAGCCGGCGGAACCCGCGCAAGGTGAAGCCGGCGCGCGAGGCGCACCAGTCCCTGGTCGCGCTCATTCGATCGCAGGGCCTCTTACAACCCCTGGTCGTCCGCAAGGTCGACCGCAAGCAGTTCGAAGTCGTCGCCGGCAACCGCCGGCTGCGAGCACTGAAAGAGATCCACCGCAACGACGGCGATCCGGAGATCCCGTGCGTGCTCCGCGACGTAGACGTCGAGGCGGCCGACGCCATGTCGCTCGCCGAGAACTTCGCGCGCGAGGCGATGCACCCCCTAGACGAGGCCGAGGCGTTCGCCAAGCTCGCCACCGGCGAGCACAAGGACGCCAAGGCGATCGCCGCGGAGTTCGGCGTGCCCGAGCACTACGTCCGGCAGCGGATGAAGCTGGCGACGCTGGCGCAGCCGGTCAAGGCGGCCCACCGAGACGGCGCCATTGACACGGCGACCGCGGAGGCGTTCGCGGCCGTGCCGGAGGATCGCCAACTCGAGGTCTGGAAGGAGCTCGGCGGCCACCCCCGTCATGCGGAGCACGTACGGAACGTCATCGCCCACGCATGGATCGACGCGAAGCACGCCCTGTTCGACCCGTCCACCCTCCCAGACCTCGCCGTCAGCCGAGACCTGTTCGGCGACCGAGTCCTGGTGGAGCGGCAGGCGTTCATGGACGCTCAAGTGCAAGCATTGGACGCACAGCGTGTAGCGCTGGTCGAGGACGGATGGTCAGAAGTGGTCTTGGGTCGTCGCGAAGACGTTCAGGATCGGCTGTTCTCGATGGAGCAGGCCGAGCCCGAGTACGACGCCCCCACCACCCGCAAGCTCGCCCGGATCGATGATCGGTGGGAGCAGGTGGAAGCGGCGATCGCGAACCTTTCCGAAGGGGACGACGCCGCGTACCAGAAGCACCAGCGGCGACTGCAAGCGCTGGAAGCGAAGGCCGAGCAAGTCCGGGCCGAGGCCAAGCCGTTCTTCTCCGAGGAGTCGAAGGCGGTCGGCACCGTGTTCTTGATGCTCGGACCCGACGGGCAGGTCCACCGCGAGACCCGCATGCCCCGCCGACGCAGCTCGCGTCCGGCGGGCGGAGGCGGAGATCCAGAAGTTGGTGGCCAGGGCGAGAAGCCCAAGGCACCGACCTCTGAGACGCTCTGCGACCGGCAACTGGCCGTGACGTTCACGCACGAGGCGATCGCCGTCCGCGAGGCCTTGCTCCGGAGCCCGGAGGCGCGAAAGCGCGTCCTGGCCCTGATCCTGCACGACCGGGTTCGGTCCGAGGCGCTGTCGGTCCGGCACGAGCCCAACGGGACGACGCTCCACGCGACCAGCGGGGAGTTCGTCTCGGCGGCGTTCGGCCGACTCAAGGCCAAGCGCGACAAAGTCGACCCGGTCGAGGACCGCCACGCCGAGGACGTCGTGGCCTACGAACGGGTCGGGAAGCTGTCGGCGTCCAAGCTCGACGCGCTGATCGACGCCCTGGTGGTCGACCACGTCGCGGCCCGCATGCTGCGGCCGACCGCCCTGGTGCGCCGGCTGGCGACGGAGCTAAAGGTCAACGTCCGGGACCACTGGCGTCCGGACGCCGCGTGGTTGTCGGGGTACCAGAAGATCCAGCTGGCCCACTTGGTGGTCGAGCTCCGGGGTGCGATCAACGCCCCGGCACCCGACGCCAAGAAGTCGGCGCTGGTCGAAGCGCTCGCCGAGCTCTTTGCGGACGCGGCCGAGGGCAAGCTCGAAGACAACGAGCTCGCCGCCCGGGCGAACGCCTGGCTGCCGTCGAACCTGCGGGAGCCGAAGGGCAGTTCGTAAACACACGTGCCGGACCTATTCGTAGGCCCGGCATGTTTTCATTCCGCACGTCTGTGCACGCATGACGACCAGGGCGACTTCCGGGTCGTGGTATACTGATGACTGTCATGGCGACCAAAGGGGAGAGGCCACACATCGTCATCCAGCCGCGCGACGTCGCGGTGCTCACGACGCTCGCGGACTGCCGCGTGGCGACGCTCGCCCAGCTCGCCTCCCTCCATTTCGCCGACCGTCGCGAGGCGGCTAAGAAGCGCTTGCGCGGGCTGACGATCGCCGGCTACGTTGCCCGCCGGCCGCTGCCGCACCTTCGGTTTGCCGCGTTCGTGCTGACGCAACGCGGGCTTGCCACGGCGGACGTCGGCGCCGATTCGCCATCACGCCGCTCAGGAACGCTCGGTTCGCCCGTCCGACACGCAATTGGCCCGCTAAAGGTCCGACACGACTTGGAGGTCGGGACCGTTCGCGGCGCCATCATTGGTGACGCGGAATCCAGACGTGACCTTCAAATCGTTGACCTGTGCACCCGGCCGGAGCGACTGGCCTTCGAGGCCCGCGGTCGCGACGGCAGGGTCGCTCGCGTGAAACCCGACGGCTACGTCCACTGGCATGACGCCGGGACGAAGGACGGAACTGGTCACCGACGTTGTTTCATCGAGGTCGATCGCTCGACGGAGAGCTTGGGCGTGCTCGTCGACCGGGCGGCTCGCTACGCCGAATACTACCGCACGGGCGGCTTCGCCGTCCGGATGGGCGCGCTGGTAGCGGACTTCAAGCGACATCCCTTCCGTGTCCTGATCGTCTGCCAGACCGCCGAACGGCGGAACAACCTCGCCGAGTGGCTGGCGCGCAGCGGGTCGGCGTACCTTGGACAAGTCTGGGTCACTACCGTGAACGATTGCGAGCGGGGATTCTTCGGCCCGGTCTGGGTCACACCGCGGGACTACCGTGACGCCGTCCGTGGCACGCCTTACGATCTGGATCGTGCTGCGAGGATCGGCGCCTACCGTACCGATCCGGAGCGGCAGAAATTGGTTGAGGAGAGAATAGCCAAGCGGGAGTTGGCCGACGGACCCGACCGCGCCGAATGAATACTCGGTTCTTACCCCATCCATCGGAGGATCCGGTCTTCGACGACCGAGCGCGGTCGCGCATACTTCTCGCGTGAGCGGGCGATCAGCTTCTCGGCGCGCCCGCCCGGCAGATCGATCGGGGCGAGGGTCGTGGCCGCGAACGGGGCGACGACCTGGCCGTCCGACATCGCCTTCACCAGGACTTGATGGTTCTTCAGATTTGAAAAGCGAGATGCGGGCAGGTCGCCACCGAACTCCCGCTCCAGTAGTGCGGCGTCCGACTCGCCCACGCGGAACGCGATGATCGTCCCGACGTTGCCGAGGATCGCCTCGCGGTGCTCGATGGGGAGTTGGGCCGTGTGCTGGTGCGAGAGCACCAACGCCAGTCCATATTTACGCGCCTCGGCTAGCATCGAGCTGACGGCGCCGGTCGAGAAGCTTGAGAATTCGTCAATATACAAATGAAACGGCCGGCGTTCGGATTCGGGCACGTCGGCCCGTGACATGGTGGCGAGCTGAAACTGGCTCGTTAGTAGTGCCCCGAGCAGGTTCGACTTGTCCTCGCCGAGCTGGCCCTTGGCCAGGTTCGCGACGAACAGGCGGCCGGTGTCCATCATGAACCGGACGTCGACCTTGCCCGCGACGTGGCCGGCGATGTTGCGGAGCGGCGGCGCCATCAGGATCTGGCCGACCTTGTTCTGCACGGGCGCGATCACCTCGGCCACTAAGCGCCGGTCATACCCGGCGAACTCGCGCAGCCAGAACGCCCGGACGACTGGGTCCTTGACCTGTCGTAGCACCCAAGCCCGGTACCGCTCGTCGGACAGCATGCGCCCGACCCCGAGCAGCGATACATTCGAGCACTCGCACAGGGCTGCCACCGTTGCGAACAGCACGTACTCCAGGCGCGGGCCCCACGACTCGTGCCAGATCGCCTTGAACGCGGACACGATCCCGGACGCGACCCGGTGTGGGTGACCGCCGGTCCGACGGGCGAGCAGGTCGAGCGCGAGCGGGAACTCGCGGTCGGCCGCGTCGAAGTAGACCAGGTCGTCGGCCCGCCCCGAGGGTAGGTGGTCGATCACGTCCCGGGCGAGATCGCCGTGCGGGTCGATCAGTCCGACGCCGTGGCCGGCATATACATCCTGCAGGATCAAGTTCCTCAGCAGCGTGCTCTTGCCGACCCCGGTCTTGCCAATGAGGTACGCGTGCTGACGGCGGTCGGCAGAACGAAGGCCGAACGGCCGTTGACCGTCCCAGCTTTCCCGTATACCGATGTACGCCGTTTCTTCCCCCTCCATTGTTACTATTTATTATCCCGGCCCAGCCCCTGCTCCGCCGGGCGCCGGGGCCCGCGTTGCCGCGGGCCAGAATCGAGGCGGCACCCGCGCGCCCGAACTGCTTGCAGCGGACGGGCGCGATCTGGCGACAAGCGTTATGGTTGACGGGCCGCGAGGGTAACAGAGGCTGGGTCGGGAACCGAGACCTCACCAGCTTCCGTTACCGCTCGGTTCTGCGATCATTATAGCGCGTGACTAAGCCTAGCGCTACCGGAGCTCTGTCGGAGGCGACATGGCAACCCCTGGTCGAACCTCAAACCGTTCACGGAGGCAACGGGGCCACAGCCCTGGGAGTTATGTTCATGAAGGGGGGTGCCAAGCGGACTGAGCGCGTCGTGCGGCGCATCGAGGGAATGCCGGAGCGGCGGCAGCCCGACCTCACTCGCGTCACCCTGACTGACGCCGAGTTCTGGACGCTGAGCACGGGGTCGGACGTGGCCGAGCTGCGGTTCACGTTCGTGTGCGTGTACCCCGAGGCTGGCACCGACAGGGTGATGATCGACTTCTGGTCGAACGTGTCCGAGGAGGACAAGGCCCGCATCCTCCCTGGGGTGGCAGAGGCCCAACGGACGGGTAAGCCGACGGCGGCATGATTGGATGAGGACGGCGGGGCAACAGGTCCTAACGGGCCTGTCGTCCCTTTGGGACGACCAGCCCCTACACCAGCGGCAAAGGCGAAGCCGTGCCGCACGAGCGCAGGTCGGTACCCCGAGCACGACAGTCGTACGCCGTCGGGCCATTTCGTGCGCGAGAATGTCCTGGCAAGGTGAATACGCAATCCGGACGATCGCGCCCATGAGGCACGAAGACGATCAGACGGCCCCGGAATTCAGCTTCGACTGTGGGACGCCCACCCTGGCGAGAGCATCACGCCACCGCCAGCGCCAGCGGAGGGGAAATCCCCCGCGCCCGGCCGCGAAGTCGTCTGCGAAGGCGTCTCCCACCAGACGTTCGCCAAGAAGCGGAAGACCAAGAAGCAGCGGTACGCGGAGAAGCGCGCCCCCGTGACGCCTCGTTCTACCCCCGAACGTTCCTCCTGCGAACGGTTTCGGCGGCATAGCGACCGGATGTTCTCTCGCCTCGACACCGCGTTGGCGGAGTTGGACTCCCGCACGAGCACAACCTCGCTCTTGTGCCCGTTGCGCCGGTACACCCTTGCCCTCACCGTCACGTTCGGCCCGCCGCTCGGATTTTGCCGCACCATGAATGGCCCCGTCGTAATTCCGTGGGTCGCGCCCCGCCACCGTGTAGTGGATGACGCCGTCGTCGTAGGGGTTGGTGAACGTGATCGTCGCCGACTCGTTGAACATCAAGCCTTAAGACGGGATGCTGAAGTCGAAGGGGTGAGCCGGGAGCACTCATTTGCAGGAGGGCTCACCCGTCGGTAAAGTGCCCCGAAGCACTGATCTGCCCGACAATTCCGAGACAAATCCCGGCGTCGTACGCTGCGGGGTCGTGCCACGAGGGTATCCTGCAATGGCGAAAGGTCTGCCTAACGGTTGGACGTCTACCACGCTCGGCGAGATCGTGCAGCCCACCCGTCCCCGAGTGCAGCCTGCCGATTTTCCGTCGCTCCCGTTCGTCGGACTGGAGCACATCGAATCGGACACGATGCGACTCGTCGGATCGGGGTCGCCCCGTGACATTTCAAGTTCCTGCACGAAGTTCGAGACGGGTGACGTGTTGTACGCCCGCATGCGCCCCAAGTTGAACAAAGTGTGGGTGGCCGACCAATCTGGTTTATGCTCCACCGAGTTCATCGTACTCCCCCGCTCTCCAGACTTGGACAGCAACTTTCTCGGGTATCGCCTGAACGCTATCGACTTCGCGGGGTTCGCTGCCCAGCAGACCACCGGCGATCGACCAAGAGTGAGCTTCGCGCAGATCAGTACATTCGAAATCAATTTACCGCCGCTTGCCGAGCAGAAACGCATTGTCGCAAAGCTGGAGGCAAAGCTGGATCATGTTCGAAAGGGCGAAGCCTCTCTGCATCGAGCCAAAGAACGACTTTCGCTCTATCGCCAGTCAGTAGTTGCCGCGGCAGTCACGGGAAGACTGCGGCTCAAAGCCGCCCCCGCGAAAGCACAAGCAGATGAGCCGGGCGCAACTGCCACTGATCGTCTCGCTGAACTCATCCAGATGCGCGCCAGCCGAATCGCACAAGGCCGAGCGCAATCAAGCGGAACTGAGCTATTTGCCGAGTCGAACGTTCGTCCACCGGTTCAACCGGACACAAGTAATTCCCCGCCGATCCCATCAAAATGGAAATGGGTCAGTATCGATCAGCTTTCGTGGGATAGCGGTTATGGTACGTCAACCCGCTGTACTCCCAATGGAGCCGGGCCGCCAGTCCTTCGCATTCCAAACGTGCAGCACGGAGAGATCGACAAGTCCAACCTGAAATTTGCTGTAGAGGAGAACGCGCTTCGCGACGACGATTTGGTTGCACCTGGTGATCTACTTGTCATTCGCACCAACGGAAGCCGTGAACTTCTAGGCCGTGCGGCGATGGTCTTCGATAACGGGGACACGCGCATAGGGTTCGCGAGCTATTTAATTCGGTTTAGAGTCACAGGGGATGCTGACATGTGGCGCTGGATCACATTAGCCTGGAACAGTCATGCGCTGCGCCCGGTTCTATATCTGATGGCCAGCACGACCGCTGGACAGTACAACGTTTCGCTCTCGAACCTTAAGACATTCGCCATACCGCTTCCTCCAGCATCGGTGCAGCGCGGCATCTTGCTTGAAGTGGCAAACCGACTGGCGAGCGGTGATCGGCTGAGCGCCAACATCGAGCACCAGCTAAATAAGGCTAGAGAACAACGCCGATCTGTGATCAACGACGCCTTCACCGGGTCGTTCGTAAACCAAATAGCAGAGGAGGAACCCGCATCAGTACTCCTGGAACGCCTCAAAGGTGGACGAGAGATAACAGCGAGGGCGATCAAAGCGGGAAAGCATAAGCCTAAGAAGGACGACGAGAAGGGCTCGCCGAGGACCGCAAACGTGCTGAAGCCCCTTCTTGACACATTGAAGGCAAGTGGGAATGCAATGGCACCCGAGGACTTGTTCAGCGCAACGGGATTTCTAGCGGCGTTCCGCAAATCAAATTTCGATCATACCATCATTGACAAGTTCTACGACGAGCTACGAGAACTGATGTTACTGACACCAGGTATCAGAGAGCAGCGGCCCGACCAAAACACTGTTCTTCTGGAACATACACCATGAAGATACAGTATCTCTGGGTAGAGGAATTCAAAAACCTCGTTCGCTTTGAGGTGGATTTCACGCGTACCACCAATGAGAGTTGTACGGTCATCTTGGGACGAAACGGGTTGGGCAAGAGCAATCTACTCGAAGCGCTGGTTGTTATTTTTCGGGATCTTTACTTAGGTAAGGCATCGTCGTTCGCCTACAAGATCCGATATACAATCCGATCCTCCAGCGTCACCGTCAACATTCAGAATCGCCCTAAGACAGAGAAGATAGGGAGCCACTTTGTTTTTGAAGTCACGGAGCAAGGCAAACGAAGCTTCCGATGCCCGTTGTACGATTTCAAGAGCAAAACGGAGCGAGCCATCGCGCCTGCCTGGGACTACCTCCCCAGGCATGTTTTTGCGTACTATTCCGGCCCAAGTGACCGCCTAGAAGAACATTTCAGGCCACACCAGCGGAAGTTTTACAAAGAACTTTTGAACGGGAAGGATAGCCCGTTTCGGCCATTGTTTTACGCTAGGCCGATTCACAGCAATTTCGTACTCCTCGCATTCTACACCAAGCCGGATGAGGCCGTTCAGAAGTTCCTCCATGACCGGCTGCGAATTGAAAGCCTTGAGACGGTTTTGTTCGTTCTCAGAAAACCACACTGGGCAGATCGACGTGAAGACGGCGATCCTCGATTCTGGCGGGCGATCGGTACGGTGCAGAAGTTCTTGTCGAAGCTATGGGATGTCACGCTTACCCCCATGCGAGTATCTGGCGGCATCCCTGACATGTTCGGTAGGAACAAGAAGACTCAGTTCATGTATTTCCGGTTGGACTCATTGGGTGCTCTACGGAAACTAGCGAGTCAATCAACATCGGCGGTAGATTTTTTCAAAGAGCTTGAAAGCACATACATGTCTGATTTGATACACGAAACTAGAATTCGTGTGAAGGTCAGAGAAGTCGATGGATCATTAACATTTCGAGAGCTAAGTGAGGGGGAACAGCAGCTACTCACAGTGGTGGGATTGCTTAGGTTTACAAAACAAGAGGAATCGCTCTTCCTTCTCGATGAGCCGGACACCCATCTAAATCCCGCGTGGGGGATGGAGTACCTGAGCATCTTAAATAGCATTGCGGATACGGGCGGGGACAGCCAGATAATGATTGCGACTCATGATCCGTTAATGCTTGCTGGACTGGTCAAAGAGCAAGTGATCGTTCTAGAGCGAGACTCGACTGACGCCGTCAGGATTCTTGCGCGACACCCGGAAGTGGACCCTCGTGGTCTTGGCATATCCGGGATTCTGAAGAGTTCTATGTTTGGCTTGAGCACCACGCTTGATGCGCCGACTCAGGCGAAGCTGGACGAGCGCTTTCGGTTAGCAGCGAAGACAGAGTTGGACGACGAAGAGCGCGTGAAGCTGATCGAGTTGAGCGAGGAATTGTCCAATGCTGGCTTTGCATATGAATTCAGCGATGACAACTACCATCGCTATGCTCGCGCTGTGGCGCAGTTGCGGCAGGAGAGTAAGCCAGTTTTGACGAGGGACGAGATTATTGACCTTGACGCGAAGGCTCTAGCGGCTGTGCGAAAGGTGATGGACGAGGGGACGAAGTAGATGCGGCACATCCCTTATAATGAGTTTCAGCCGTCCGCGACTTGGGTTGCCAAGGCGACGGCGGCGAAGAAGAAGTTGCTCAAATACAAGTCGCGGCAGGGGCAACAGAAGTTTATCAAAGACAACGCGGATGTATGGCGTGCCCTACGGGCAGAGCTGGTGGCGTTTTTTGGGACAAAATGCTGGTTCACGGACACCGCCGAAATCATTTCCAAGTTAGACGTGGAGCACTTCCGCCCGAAGGCAAAGGCGGTTGACCTGAAGGGCGTCGAGAGATGCGGGTACTGGTGGTTGGCTTTTGATCAAGACAACCTGAGACTCTGCGGGCAGATACCTAACCGGGAATTCAAGAGATGTTATTTCCCACTGCACGAATCTTCAAAGGCTGCCGAGACCCCCGCGAGTAGTTGGCGCGATGAACTTCCTCTGTTTCTTGATCCCATTGATCTGCATGACGTTGGCTTGGTGGAATATGCAGACAACGGCGAACTTCGGCCGCGTGCTGACGCATCGGATTGGGACAAGCTGCGGGTAATCGAAACTAACAGGCTATTCGGTTTGGGATATGACCTGTTATCGCAAGCGAGGAAAACGATAATCCAACACTGTGCTTCGCTTATGCAGAGTTACCGAAACCTCTGCGTGGACGAGAAGAACTTGGCCGAGCCATCGCTGGTGATCAACGAGAAGAAGAGGGGCATAGAGCGCGAATTGCATGGCATGACTGATCCATCGATTAACTTTTCAAGTGTAGCCGCAAGTTGCCTGAGGAATTCGGGATATCAGTGGGCTCAGGCAATCGCAACGCAGCAGCATAAGAGGAAATGAGCACAAGAGCGTATGCGATCTGAAGCCGCTGTCATTGTCCAGAAGGTATGGAGCTACGCGAACGTCCTCAAGGACGATGGCTTGGCCTTCATCGAGTACACAGAGCAGATCACCTATCTTCTGTTCCTCAAAATGTCACACGAGCGATCTGAGGAAGACCCTGCCCAAGCCATACCGTCGCAGATCGGTTGGAATAGTCTTCTTAAGCGATCCGGGACTGACCTCGCGGCCCATTACACGAAGGTGCTCGTCAAACTTAGTGAGATGCCAGGACTGCTCGGGACAATTTTTGCAAAACCTCAGAGCAAAATCAACGACCCGGCGAAGCTCGCCCTGCTGATAAGGCTGATAAACGAGGAGAACTGGTCGTCGTTGGATGTGGACGTTAAGGGCGAGATATATGAGGGGCTCATAGCGAGGAATGCTGAGGATGTCCGGGGCGGTGCCGGTCAATACTTCACTCCTCGCCCGGTGATCCGCGCCATCGTCAAGGCAATGAACCTTTCGCCCAAGGACCGTGTTTCAGATCCCGCTTGCGGCACAGGCGGTTTTCTGTTGGGAGCGTACGAGGCGATGCGAGGACGCGCTAGGGGAAAGAAGGAAACGCGATTTCTGCACGAGGAGGCGATCACCGGTTGGGACATTGTGTCAAACGTGGTTCGGCTCTGCGCCATGAACTTGTACCTCCACGGGTTGGGAGGCGAGAACGGCCTCGTCATCACGGGCGACAGCTTGGCGAAACCTCCGTCGCCTGTGGATGTGGTGCTTACTAATCCACCCTTCGGGCAAAAGAGCAGTATCACGGTCATCGGCAAAGGAGGGCGTCAGCAGAAGGATCGGATCACTTATGATCGGCCCGACTTTTGGGCCACGACGTCAAACAAGCAGTTGAACTTCCTCCAGCACGTTTACACGATGCTGACCAACGGCGGGCGTGCAGCCGTTGTGGTTCCCGACAACGTCATGTTCGCGTCTGGCGCGGGCGAAACAATCCGACGCCAACTGTTGAACAATTGTAACGTTCACACGATCCTGAGGCTCCCCACCGGCATTTGGTACTCCCCGTCTGTGCAGGCGAACGTATTGTTTTTCGATAAGACCGCGCCGGGAGCCGACGTGTGGGTGTACGACCTCCGTACAAACATGAACTTTTCGCTGCGCGAGCGACCGATTGCCGACAGCGACCTGGAGGAGTTTGTTGTTAATTACGAGACATCTGATCGTCGGCTGCGAAAGGAAAGCGAGCGATTCCGGCGTTTTTCTCGGGAGGCACTACTTGCACGACCCAAAGTGAACTTAAACCTCGCATGGCTCCGCGATAATTCACTCCCTTCGGCGTCTGACTTGGCAGACCCCGACGAGATCGCTGCGAGCATTTCAGAGGACTTACGGCTCGCACTCGCGGAATTCGAGCAGTCTCGTTCTAAGCCCTTGTAGTTCGAGCCGTACCGCCCCGCTGCCCTCTAATGATCGGCTGGCCATCGGCCAGAGCCAGCGATTAGTTGGACGCCGCCCCGCCCCAATCCGCGTCCCAATCGCTCGATGTCTGCCGTCGAATCTCGTAGACATTGCCCCGGCCGCCGACCGAGTAGTTCCCCACATTCACGATCAGCCCCAACTCGGTCAATCGCCAAAAGATCGCCGCCGCCTGCGCGCCGTGGCACTTCTTCCCCACGCACCGCTCGAAAACGCACACCCGAGTCGTCGTAGGAGCACCCGCGGCCGTCGTTGCGGTCCACCGCCCACAGCCCCCACCGCCAAGTCCTCGACGGCGAGGGCGTACGCCTTCCGCTTCGCCTTCTCCTTACGGTACTCCCCCGGACGCTGATCGCCCAAGGCGATGGCGACTCGGTGGTGCATGGCCTCCGCGACCCCCGGCCACTCCTCGTACGGCGTGGGGTTCTCGGCGAGGAAGGCGGGCCGGGACTAACCCCGAAAATCAAGCTTTCGCGGTTAGCGTCTGGCGCGGGGTTAGTCGGCGCAGAAGCGGCAGGACAATGAGCTACGTGCAAAGGGAATCCGCTTTTCGGCGGGTTGAGTATTTCAATGAGGAGTCGAACCCTCGGCGGCGAAGACATCTCGTAACGGGTTCGTGCGTGCGGCCCCGTGCGGGTCCCGTGAGGGCCGGGTCGGCGGCGGCGCGGCGTGAGCCGGGCGGCGGACGGGGGCGGCGGGGGGAGTCTGGGGGTACGACCGAGCCGGTGTAGCCGAACGGAGCCACGCCACTGAGCGTGGCGGAGTGTCCCACCGTCTCGTCATCGG
>DASPKW010000059.1:0-2539 GCA_035627895.1 Tepidisphaeraceae bacterium | reverse complement strand
CGCGAGCGGGTCATCGCGGGGATGATCGCCGGCAGCGCGACGGGCGCGACGGTGATCAGCCCCTGTTCGCCCGCGAGCAGGCCCGCGAGCGGGAACGGCGTGACGCTCCGGTAGTGCCAGCCGGCGTCGGTCGTCCAGGCGGCGCCGGCGGCGGGGGCTAGGTGCGGGGCGAGTTTGTCGAGCGGCGGGAGGACCATGCCGGGGGCGGCGAGGTCGAACATCTCGAGCGCGCCTTGGCCGCCTTGGAGCAGGGCCAGGAAGATCGGGTACCCGCGCGGGGCGAGGGCGGGGAGGTCGGCGTACGTGATCGTCGTCTCGCCGGCGCCGCCGAGCCGTTTGCGGGCGGCTAGGAACTTCTCGTTGGCGAGGACGGACTTGTCGGCCGATCCGTCATGCCCGGCGGCGGCGAGCAGGACCTGGGGGTAGAACGCGACGTACAGGGTGTCGTTCTTGATCGTCCAGCACGGGTCGAACGCGGGCATCGGCAGACGGTGGACGGTCAGGCCGGCGATCTGCTCGGTGCGGATGGCCGCGTCGACCCCGGCCTCGCGCGGGCCCCTGGCCAGCGCCTGGTCGGCGACGGCCATGAGCTTGAGTAGGCCGGCCTCGGCCTTGGCCTTGTCGCGGAGCGGGCAGACGAGGCACAGGCCCGCGAGGCCGACGCCGGTCTGCTCGGACGTGTAGACGAGCCACTGGTCGCCCAGCGCGGCGAGCAGGTCCTTCTGGACGTCGAGGCCGACGAGCGTGTTGATCTGCTCGACCGCGCGTTCGAGTTGGAGGCCCTGCTCCGGGGCGATGCGGGCGGTGACCACGCGAGTCAGGCGGAGCGCCTCGGCCAGGTCCATGCGCGTGGCCGCGAGCCACGTCGTGCCCTTCGGGGCCCACTTGAGCAGGTCGTCGCCGACGGGCTTGGTCGAGAGGAGGTTGGCGAGCAGGCCGGCGCGGGGGGCGGGGGCGTCGACGAACGCCTGCGTGCCCCAGTCGGGGCCGTCGAACCCGCCGGTGTAGAGGAGGCGCTTGACGCCCGCCAGGCCGGTCGTCTGGAGGACGGACCGCCACAGGGTCTTGGTCCTGTCGTCGGCGGCCATCGTGATGCCGAGGCTGGCGACGTTGACGACCTTCTCGAGGTCGAGGTAGGCGACGAGCGCGGGGTTCGGGCGGCCGTGCTTGAGCGCGGCCTTGAACGGGTCGCGCTGGGCGAGCGATTCCTCGATGCGCGCGCCGATCTCGAACGTGGACACGACCAGCACGTCGCCGGGCCAGACCTGGGCGCGGACGTTGACCGGCGCGTCGGCCGGCAGTTGCTTGACCAGCGCGGTGATGCGGTCGGCGATCGCCTTGGCCTCGGGGCCGGCCTCGCAGAACAGGGCGAGGCGCGGGATCGGCAGGCGCTCGGCGAGGTTGACGGGGCCGACGTAGAGGGCCGATGGGCGGCGCCAGGCGACGTCGCCGACGGCCACGAGCGTGTCGATCAACTCCTTCATGTGCGGGTTGGCGATCGCCGGCGCGCCGGCCTGCCCGGCACGGGCGATCACCCGCGCGGGCAACTCGCGCAGTACGGCCTGCAGCGTCGACTGATCGAGCACGGCCTTGAGCCGAGACTGCGCGTACCCGGGAACGGCGTCGGCGCCGGCCCAGCCGACATAAAGGATTGCGTCCGCGGGCACGCGGTCGGCGAGGGGCTGGGCGGGGGCTGCGGGTGCCAGGGCAAGGAGAATCGCGACGACACTCACGACGGGTGCGAATCGACGAAGTGTTGGCGTCGGCATCGAAGTCTCCTGCGGGTGACGTGGGTGGATCGAAGCGGGTGTTCTATCGCGGCGCCTGGGGATGCGAAAGCCGTCTCGTGGCATGGGGTACGGCCCGTAGGGCGATACCCGTGTTCGACGTTCGACCGCGCGACACGCGCTCGCCTTCGAGCGGCGCTGACGCTTGCCCTCCGGGTCGCGGCTAAACAAAGATCGGGGCGACGGGTTTTATGCACGCGATCCGAGGATCTCGGCCGCCCACGCCTTTTCGTCCGCGGGCAGTGGCGGAATCGGGTCGAGGGCGTAGTCGACCGTGTCGTAGCCGCCGTTGGCATAGGCTTGTTCGAGCAGTTCCTGAAGGGCGAGGACGGCGTCCTCGTCGCCTTGGCGCAGCGGAATGCGAATGCCCGGGAGCGGTTCGCGGAGGGGCACGCGGTAGACCTCGTACTCGAACTTTCGCCAGCCGCGTTTGACGCACACCTGATAGGGCGTGCGGTGGGAGGGCGGGACGTGTACGGGCGAGCAGGCGAGCACGCGCCTGCCGTCGCGCAGGAGGTCGACCTCGACCAGGCTCGCGCCGCTGGCGACAATTTCCTCCTGCTTGGCGAGGTAGAGGTCCTGGCCGGTGCCGGGGCGCTTGTTGGACGGGCTGAGAATCTCGATCACCGTAACGACGCGATTGCCGGAACGGGCGTCGATGATCTGGACGAACGTTTCGGTAATGGGGTCGTTCTGGATCTCGACCACGAGCGGCTCGGCGACGGCAACGCCGGGCGCGGCGCCGCGGACGG
>DASPKW010000058.1:0-5227 GCA_035627895.1 Tepidisphaeraceae bacterium | reverse complement strand
CCAAGGGCCGCCCACGCCGTCGCCCCGATCGCCCAAAGGCGCGTCAGCATCCGCTCATGCCGCTGCACCTTGCCGTTGGTGAGCTTCTGCTGCGCGAGAATCTGCTCCTGAGTGGCGAGGAGGGTATCGAGTTTCTGATGCACCAGGGCGAGCTTCAGGTCCACCACTTCCCCGGTGACGTAGTCCTGTGCGTGCGCCATTACGCCCCCTGACTCTTGAGAAAGGCAATCAGGGTGCGCTTCTGCTCAGCAGTCGCCACCTCCCAGAAGGCCTTGAGCTTGGCGTTCAGCGAAGTCTCGTAGTCGTCGAGGGCGCGATTGGCGAAGTCGGTAATGACCTTGTGCACGAGGTCATCGATGGTGACGCCGGTCGCCGCGGCGCGCTCGGTCAAGGCGTCAAACGCCAGCTCCGAGATAGTGATGGTTGGAGAGAGCGTCGGCATGGCTTACCTCGCCTCAAGCTCACGAATCCGCCGCTCGAGGTCTTGCACCAGACGCAGCAGAGGTGCGACAACGCGGTCATACTCGACGTAGTTCGGCTGGCCATCCGTACCGTAGTCCACGAGAATCGGGAGAGTCTCGGCAACCGGCTCCGCCCCGAACCCATAGAACTCCCGGTCGCCATCGTGCGCCATGCGCGAGCGGTAGGCGATCGGCCGAACGGCGAGCAGTCGATAGGCCTCGTCGAGGGAGATGTCCCGCAGGTCGCGCTTGGCGCGGAGGGTCGACGTGGAGCGCAAGACGCGCCCGTTGGCGGAGTCAATGAAGGCATTCGCCGCGGAGCCCGTCGTGGTGTGGCCGGCGATGAAGAGCTCGCCGTTGAGGGTGGGCGTCCCCGTCTCGTCGATGGTAATGACGTCCGACCCGGCACCGTTCCTGAAGTAGAAGGACTCCGTCCCGTCGGCGTCGGTGTCGATCTGGAAGCGAATCGAGGAGGTGGCCTTGACCTGAATGGTGGTCGCCGCGGTCGTCCCCGCGATGTCGCGATTCCCGCTGCCAATCACCGCCACATCCCCGTCCTCGTCGACGGAGAAGATGTCCGACCCGCTGCCATTCCGCACATAGAACAACTCCGAGCCGTTGTTGTCGGAGTCGACCTGGATCCGGTTCGACGCGGCCGTGGTGGTGAGCAACGTCCCGCCGGCGATCAGGCTGGTGTCGAGATAGAGTGTGCGAAAGGCCGCACTCGAGGTCCCGAGGTCTCGCGTGTTGTCGCCATCGGGCGCCAACACCCCCGCCATCGTCCCGCCCTCGCGATTCACCGCCTTCGACGCAAACTCGTCGAAGTTCGCATTCATCCGCGCGGCGTCGATTGTCTCGCCATCGGCGAAGGTATGCGGCTTGGTAATTTGAGCGGCCAGGGGGGCAGCGAAGGCCACCACCAGCAAGAGAGCAAGCACCCTGCGCAACATTAGGAGAGACTCCTTTCGGGCCGAACGGTGAGGAGGAGGGTGGCGCGCACGGCGTCCTCGTTGCACCGCAGGACGATGTAACCCGCACCCCACGGGCGGCGGGTCGCACTGCTGTCGCGATACACCACCGGCGCCGCCGTCGGGGCCGCGTCGTATTCCCAATTCACCACCTGATAGTCGATGTCTTCCGGTGTGGGCGGACTCAGGGAATGCTTGATGTCGGTGTCGGTGTCGGCAACGGCGTTGAAGACGACATCGACGTATTCGTACTGGGCGTAAGGGATGAGCTGCCGGGTAGCGGCGGCCGCCTTCGCCGCCTCCAGCCCCGCGCTAGAGTAGTGTTCCGCCTTCGCCGCTTCCAAGGTTGTCATTGAGGAGTTCGCCCGAGAGGGCCGCTTTGATCAAGGTGAGGGACTTGCCGTTGGCGAGCTGGCGCAGGCGCACGCGTGCGGTGCGCGCGGTCACGCCGATGCGAATGCGGTCGGCAGCGGGGCGACCCGAACCGAACGCGGACGAGCCAAAGGTGCTCGTGCCGAAGGTGGCGCCGCCCGGTGTGAGCGCCATCGACCACTGCCGGCGGGGCGTGGTGGCCTCATCGGTGAGGACATCGACGTTGATTGTCGTCGCCGCATCCACCTTGGTGAGGAGGAAGAGGTGACGCAGGCGCTTCTTGAAGAATGCCGCCCCGAGGTCGGTAATGGCGAGGTCGAACTGGAAATCGATACCGCCGATGACGTAGGTGTAGGTCGTGTTCGGGTTCGTTGTCCATGCGGACGCGACAGTCAACTGTGTCGCCGTGTTCGATGAAATCCGCCGGCGCTGCACCGTGAGGCCATCGGCGGCGATGGCGTAGACGTAGCGGTCGACCAGGCCATTCCCGGCAGTGCGGAAGCTCGCGGCGGAGTCGCTCAAGGTCGTCCCCGTCGACCCGGTGACCGACCCCGACGTCGTCCCCGAGGGCGTCCCGTCCGCAAAGGTATCCCACCACTTGAAGAGTTGGCCGGAGTAGGAGCCGATGTAGGAGACCGGGACCTCCGTCGAGTCATCGACCGTCCCGAAGGAGGCGACATCCATGACCTCCCACTTGTCCGCGCTCCACCGCTGCAGGGTGTAGTTGAAGGGGCGGAGGAGCGTATTGCGCGTCGCACCACTCCCCGGGAGTGCGAAGACCACATGTTGATTCGGGCGATCCGCGAGCACCGCCGCGCCCTTCATCTGGTCGTTGGCATACTCGGTCGCGTCGATCGCCTCGGCGAGCAACCCGCGCCCCAGGGCACGCGGCTGCGCCGCGGCACCATCCCACGCCATCGGTCCCTGCTCGCTCCACCAGTAGGTGATCCCTTCGACCGTTGTTACCGCCCGGTGCGCCACCAACCCCACGTCTCGGAAGAGCGGCCGCACTTCCCACGAATTCGGGTCATCCCCGACGAGCACCCAGGTCGACTCGCGCTTGAAGATGATGAGGACCCCGTGGGCCGAGTGGAGCCCGACAATCGGCTGCCCATCCTGCGGATTGACATACTCGAAGAAGTCCGGGTCGAACTGCTCGGGGTTCCCGAGCTTCGAGTAGAGGAGCGTCGTCGGGGCATCCGGCCCGGCCCCGAACATCCGCGACCCATGCCAGCAGCTGACGCTCAGCGTGGGCGGCGGGTCATTCTCCGCCGTGTCCGGTGCGATGACCGTCAGGGCGGTGTCGGCCACATTCGTGGTCGCCGTCGTCGTCGAGTTGTCGTTGACCGTCCCGGCGAGGTAGAAATTCGCCATGGTGGCGGTGTTCCGCACCCACAGCCGGCGCTGGTCAACCTGGGCGTCCGCGCTGACCGGGATGTTCGACCAGTTGATCTGCTGATTGGCCGGCGCGACAGTCGCCGACGCCGTGTTGGAGATCGAGGACTCCGTCCCGGTGCGGGTGTTGCGGAAGGTGACGCGGAGCTCGTAGGTGCCGTTGTGGTTGCCGGCCGCGCCCGCCGCGCCCGCCATCGTCCCGACCGTGGGGCGCGTGATGCCCCAGTTGCGCACCCGGCGCGTGCCGCCCTCCAAATAGGCCTTCTTGTTCTCCCCACTCGTGCCGTTGCAGATGAAGAGGCAGTTGTTGGCCGCGGCGAAGGCCGGCCAGAGGTAGGGAGAAGTGGACGAGGTGAAAGGCGCCGCCGTCCCCGAATCCCACACCGCCGTGGAGGTCGCCCCATCCTTGTATTCCAACCGCCCGTTGGAGCAGACGAGGATGTGGTAGGTCGTGAACGCGCCGGAGGCGTAGGACTTGAACTCCGCCTGGCCAATGATGGCGGGGGAGCCGGTGATCGGCGTGGCGTTGATCTCGCTGACGCCCTTGCGGGTCGTCACCAGCGCGACCCCGGGACCGACGCGTGTCAGGACAGAATTGCGCCCGCGCGGCGAGGCCGTCGCCGGGAGGAGCTCCGGGTCGGCGGCGGTGATGACGCCGTCAGCCCAGTTCTTCCATTCTGCTGTGACGAGTTCGGCCATTCGGAGGGAGGGAGTCGAAACCGATCGCGGAAAGTAACGCTTTTCGTTACTTTAGTACCCTGCCGGCGGAGAGCGTGGTACGCTGTTGAAGATGACTAAGAACGAAGCGTGGGCTTGTGTGCGCGCAGTGGCGGACTATTTAAGACGCCGTGACGAGTCACCCCGCGCGGCGGCTGATTTACTCGCAGCCGCCCGTGTGCTCGCTAATAGCCTGCCGGCGGAAAGCTCGCGCCGCCGGGCGCCGCGCCCGCCATCGGCCCAAGCGGCCCACCCCCGCCCTGCCCGAGCATCTGCAGGAGGATCGCGAGGTCCTCGGGGTTGTTAAGGTCAAGGCCGAGCGCGTAGGCGAGTTCGACGAGCTCCGGGGGGATCCCGGGCATCGGGGTCTGTGGCCCGCCTTGCGGTGCGGCCGGTGCACCCCCGCCGCCCGCCAGGGCCTGCTCCATCGCCTGATTCTGTGGATTCACGTCGGTCTCCTAAGCAACCCAGATCGTCGGGCCGTCGGACTGCCCGTCATCGGTGTCGCGGATAAACTGCGGTTCGGCCTCAAGGCCCTGGAGCTCCACGTAGGCGTGGTCAAGCGCCATGTCGGCCATCTGCTGCCACTCTTTCCACTCCCGCACGCGCGCCGCGTCGAGCCGCCCGTCGTAGGCCGCGAGGAGGAGGAGGGCATCCCACACCAAGATCTGCTCGTGCGGCGGCGGGATGTCGGTCGTGTCGTAGTCGTTCACGAGGGGTTTCGGCAATCGGTAGAACCGATACTCGATGGTGTCGGCCGTCGAGGGCGACCCGAGCAGAAAGAGCTGCTGGTAGGAGCGGCCGTACTCGCCGGGACCGAGGGTGAGGAGGGTCGTCGCACCGGCGGACACCGTCAGCGTCCCCGCCCACGGCGCGCCCTTCGTGACCCCGAGGATCTTCGAAAACGAGGTCGTCCCGGTGACCGCCGACGTCCCGTTGGGCGTGATCGCTTCGGTTGTCACCGCACCGTTCGCGACACCACGAATCGTAATGGCCTTCGAGGCGGTGTTGTCTCCGACCGCACTCGAAACAATCGTGATGATCGACGCTGCCGCCGGCTGCGTCTGCACCGCCGTGCGCCCCCACAACGTGTACTGCTGCCGATCGGTGTCGGTGTTCCAGCGGGCCCCAGAGGGTCCCAGCTGCCGCGATCCCACCTCCCGCCAATACTGCTTCTTCGTCCGGTTGAAGAAGTAGTAGGGCCGATGGAACTCGGGATGGAGCGCGTAGAGCTGATCGCTCTGGGTGAGCGTAAAGGTCTCCGGCGTATCCCACAACATGAAGGAGTAGAGCTTCGCCGTCAGCCGCCGCTTG
>DASPKW010000057.1:0-2133 GCA_035627895.1 Tepidisphaeraceae bacterium | reverse complement strand
AGCGTGCCGAGCGTGCGCGTGAAGCGGGCGATGGCCGTCTTGCCCAGGATCGCGCCCAGGATGGGGATCTTGAGCTTGACGACGTCGACGGCGTACTTGCCGCCCTCGCTCATCTGTATCAGCTTGACCAGCCCGATGATGACGAACGGCGAGAGCATCACGATCAGCCAGCCGTAGTCGTTGGCGAACCAGCGGCTCATCGCGAGCAGGAGCTTGGTCGGGCCGGGGAGGTCGAGCTTGAAGTCGGTGAAGATCGACTCGAACTTGGGGATCACGAAGATCATGATCATCGAGACGATGCCGACCGCGATCGTGATGACGACCGCGGGGTAGATCATCGCGCCGACGACCTTCTTCTTCAGCTTCTGCGCCTTCTCCATGAAGTCGGCCAACCGGCTCAGGATGATGTCCAGCACGCCGCCCGCCTCGCCCGCCGAGATCATGTTCGAGTACAGCTTGTCGAACGCCTTGGGGTACTTGGCCATCGCGTCCGACAGCGTGCCCCCGCCCTCGACCTCGTCGGCCACCCCGCCGATGATCGCCTTGAGCAACCCCGGCTTCTGCTGCTCTTCCAGGATCTGCAGCGACCGCAAGATCGGCAGGCCCGCGTCCTGCAGCGTCGACAGCTGGCGCGTGAACGCCACCAGCTGCTTCCGCGACACCCCGCCGATCGCGATCGGCATCTTCCGCGTGGGCGCCGTCGCCGCGACCTCGTCCTTCTTCTTCTTGGCGCTCTTCTTGACCGCCTTTTCCTTGATCTTGGTCGGGAAGAACCCCTTGTTGCGGATCTTCGCGATCGCCTCGTCGGACGTCGTCGCGTCGATCTCGTCCTTAACCTCCTGCCCGGAGGAATTCATCGCCTCGTACGTATAAACCGGCATGGATGCGACCTCTGCTGGAAGACCTGGTGGTGCGGCGGCATTCTACGGGCTGTCCACCCCAATCCTCAGAACGACCCCTGCCCCGTCCCGGTTCCCCGACCCCCGCGATTATCCCGGTTTCCCCAGTGTCTCCCCTCACGCTCGTAACGGGTTGCTGACAACCGGGTAAAAATGGCCGCGATGCCACGCCGCAGGCGGAACCGAAGGCAACGCCCCGGATCGAGCGATGCGGCATCGTTATCCAGCCCCATTGGCCGATTCAGCGGCGAGTGAGCGATCTCGACCCGTTCGAAAACCGCGACGACCGCTCCGCAATACCCCCCCTGCCGGTGCGCGCCCGACGCCCCCTCGGCGCTACCCCGCCCCGAGCCAAATCCCCGAAAAATTCCCACGTCCCGACCCGCCGAACCAGCACCCGGGCGCACCGCTGACCAGCGCTGCGTGACCCCCCACGTAAGAGTAGATGCACCCCTCCCAACGCCACCCGACGTCCCGCCTCGTCCACGCCACGACCCGACGCGGGCACAAAGCGTACCGACTCGGTACCGAAAGGTACCGAAAGTACTGATTCGGTACCGAAAAGTCCCGGTTTTGCCCGGTTTTGCCCGGTTTTCCACGCAAGCAGCCAGCGCCCAATGCCTTACCACTAAAGGGCTTGAGATCCTCGGGCCCCTCGGCGACCCGCCCGACGCTCAAATTCTTCGGCGCGCCGAAGCCCGCCGCCAAACATCACTGGTCGTGCATCCAGAACACCGCCTTCGTCGCGCCCCGCGACTTGCCGCTGAATTACTGATCCCGCAGGAAGAACACCGCCTCGGCCTTCGTCACCCGCAGCGAATCGTGCCCCCTCCCCGCCTTCGTGTACGGCTCGGTCGGAAGGAGCACCACGTGCGTGTCGAAGAACAGCGCGTTGAAAAATCCGTCCTTCCCGCCGTTCTGCGCCTGCCCGTGCCGCCCCGAGATCCGCGCCGACACGCCGGTCGAACTCCCCCCGATGTCGTTCCAGTTGTACGCGTTGCCGTCCATCGCCGCGACCACCCGCGACGCGGACCGGATGTTCGACATCTTCCGGGCCAGCGACGAGTCGCGCAGGTACTTGTCGTTGTCGCCGCCCGACTTCCCGTTGTACCAGAGGAACGGCGTGTCGCTCGACCCGCCCAGCTTGACCGCCGCCGCCGTCCCCTCGCACGTCGACGAGTTCAGCTTGTACCACGTCGCCACCGCGTCGTCCGGCGTAGGCCACGGCTGGGCG
>DASPKW010000056.1:0-5629 GCA_035627895.1 Tepidisphaeraceae bacterium | reverse complement strand
CGTCAGCGTCGCGCTCGACCTCGTACAGCGGATCGAGGCGAATTTGCTGATGCGGAACTACGGCGGCTTCCTGAGCGCCCCCGGCGGCGGCAAGGGCAAGCGGATCAAGGGGCGGCAGTACTAGGACGGGAAAGTTGCGAGTTGCGAGCTGCGAGTTGCGAGTCCGGAGAAGACGCGCACTTGCCTTCTTTCTCGCAATTCGTAACTCGTAACTCGCAACTCCTCCGATGCCCATCAACCTCAAAAGTCGGCGCGAGATCGAGCTGATGCGGCGGGCGGGGCAGGTCGCGTGCAACATCCTCGCGAAGATGCGCGAGGCCGCCGTGCCCGGGGTCACGACCGCGGAGCTCGACCAACTCGCCGCGCGCGAGATGGCGGCGCACGGCGCACTCTCGGGCTCGAAGAACTACCCGACGTATAAGCCGGGGGAGGGCTATCCCGGGTTCACGTGCATCAGCGTGAACGACGAGGTCGTCCACGGCATTCCCGGGGGGCGCACGCTCAAGGAGGGCGACGTCGTCACGCTGGACGTCGCACTGCAGGTCGGCGGGTACTTCGCCGACACCGCGACGACGGTGCCGGTGGGGCGGATCTCGGCCGACTACCAGAAGCTCCTGGACGTGACCAAGGAGACGCTGTTCATGGCGATCCGGTCGATCAAGCCGGGGAAGCGGTGGAGCGAGATCGCGCGGCTGATGCAGCACTACGTGGAGCAGATCCACGGGTACAGCATGGTGCGCGAGTTCGTGGGGCACGGGGTGGGGCGGAGCATGCACGAGGAGCCGCGCAGCGTGGCGAACTTCGTCACCGGCGAGCAGCGGAGGGGCGACTTCGAGCTCAAGCCCGGGCTGACGATCGCGGTCGAGCCGATGGTGGTCATGGGGCGGCGCGACGTGGTCATGCGCGACGACCAGTGGACGGTGGTGACGGAGGACGGGAAGCCGGCGGCGCACTTCGAGCACACGGTGGCGGTCACGGCGACGGGGGCGGACGTGCTGACGGACGGGCGGCCGCCGAACCTGTAAGACCGCTTGCGCGCCCTTGTAGTCTCCTCGCTAGCGGGGCGCGTTCGAGGTCGCTCGACTCGCGACGGCTTGACTGATGGCGCACCCCTCCCCCGCGCGGTATAAGGTCTCCCGAGGAGACCCCGCATGCCTAAGCTCGCGTCACATTATTTGCCCGTATCTGTACTCGGTCTGATCACCCTTGCCGGCTGTGACGTGCGCGAGCAGGGCGGCCCCGCCGCGCCCGCCGCCCCGTCCGTTCCGGCCCCGACGACCCGCGCGATCGCGATGTCGAAGGACGCCGAGGCCAAGGGCTTGGCCGAGCCGTTCAAGGGCGTCACGACGGGTGGGAAGGTCGTCGCCGGTTTGTTCCCGATCAAGGCGACGGGCGTGTCGACGGAGCCGGTGCGCAAGGCCACGCTCGCGTTTCTTGACTCGCTCACACCCGACCAGCGCGCCAAGACCACGTTCAAAGTCGACGACGACGAGTGGCGGAAGTGGATGAACCAGCACTTCTACGTGCGGCAGGGGGTCAGCTTCGCGGAGATGACGCCGCGGCAGCGCGAGGCCGCGTTCGCGATGCTCGGCGAGGGGTTGAGCGCCAAGGGGCTGAAGCTGACGCGCGACGTGATGCGGCTGAACGAGACGCTGGCGGAGCTCAAGAACAACTTCGAGGAGTACGGCGAGGGGCGGTACTGGCTTACCGTCATGGGGACGCCGTCGGAGAAGGAGCCGTGGGGCTTTCAACTCGACGGGCACCATTTGATCGTCAACTACTTCGTCCTGGGCGACCAGGTCGTGATGACGCCGAGCTTCTGGGGGTCGGAGCCGACCGTGGCGACGGCCGGAAAGCACAAGGGCATACGCATCCTCGACGACGAGCAGGACAAGGCGCTTGCGTTCGTCAACGCGCTGGCCGAGGCGCAGCGGGCCAAGGCGGTCATCAAGACGTCGAAGACGGGCAACGACAACGTCGGCGAGGCGTTCAAGGACAACGTAGTGCTGGATTACGCGGGCGTGAAGGCGAGCGAGTTGTCGGCCGCGCACAAGGAGCAATTGCTGGAACTCGTCGGCCTGTACGTCAACAACACGCGCGACGGGCACGCGAAGGTGAAGCTGGACGAGGTGCGGCGGCACCTGGACGACACGTACTTCGCCTGGATCGGCAAGACCGAGCCGGGCGGCGTGTTCTACTACCGCGTCCACAGTCCGGTCGTGCTGATCGAGTTCGACCACCAGAAGCCGATCGCGCTGGGCGACCGAAGCGGGCCGCCGGGGCGGGAGCACATCCACGCGCTGATCCGCACGCCCAACGGGAACGATTACGGGAAGGACCTGCTCCGGCAGCACTACGAGCGGCACAAGCACTGAGGAATTGAACCACGAAGGGCACGAAGGTCACGAAGAAGAGGAGACGCGTCAGCCACAGATTCACACGGATGATCACAGATGGGACTCGGCCCCGCGCAAGCCACTCTCATCCGCGTTCATCCGTGCGCATCTGTGGCTGATTCGATTTCCGATCTGCGTCGCGCCTTCGTGTCCTTCGTGTTCTTCGTGGTTCCATCTCACCGCGTGAAGGGGAGCGTCACCGCGATCACGATCGCCCCGAGGAGGAGGGCGGCGCCGATGATGCGGCGGAGCATGACGCCGTGGCCGGCGTGGCGCTCGGTGTTGCCCCACCAGTGGCCGACTAGCCAGACGGCGATGACGCTCCAGAGGCCGCGGCTGTTGTAGACGACGTTGATGCGGGTGGTGTCGGGGTAGAGGCCGAGCGTGCGCACGAGGAGCAGGGCTTGGAGGCCGAGGAAGAGGCTCCCCAGCAGCAGGGGGCCGGCGCCGGGCTTGGGGATCTCGCGCAGGCGGCCTTCGAAGATCGGCCAGAACGCGAGCGACAGAACTGCCGATGCCAGCATGACCGCGGGCAGGAAGCGGGCGATACCCCACGCGGGCGAGTACATGCGCACGAGCACGTCGAACAGCGCGTAGCACGCGGCGGCGCCGAGCGAGGCGGCGATGGTCAGGCCGACGTGGCGGTGACCGGCGGGTCTGTTAGCCCCGCGCGGGCCGATGCTCAATAGGGCGATCCCCGCGGCACTGGCGGCGGCGGAGACCCAGTAGTCGACCGGCAGCGGGTCGCCCACGAGCAGCGTGACGAACACGGCGACGAAGATGACCTTGGTGCCCATCACGGGCGTGGCGACCGATACGTCGCCTTTGTTGAGCGCGATCATGGTGAGCGCCTGCCCGCCGACGAATAGCACGCCGACGATCGCGGCCTGCCACACGGGCGTCGGGCCGGGGCCGGGCGTGCCGGCGAGCAGGGGGAGGAAGCAGAGGGCGGCGATCACGTTCATGACGAACGTGGAGCGCCAGACGCCCACCTTCGCCTGGGCGGCGCGGCGGAGGGAGAGGGCGGCCGCGACGTACAGCAGCGAGCTGGCCAGCGGGAAGAGGAGGTGGATCGGTAAGTCGGTCGAGGACGCCTGGGCGATCATGCGGGCAAACCCGGAGAGTTGAACCACGAAGGCACGAAGACACGAAGAAGAGCAGAATAATCAGCCACAGATTCTCACAGATGGTCACAGATGGGACGGGCTGGTCTTGCCCCTGCCTTGATCTGTGTTCATCTGTGCCGATCTGTGGCTGACTTTGCCTTCCGTCTTCTTCGCGCCTTCGTGCCTTCGTGGTTCGTTCTCCGGCTTGCGCACGATGAGGAGGTAGTTGAACCCACGGAGGAAGAAGTTCTGCTCCTCGGCGGCCTTGCGGTAGTTGCCCATTTCGAGCGTCTTGTTGTGGCGGGTGACGGCGACGATGTCGACGGGGGTGAAGCCTTGTTTGAGTAGTCGGCCGAAGAGCTCGAAGCCCAGCGGGTGGAACGCGCGCTTCTCGTGGACGTAGCTGTCGCTGACGTAGAGGCCCATGATTTTGCCGGGTTTCAAAATGCGGAAGGTTTCGGCGAAGACTTGGGCCATGGCGGTGTAGTACTCGCCGCCGGCGGCGTCGAGCTTGCCGATGTCGCGGGGGTCGGGGCCGTAGTCGAGGTGGGTCGAGTAGGGGGGGTCCATGAAGACCAAATCGACCTTGCCGGTGAGTTCGGGCGGGAGCTTGCGGGCGTCGACGCGGAAGATGTCCTTGCGCGTCGGGTGGACGTCGTAGCCCAGGGCCTTGCGGTTCAGGTCGCGCGCCACGTCGAGCGTGGTGCCGCTCCCGCAGAACGGGTCGACGACGAGGTCCTTCTCGGCCGTGTAGCGCTGGATCAGGTTCCAGATCACGTACGACGGCGTGGCCCCCTTGTATCCGGCGACGCCCTGCCGCCCCTCGCCGTAGTCCTGCGACGGGTAATCCCAGAGGGTGGTGGGCTGGATCCGCAGGGGAGGCCGCTTGAACTTCATGGGGCGGCATGATCGGTCCGCGCCTGCTTCCCGGCAAGCGAATGAACCACGAAGGCACGAAGGCGCGAAGAAGACGGAAAACAGAATTAGCCACAGATCAGCACAGACGGACACGGGTCAAGCCAGGCTCAATGCGAGCCCGTCTTATCTGTGACCATCCGTGAAAATCTGTGGCTCACTCTTCTTGTCTTCTTCTCGCCTTCGTGGCTGATCGACCAGATTCGCGACCGTGGGCTCCCCGAGCAACTCGCCGTCGATTTCTGGCAGTCGCTCCGGGCGATCCACCCCGGCCTCGGCCTCGCCGCCGGCAAGACGCGCGGCTTCTCGGACGGGGTGCCGCTCTCCGAACTGATTCCGAAACTGCCGCAGATCGCCGCGGCGATCGAAGCGTTAATCAACAAGGTCGAGGGGGCGGGTCCGGCAGCCTAACCTCGTCGCCCCGGCCCGGCCCGCGTGAGCCGCGGCCGGACATCTTGCGCGGCCGCGACAAAGCGAGCCCGCCGGCCTCGTAGCCGGGCTGACGTTTGCTCGCCCGGGTCAACCCCTCTGAGCGCAGCGGAAAATCCCGGGAGGACTCCGGTACGCCGGAGGGCCGGGATTTTGTGCGGAGCGTGGGTTGACCCGGGCGAAGGGCAGGATGGGGCGGAGAGGGTAGCGGGCGGCATGCCTCGCAAGCGCTCGACCGCGAATGCATAGCGACATGATCCCACGCCGGCTGCGCGTACAGCACCCGTCCGGAAGCGGAATCGGTAGGTTATTGTCGATGCGTATCAACGGATGTTCACAGATGGCCACAGATAAGGCACGGTGCGGACCCTCTCTTCTGCATCCGTGTCATCTGTGAGGATCGGTGGCTGAAACTTCTTCTTCGTGCCCATCGTGTTTTTCGTGGTTCATCAATGGCGCGGGGGGTTGAGGGCGTAGGCGGCGAACCAGAGGGCGGTCCAGGCGGCGGCGAGGAGGGGCATGAGCCAGAAGGGGGCCAGGACCCAGAGCCAGTTCGCGTCGAGGTGGCCGGTGAGTTTGAGGGTGGTGGTGACGCAGCCGGTGACGGGGAGGGCGCCCAGGGCGAGGGTTCGGAGGACCTTGGCGCGGCGGGTCTGTCGCCGGCGGTGGCGTTCGAGTTTCGCCTTCGCCTCGGGGATCATCGCGCGGAAGATCTCCTCGGCCCCCGGGCCGATCCAAGTGTGGCCGCAGTTGTGGCAGGCGTGCTCGGGGACGGTCGCGGTG